>DATFDS010000234.1:0-8184 GCA_035251955.1 Sphingobium sp. | reverse complement strand
GGATGACCGCTTGTCACAAAAGTGTAAATAATTCCTAACGATGTGTTTACCATCTCCGACTAATTCGGCGGTTGGAGGACATATGCTTCACGCCAATATTCCCGACAATCGCCCGAACCTCATGACTGCGCGGGGGACTGCATCGGTTCCGATCAGTCACAGCATCAGCATCGACCAATCGTCGCAGCTGGCGGACGCACTCGACATCTTCCAGGCCAATCCGCACATGCGCATGCTGCCGGTTGTCGATCGGCAGTCCCGCCCCATAGGCGCGCTGTTCGAACGCGACATGCGGCTGATCCTGTTCAATCCCTATGGCCACGCGCTCCTGAAGAACCCCAGCTATGGCGCGCATCTGGGCGATCATGTGCGGCCGTGCGCCATCGTCGAGGAAACAAGCTCTCCCGACATGTTCATCGAAGCCTATGCACGGGCGGGACGATCGGGTGAGGGCGTCATCGTCACGAAAGACGCGCGATACAGCGGCGTCATGGACAATGCTGATCTGCTGCAGCTGACTGCCCGACGGGATGAAGAGGCCGCCCGGCAAAAGGCCGCGCGCTATGAGCGGGTGGAACTGGCGAGCACGCAGTTCCGCAACGAAGCGCAATCGCTGGCGGACGCGCTCGTCGCCATTGCGGACCGGCTGTCGGGCACGGCCGAGCATATGGCCGACCGGGCGTCGCAAAATGGCGAGCGCTCGGGCGCCGTCGCCATCGCTGCCTCTCAGGCGGCAAGCAACATGTCGGAGGTCGCCGCGCGCGCGGGCGGGCTTGCCGATACTTCCGCCGAGATCGAGCAGGATATCAAGCATGTGCGCACCGCCACCCATCAGGCGGTCGAACGGACCGCGCACAGCGAAGCGCAGACCCGCCTGCTGCACGCGGCCGCGCAGGAGATTGGCGATGTCATCGCCTTTATCGACGGCATCGGCCGCACCACCACCACTCTGGCGCTGAATGCGACGATCGAGGCTGCGCGGGCGGGAGACGCCGGCAAAGGTTTCGGGACGGTGGCGACGGAGATCAAGTCGCTGGCGGATCAGACGCGGCACGCGGCGGCCGGCATTTCAGACCGCGTGGCCAGGATCTGCGCGGCGACATCGGATGTTTTGAACGGCCATGGGCAGATGCGCCAGGCGATCGGGTCGGTGGAGGAATTGTCGGCCACCATCGTGACCGCGATAGCGGAACAAGGCGCGACCACTCTTGCGATCGCAAAGAATGTCGAAGAGGCAAGCCAGGCGACGGAGGAGATTCATCACAACGCCCACCAGATCCATCAAAATGCGCTGACCGCCGCGCATGGCGCGGCGGAGGTCAAGGGACATGCCCAGCAAATCGCGGCGCAGGCACAGCGGATGCATGTACGGCTGTCCGATTTCCTGGAGATCGTGTGCGGCGCCTAAACGCCTCACCGCCCCCTGTATTCATATCGTCATAACAACGACTTGCGCGCGTCACAATACTCACATTGCAGCGCAACATCCCGTCGCTAGGGCACCCCCATCAATGGTCCGAAAGGGGGATTTGCTACCATGCGTATCACCACTGCTCTGCTGCTGGCGTCGACCGCCGCCATCGCCACGCCTGCCTTCGCGCAGGACCTCGCGCCCGCCGATGCCGCAGCCGTCGACGACGCGAACATCATCGTCTTCGGCCGGGGCGAAACCCGCCAGGTGCAGGAAGTCCAATCGCGGGACATCGTCACGCTGACGCCCGGCACCAACGCGCTCAAGGCCATCGAGAAGCTGCCGAGCGTCAATTTCCAGGCGGCCGACCCGTTCGGCAATTATGAATGGTCGCAGCGCATCACCATCCGCAGTTTCAGCCAGACCCAGCTCGGCTTCAATTTCGACGGCATTCCGCTGGGCGACATGAGCTACGGCAATCATAACGGCCTGCACATCACCCGCGCCATCAGCTCCGAAAATATCGGCAGCGTGCGCGTGTCGCAGGGCGCCGGATCGATCGGCACGCAGGCGACCAATGCGCTGGGCGGCACGGTGGAAACCTTCTCCGCCGACCCGGCCGACTATCTTGGCGACCATAATCTGGGCGCGCAGGGCAACCTCACCTATGGCAGCAACGAGACGTGGCGCGGCTTCGCCCGGCTGGCGCTGGGCAGCCGTGACGGCATGCGCGGCTTTGTTTCCTACGGCTATGGTTCGACCGACAAATATCGCGGCCAGGGTACGCAGGACCAGCATATGGGCAATGCCAAGGTCGTGATCCCCGTCGGCGACGTCACGGTGGACGGCTGGCTCAGCTATTCCGACCGGCGCGAGCAGGACTATCAGGACATGTCGAAAGGCATGATCGCTCGCCTGGGCTGGGACTGGGACAATACATTCCCCGACTACGCCCGCGCGATCCAATATGCCGACGTCGCCAACAATGTCGACCGGGTCAGCAACACGGGCGGCTCCCCCTTCCCCGATGGGCGGTCGGACATCACCGGGTTCGCGCCATCCAATCCGGCCGCCGGATCGACCTTCCCCGGCAACGTCCAGACTCTGGACGACGCCTATTATGACGCATCGGGCCTGCGCAAGGACTGGCTGGGCGCGATCGGGATCAGCGCGCCGCTGGGTGAAAAGGCCAGCGTCAAGCTCAAGGGCTATTATCACCACAACAAGGGCATGGGCCTGTGGGCGACGCCCTACACGCAAAGCCCCAATGGCGTGCCCATCTCGGTCCGCACCACCGAATATGAGATGGACCGGATCGGCGTGTTCGGCAGCGTCGACTTTGCGCTCGGCATCCAGAATTTCACTGTCGGCGGCTGGTATGAAAATAACCAGTTCAACCAGGCCCGCCGCTTCTACGCCTTCGCCAGCCGCACCCAGCCCGGCCTTTCCTTCCGCGACTATCCGACCAACCCCTTCGCGACGCAGTGGGAGTTCGACTTCACCACCGACACGATCCAATATCATGTCCAGGACAAGATCGACCTCGGCATGCTGACGATCAACCTGGGGTGGAAGGGCTTCAAGGTCACGAACGAGGCCGACGCCGTCGTCCAGTCGACCTTCCCCGAAGGCAAAATCAAGGCGGAGGACTGGTTCCAGCCCCACGCCGGCTTCGCGGTCGAACTGTCGCCGCAGGCCGAAGTCTTCGGCGGCTTCACCCAGGCGACCCGCGCCTTCCAGGCCGCGACCACCGTGGGGCCCTTCTCGACCAACCAGATCGGCTTCAACGCGATCAGGAACAGCCTGAAGCCCGAGGCGTCGGACACCTACGAACTGGGCCTGCGCTACCATAACTCCATCTTCAACGGGGTGATCGGCGCCTATCTGGTGAACTTCCGCAACCGCCTGCTGGCGGTGCAGGTCGGCAGCCCGATTCAGGGCTTCGCCTCCGCGCTGCAGAATGTCGGCAATGTCCGCGCCATCGGCGTGGAAGCGGCGGGCACCCTGCAACTGGGCGGCGGTTTCAGCCTCTATGGCTCCTACAGCTACACCGACGCCACCTATCGCGACGATGTGGTGGACAGCAGCGGCGCCACCGCGCTGATCAAGGGCAAGACCGTGGTCGACAGCCCCAAGCATCTGGCGCGCGGCGAAATCAATTATGAGCGTGAGGGCGCCTTCGGCCGCATCGGCGTCAACTATATGTCGAAGCGCTACTATACCTACACCAACGACCAGTCGGTGCCGGGCCGGGTAATCCTCGACGCGACGGTCGGCTATCGCTTCACCGACAAGCTGGAACTGCAGCTCAACGCCACCAACCTGCTCGACAAACGCTATATCAGCACGGTCGGTTCGGGCGGTTTCGGCAACAGCGGTGACGGCCAGACGTTGCTGATCGGCGCGCCGTCGCAATTCTTCGCGACGATCAAGGCGGGCTTCTGACCCATGAAAAAGGCCGCGCTTCTCCTCAGCCTGCTCGTCTCGACCTGTCCCGCGACGGCGCTGGCCGAACCGGTCCTGCTGATCTCGATCGACGGGCTGCGCCCCGGCGACGTGTTGGAGGCGGAGAAGCGCGGCCTGTCCATCCCCAATCTGCGCCGCTTCGTGAAGGAGGGCGCCTATGCGTCCGACGTCACGGGCGTGCTGCCGACGCTGACCTATCCCAGCCACACGACGCTGATCACCGGCGTGTCGCCCGCGCGGCACGGCATCGTCGCCAACAACAGCTTCGATCCCATGCAGACCAATCAGGGCGGCTGGTACTGGTATGCGCAGGACATCAAGGTGCCGACGCTGTGGGAGGCCGCATCAAAGGCGGGCCTCAGCACCGGCAATGTCCACTGGCCGGTCAGCGTCGCGGCGAAGGGCGTGACATGGAACCTGCCGCAAATCTGGCGCACCGGCCATGCGGACGACGCGAAGCTGCTGGATGCGCTGGCCACGCCCGGCCTTAAAGCCGAGTTGGAAAAAGCCGCCAGCGAGCCCTACGCCATGGGCATCGACGAAAGTCTGGCTGGCGACGAAAATCGCGGGCGCTTCGCCGCCGCACTGATCGCCACGCACAAACCCGACTTCCTTACCGTCTATCTGACGGCCCTGGACCATGAGCAGCATCAAAAAGGGCCGGGCACGCCGGAAGCCAAGGCTGTGCTGGACAAGATCGACACGATCGTAGGCCGCCTCGTCGCCGCCGAACAGAAGGCGCACCCCGACGCGGTGATCGCACTGGTCAGCGACCACGGTTTTGAAGCGACGCACAGCGCGCTCAACCTTTTCCGGCCGTTTATCGACGAAGGACTGATCACGCTCGACGCGGAAGGCAAAATCGCTTCCTGGCAAGCCATGCCCTGGATTTCCGGTGGATCGGCCGCGATCATGCTGGCCAAGCCCGAGGATCAGGCCCTGGCAGGGCGGGTCAAGGCGCTGCTCGACAGACTGGCCGCCGATCCGGCAAACGGCATCGCCCGCATCGCCGACCGCGAAGCTATCGCGCAGATGGGCGGCAACCCGCAGGCGCGCTTCTATGTCGATCTGAAACCCGGCTTCGTTACGGACATTTTCCGGGGTGGAACTGCGTCGATCACCGGCCCCGCGCCGGTCAAGGGGATGCACGGCTATTTCCCCGGCCCCGCCAGCCTCCAGTCGACCTTCATGCTGATGGGCGGCGGCATCCCGGCCGGCAAGGCGCTGGGCCGGATCGACATGCGCGCCATCGCGCCGACGCTGGCGGATATTTTGGGCGTAACGCTGCCCACTGCCCAGGTACAGCCAATCGCCTGGCGTCCCTAACCCCGTTCCTGACACAAACTGTCATCAGGATGAAACCTGATCGTCATAGAGGCTCCCAACTGGAATCAGGCTGGTGGGACGGGCCATTGTCTCTGCAACTGTTACTCATCGAGGATGATGAGGATCTCGCTGTGCAGCTGGAGGAGCAGCTTCGACTGTTCGGCCATGACACGACCATCGCCGCCGATGGCCGCCGCGCGACCGAGTTGGTGGCGGCGCGGCAGTTCGATGTCGTCATTCTGGATCGGATCTTGCCGATGACGGACGGCATCTCGGTGCTTCGGAGCATGCGTGACCATAATATCCTGACGCCCGTCATCATGATGACGGCGCTCGGCCAGTCGCGACAGAAGATCGAAGGGCTCGAAAGCGGGGCCGACGATTATATCGTCAAGCCCGTCGAGCCCGCCGAACTCAACGCGCGGCTCCATGCCCTGATGCGCGCACGGGGATGGAGCGAGCGCGGATCGGATGAAACGCTCAAGGCCGGCGATCTGGTGATCAGCCCGACGCGCCATAGCGCCTGGCGCAACGGCAGGACGCTCAAGCTGCAGAAGATCGAATTCAAGCTGCTGACCGAACTGGCCCGCCATACCGACACCGTCATGACTCGCGCCATGTTGCTGGAGCGCGTCTGGAATTATGATTTCGAACCGACCACCAACCTGGTCGATGCCTATATCCGGCGGCTGCGGATCAAGCTGACGGAATTTGGCGACGACGATCCCATCATGACCATTCGCGGCGTTGGCTATATGCTGAAGGGGTGATTCCACTTCGATCCCTGCGGGCGCTGACGCTCGCCTTCCTCTTCTTCTTCCTGTGCGCGACGCTGGCAACGGCATTCGGCATCTATTTCGCTACGCTCGGCACGATCGACCATATGGTCGTGCAGCGCGTCACCAGCGCCAGCATGATGATCGCGCCGCCGGGAGAAAGCGTGTCGCCAAACCGCATCGGCACGCGGATCATGAAGGCCTCGCAAGATCGCGACACCGGCGACCTGGGTTTCATCCTCCTGGAAAAGGGGCAGCAAGTCGCGGGCAATGTCCGCGTGACGCGACCGCTGCCCCTCGGCCTGTCCCGCGTGGACGTGGCCGACCGGATAAAGGGCCTGTCGCACGGCCAGGTTCTGGTGCGCGATCTGGGCCCCGGACTGCGCCTGGCGGTGATCGCCGAAACCGAGCCGTTCGATAATTACAACCGGGCCCGAAAGCGCATCTACCTCATCGGCTTCGGCTCGATAATCGCCATAGCGCTGGCGGCGGCGACGACCTTCACGCTGATCATCCGACGCCGGATCATCGACATGCGCCGCACCGTGGATGCCATATTCGAAGGCGACATGTCGCGGCGCGTGCCTGTGGAGGGATCGGACTCCGCGTTCGACCAGCAGGCCCAGGCCTTCAACCGCATGCTGACCCGCATCAACGAACTGATGGAGGAAGTGCGCAACGTGACCAACGGCGTGGCGCATGAATTGCGCACGCCGCTCGCGCGCCTGCGCAACCAGCTGAACCTGATGACGCATGATCCGGGCGCGGCCGGCGTGCTCGACAGGATCGAGGACGCAAAGGCACAGGCCGATCAGTTGCTCACCCTCTTTTCCGCGCTGCTACGCATAGCCGAAGTGGACAGCGGCGCGCGGAGGGAGAATTTCCGGCCCGTTGATCTGGCCCATCTGGCGGCGGAATGTGCCGAGGCGCTGGAGCCTGTGATCGAGGAAAGCGGGCATGTCATCAACTGTCGCCTGGCCGATCCGATCACCATCGTCGGCGACGCACAGTTGCTGTCGCAGATGATCGTCAACCTGATCGAAAATGCGGTGCGCCATACGCCGGCGGGAACGCGAATCCGCATCGGCCTGGCGCGCGCCGACGAAGGCGGGGCGGCGCTGACGGTCGCGGACAACGGCCCCGGCATCGCACCAGCGGACAGGGCACGGGCGCTCGATCGCTTCGGTCGGCTGTCAGGCGGCGGCGATGCGAAAGGGCATGGTTTCGGCCTGCCTCTGGCAGCGTCGATCGCACGTCTGCATGGCGGGTCGATCGAACTCAGCGATGCGCAGCCGGGCCTGCAGGTGACGGTGCTTCTGCCCACCCCATGAAAAATGGCGCGCCGCTCGGGAGCGGCGCGCCATCCTTTCTTCGATCTGACCGAAATCAGAACTTGATGCTGGCTTCCACGCCATAGGTACGCGGCGCGTTGAAGTTGCCATAGTCGCCCAGGATGTTGTTGAGGCTGCCAGTCTTCACGCTGGTGGTCGGCGCGGCGGGCAGGCTGTTCGACGGGTCGCGACGGAACACATATTGCTCGTTGAACAGGTTGCGGCCCCACAGGCTGAGCGTCAGGCTGCGGCCATTGCCGGTCCCGATGTCAGCCAGCGAGATGCGGCCGTTGAAGATCAGCGAGCTGTCCGCCTTGGTGGCAAACTGGTCGAAGGCCTGGGTGGCCTGCGCATAGTTGCCGTCGAAGTGGAATTTCAGCTTCGTGTCGCCGCCGCCGATCGGCAGAGCATAGTCGATCGACCCGCTCGCCGCGTTGCGCGGCGTGAAGACGATGTAGAACTGCTGATTGACCGTCGTCGACTGAAGATTTGCTGCCGGGCAGGTCCCAACCGGCGTATTCGCCAGCGTGCAGGCGCTGGCCGTGATCGGGATCAGTGGGATCTTCGTGTAGGTGTAGGCGTAGCTGGCGTTCAGCGTCAGGCCATCGATCGGCTCGATGGTCAGGTCAGCTTCGACGCCGCGGATCTTCGTGGTGCCGGCGGCATTGATGGTGACCAGATTGTTGAAGCTGGTATTGCCCACGAACTGGATCGAGCTGATGTCGACCTGGCTGTCCTTGCGGTCCATGATGTAGCCGGCCAGGTTGAAGCGGCCACGTCCGCCCCAGAAGTCGGTCTTGAGCCCGACTTCATAGGACTTCACGTCTTCCGGATCGAACGCCTGATAGTTGGACGTGCGCGAGCTGGCGCCGCC
>DATFDS010000233.1:0-15654 GCA_035251955.1 Sphingobium sp. | reverse complement strand
CGCCCGCGCCGCCTGCACCAGCCGTGCCGGCGCCGCCGTTGCCGCCGCTGCCACCGCCGCCGCCGCTACCGGTGCCAGCACCGCTGCCGCCACTGCCGGCGGTCGAGGGCAGGTTATAGGTGACGGCATTGTTGGTGACATAGCCGCCCAGCTTCGAGGACGAGACGACCGACGTATAGCTCCAGTTCGCGGTTCCGCCATTATTGGCAGCGGCGCTGTAGCCCTTCGCCACGGCATAGATCGAATTGTCGTCGTTGCTGAGGCTGCCGGCGCCATTGACCGCGTTGCCGCCGTCGTCCGCCTTGACGTGAACCGAGTTGTCGACCGAGTGGTCGGATTCGTCATTGGTGCCGTTCACGCCGCCCTTGGACGCGAAGTTGCTGCCGACCGCCAGCTTGGCGCCACCATCCGCGCTGATCGAATTGTCGGTCGAATTGTCCGACTTGTCGACATTGCCGTTCACGCCGCCCTTCGACGCGACGGTGCTGGCGACGGTGTTGCTGCCGCCCTTTTCGGCGTCATATTCGACCGAGTGGTCGGAATTGTCGACATTGCCGTTCACGCCACCCTTCGACGCGACGGTGCTGCCGACAGTGTTGCTGCCACCCTTGGACGCGTTGAGCGAGTTGTCGGATTCGTCGTTGTTGACAGTGCTGCCGCCATTGGCTGCGTTACCGCCATCGTCAGCCTTGTTCGACACCGAACTGTCGGTGAAGGTCTTGGACTCATCGTTGGTGAGGATGCTGGCCCCGCTCGCGGCGTTGCCGCCATCGTCGGCTTTCGTGGCCACCGAACTGTCGACCGAAGACTTCGTCTCGGTGTTGGTGACGGTGCCGCCATTGTTCGCCGCGATACCCCCGGAACTGGCTTCCGCCTCATTCTCCAGACTGACATCGAACTTGATCTTGTTCGTCGTATCGATGTCAGTGTTGTTGACGGTGGTCGTAGCCACGCTGTCATCGACATCGATATCTGTGTCCGGCCCGTTCGCATAAGCCGGCACCGCGGTCATCGCACAAAGCGCCAAGGCCCCCGCCGACGCCGTCAATAGCAAAGATCTTTTCACCATAGCATCCTCCTGTTGATGTTGCTCGCCTACTCGCCGCGACGCCGGAATTTGGCGGACCGGAGAGCGGGCAACGCCCAGACAAAATGATCCCGATCCCGGAAGCGCCAAGCACGCGCCGGAGTGGATCGTCGAGATTTGGGCGTTGTTCGTAAGTTACGACCGGCCTGGAAGACTCGCTAGTGCGATTTGGTACAGGGTAAATATACGTCTACCTTAGCAATTCCGGGGTAACTGGCGCGTAATAAGAGTCTTCGCAGCTTCAAGGACTCATCTTTCGCCACAGTCATTTCGGTAGGCTGCAATGCTGGTCTCCGGTCGACCCCGAGAGGATTTCAGGACCGGAATGTTTTGCTCCGCGACTTCAAGGAATTGCGATCAACACGACTCTTGCGGGATGCGTTCGTGCCCTTGATCCACATTGTTTCAAATGGATCGTGCCCGGTTCTCCGCCGGCCCCGAGTCGTGCATCGGACGAGCAGCCCACAGCCCTCCCCGGCCATGGCCCGCTGCTCCGGATGCCCCTGGGCATGCCTTCCCGCGCCACGATCCAGGCGATGGCGCAAAATCGCCCGGCCTGTTTAAAAACCAACGCAAACTCAGCATCTTGTTTCAGGAACAGGGACTTTTTCCTTTCCACCAGCAAGAGCAAAGGACAGGCAAAGGTGATTTTAGCGACAGGATATTTTGCGTAAAACTACGCGCAAATGGCTGGGTAACTTGCGTATCTAGTTTCAATAGGCATACAACTTTAGTCACATCAGGGGACAATGTGCACGGACGATCCTTCGCTCGTGTTCTGCATCGCCGGTTGTGGCAAAGCTGCGGGGGGTAGGCTGTCTCACAGGCACCTGTTGACTCGCCAACAGATGATGGGGTCGCTCCCAAAGCACCTCGCCGTAGAGCGGGGCAAGGAGGCGATATGAGGAAGGCGAATTATAACGACCTGCAGCTCACCCATCGGGAACTTCAGATCTTGGATCTGATTGCCCAGGGCTTCTCCGCAAAGGAAGTCGCTCAGGCCATCGCTATCGCTCCCCGAACGGTGGAAGGTCATATCGACACCATCCGCCTGAAGCTGCATGCGCGCAATCGCGCTCATATGGTGGCAAAGGCCGTGGCGGCCAGGATGGTCGTCGTGGATGCGCATCCCGCGGTCCCGCCGCTGCCCCTGGACAGCGGCCAGGGCGCCGACTTCTACGTCGATAACCAGGGCGAAATCGACCGGATGAACCAGCCGCTGCTGACGCTGGTCAGCGGCACATCACCGGCAACCGAATTGCACGAGACGAGTTGGGCCCGATCGGGCTGACAGATCGCTGACCGCGATCCCCGAACAGTCAATTCACACGGCCCATTCATGACGGCACGGCCGATCGAGGCCGTGCTGGGGCGGGTGATCCACAAGGTCCCCCGCGCGCCCCATGTCCCTCCGCCGTCAGGCGTCCTGCGCGCGATCAGGGCCCATTCCAGGCCCCGTTTTAGCAGCCATTTCCACAGGATCGGCCGGCATGGCGCCGTCCGCGCCCAATATCTGCCAGAACATCCGCGCGGCCAGATAGCGCAAGCCGCTTTCCGGGCGCGACATGGCGCCGAGCAGCCTGACCGTGTTGGCGGCGGCATCCTGAAATTCCATCTGGGCGGGATCGAAGGAACAATTGATCAGCCGGGGCGCGACGCCGCCGCGATAGATCAATGTCGCATCCTGGAACCGACAGTCGATGAAGCTGTTGCCGTCCAGTTCCACGGCGCCGGACAGCGTCTGCCCTTCATACTCCATATGCCCTCCCCCCGGACGGTCCACCGTGATCGGAATCGCGGCAGCAGTGGGAGAGTAGCAGAAACATGCGCCATGTCAGGCGAAACTCGCCTTTCAGTTCGACGGACGGCGATGTCCGGATCGCGGGCTTGAGAGGCGCAGCCAGGTCCAGGGAGCAAGCCTTTCCCAAGCAGCCATTTTTATATAGATTGGCCGCACGGTTAGTTCCGAGGCGACTCGCAAAGAGGCTGGATGATACGGCCCCGCGACCGCCACATGGATGGGAGAGGGCCTGTGCCGATTGCGGTCGCCATCGCCATATTGGTGTTTGGATCGGTCGCCTTTCATCTGTTCAGTCCCTGGTGGCGCACGCCGCTGGCCTCCAATTGGGGCTCCATCGACTCCGCGCTCGACGTGACCTTGTGGATCTGTGCGGCGGCCTTTGTGCTTTTGAACCTGTTCATGGCCTGGGTGCTGGTGCGCTATCGCAACCGGCCGGGGCACAAGGCGCATTATGAGCCGGAAAACGCTACCCTCGAAAAACGGCTGACCTTCTGGACGGCGATCGGCATCGCCGGGATGCTGGCGCCGGGCTTGGCGGCGTGGGGCAAATATGTGTCGGTGCCCAAGGAAGCGGCGATCGTCGAGGCGGTCGGGCAGCAATGGCAATGGGCGTTCCGCTATCCGGGACCCGACGGGGTGCTGGGCGCAGCCGCGGTCAAATATGTGACGCCCGACAATGTGCTGGGGCTCGATCCGCTCGATCCGTTCGGGCGCGACGATCTGCTGGTCGAGGCGGGCGACCTGCACCTCCCCGTAGGCAAGCCGGTGAAGATCGTGCTGCGTTCCAAGGACGTGCTGCACGATTTCTATGTGCCGGAATTCCGGGCGAAGATGGATCTGGTGCCCGGCATCGTCACCTATTTCTGGATGACGCCGACCAAGACCGGGACGTTCGACATTCTGTGCGCCGAACTTTGCGGCACCGGCCATCATGAGATGCGCGGCAAGGTGATCGTGGAATCGCCCAGGGCCTTTGCCGATTGGCAGGCGCAACAGACGAGCTTTGCGCAAATCCTGGCCGACATGCCGCCCGCCGCAACATCGATCATGCTGATCAAGGCCAATGCCTGTACCATTGCCGCCGCCCGGAGCACTATCTGATGGCTACCACATTGGCTGACGACCTGCGCCCGCTGCATCATCCCCGCAGCTGGATCACCAAATATGTCTGGAGCCAGGATCACAAGGTCATCGCCATCCAATATAGCGTGACCGCCATTTCGATCGGGCTGGTGGCGCTGGTGCTGTCGGCGCTGATGCGGCTGCAGCTGGGTTTTCCCGGCGCCTTCCCCGCGATCCAGCCGGACAATTACCTGCAGTTCGTGTCGATGCACGGCATGATCATGGTGGTCTATCTGCTGACCGCCCTGCTGCTCGGCGGATTCGGCAATTATCTGATTCCGCTGATGGTGGGCGCGCGGGACATGGTGTTCCCCTTCGTCAACATGCTCAGCTACTGGCTCTATCTGCTGTCGGTGATCGTCCTGGTGACGGGCTTTTTCGTGCCGGGCGGCCCAACGGGCGCGGGCTGGACGCTCTATCCGCCGCAAGCGATCAGCGAAGGGACGCCGGGGCACCAATGGGGCATCGTCACCATGTTGGTCAGCCTCGCCATCTTCGTCGCGGCCTTCACCATGGGCGGTCTCAACTATGTGACGACGGTGCTGCAGGCGCGGACCAAGGGCATGACGCTGATGCGGATGCCGCTGTCGGTGTGGGGGATTTTCACGGCGTCGGTGATGGGTCTGCTCGCCTTCCCGGCGCTGTTCGTGGCGGCGATCATGATGCTGTTCGATCATCTGGCGGGCACCAGCTTCTTCATGCCGACGATGCAAAGCATGGGGAAGATCACCCCGACCGAGGGGGGCAGCCCGCTGCTGTTCCAGCATCTTTTCTGGTTCTTCGGCCATCCCGAAGTCTATATCGTCGCCCTGCCCGCCTTCGGCATCGTGTCGGACCTAATCAGCGTCCATGCCCGGCGCAACATCTTCGGTTATCGCATGATGGTATGGGCGATCGTGATCATCGGCGCCTTGAGCTTCGTCGTCTGGGCGCACCATATGTATGTCAGCGGCATGAACCCCTATTTCGGCTTCTTCTTCGCCACCTCGACGCTGATCATCGCCATCCCGACCGCGATCAAGGTCTATAACTGGATGCTGACCCTCTGGCGCGGGAACATCCATCTGCGCGTGCCGATGCTGTTCGCGATCGCCTTCATCTTCACCTTCATCCATGGCGGGCTGTCGGGGCTGTTCCTGGGCAATGTCAGCGTCGATGTGCCGCTGTCCGACACTTTCTTCGTGGTGGCGCATTTCCACATGGTGATGGGGGTTTCGCCGGTGCTGGTGATCTTCGGCGCCATCTATCATTGGTATCCCAAGATCACCGGACGGATGTGGAACGACACGCTCGGCAAGCTGCATTTCTGGATCACCTTCCTGGGTGTCTACGCCATCTTCCTGCCGATGCACTATCTCGGCATCCTGGGCGTGCCGCGGCGTTATTATGCGCTGGGCGAGACGGCCTTCATCCCGCAGTCCGTGCACCTGGCGAACGAGTGGATCAGCATCGCCGCGCTGATCGTGTTCGCGGCGCAAGGCCTCTTCTTCTTCAACATGATCTGGAGCCTGTTCAGGGGCCCCAAGGCCGATCCCAATCCCTGGGGCGCGGCGAGCCTGGAATGGCAGACGCCGCAGACACCGCCCGAACATGGCAATTGGGGGCCGCATCTGCCGACCGTCTATCGCTGGGCCTATGATTACAGCGTGCCGGGCGCGCCGCGGGACTTCATCCCGCAGACCGAGCCGCGCGCATGAGCCTGCTCGCGCGCCTCACCGAAAGGAGCTGGGAACCGGCGACCGATCGCGACGATGAGCATGATCGCCCCTCGGCCGGCGCGGTCGGCCTGTCGGTCTATGCGGCGGTCGCCTGCGTCATGTTCTCGCTGCTGGTGGCGGCCTATATGATGCGCATGGGGCTGCACAGCGCCATGGGCCACGTGAACGACTGGGTGCCGATGCCCGATCCGCCGCTGCTGTGGATCAACAGCGCGGTGCTGGCGGGGAGCAGCATCGCCTGGGAAATCGCGCGACGCGCGGATAAGCGGGACAGGGCGGTCCAGGCGTCGATGGCGGGTGCGGCCCTGGGCCTGTGCTTCCTGACCGGGCAATGGCTGTTGTGGCGCCACTATCAGGCGGCGGGCTATTATCTGTCGGCCAATCCCGCCAATGCCTTCTTCTACCTGCTGACCGCGCTGCATGCGCTCCACATCATAGGCGGGCTGGTGGCGGCCGGCTGGGCGCTGGTCGGGCGCAATCTGCACCATATCCGCCTGTGCGCCCTCTATTGGCATTTTCTGCTGCTTATCTGGGTTCTGCTTGCCGGACTGCTTGTATCGACGTGAGGTGATCATGTCTCAGACGATAGATGCTCGAATTGAGACGGACAGACGAGATCGGGAGGTCATAACCCCGACGCTGCGCGAGATCGTGTCCGACTGGTCGGCCGATCAGGAGGTGTTTCGCCATACCCATTGGGGCAAGGCGATGATGTGGATCTTCCTGCTCAGCGACACCTTCATCTTCTCCTGCTTCCTCACCGGCTACATGACGGTCCGCTCTTCAGCCAGCCTGCCCTGGCCCAACACGGCGGAGGTGTTCGCGCTGGTGATCGCCGGGCACAAGATCCCGCTGATCCTGATCGCGATCATGACCTTCGTGCTGATCAGTTCCAGCGGCACCATGGCGATGGCGGTCAATTTCGGCTACCGGCGCGACCGGCGCAAAACCGCCATCTTGATGCTGCTGACCGCGCTGTTCGGCGCGACGTTCGTCAGCATGCAGGCGTTCGAATGGACCAAGCTGATCTTCGAGGAAGGCGTGCGCCCCTGGAGCAACCCCATGGGGGCTCCGCAATTCGGCGCCACCTTCTTCATGATCACGGGCTTTCACGGGCTGCACGTCACCTGCGGCGTCATCCTGCTGCTGATCATCGCGTCCAAGGTCGCGCGCGGCCATTATGACCGCACGGGCGATTACAGCCCGGTCGAGATTGCCGGGCTCTACTGGCATTTCGTCGACCTCGTCTGGGTCTTCATCTTCGCCTTCTTCTACCTGTGGTGAGCGCCATGAAGCATGACATCCCCGCCGCGCAGACGACCCTGGCCCATGAGGGCCAGCAGCATCCGATCAGCCTCTATCTGAAGGTCTGGGGCTATCTGTTCGTGCTGAGCGCCATGTCCTACATGGTCGACTATATGCATGTGCAGGGGATCGTGCGCTGGACGCTGATCGTCACCTTCATGCTGCTGAAAGCGGGGCTCATCCTGTCGATCTTCATGCATCTGGCATGGGAGCGGCTGTCGCTGATCTACGCGATCCTGGTGCCGCCGCTGCTCCTGCTGGTGCTGGTGCGGATCATGACGATCGAGGCGGACTATGCCTGGTGGACGCGGGCGATCTTCATGGGCGGAGGGGGGTGAGCCATGGCGCGCATGCGGTTGCTGGTGACGGGGATGTGCGTCGCAGGCGCGGCGGCTTCGCTGTGGAGCTTCAACTGGTTCGCAGGGCAGCTCTACTCGCGCGCCAAGGCGGGGAACCTGGCCTACGCGCCGGAGGAAGCGCCGCCGCGCATCGACATGGCGGAGGTGCAGCGCGACTGGCCCGCGAGCCTCGGCGCGCCCGGCGAAGGCAATCGGGTGATCGCCTATCGCCATGAGATGCAGGGGAAGGCGCCGATGCCTTCCGCCGGCGCTGCCGCCGCCGCTACGGCGCCGGTAGCGGACCTCGGCACGCTGCTCGCCGCCGCCGATCCCAATGCGGGCAAGGCCAAGACGCAGCTTTGCGCCAGCTGCCATGATTTTACGCAAGGGGGGCCCAATCGGATCGGACCCAATCTGTGGGGTGTGGTCGGCCGGGGCGTGGCGAGCCATGCCGGCTTTGCCTATTCGCCCGCGATGAAGGGGCATGGCGGGACCTGGGGCTATGCCGATCTGTTCGAATTTCTCGGTTCACCGGCCCGCGACGTGCCGGGGACGAAGATGGGCTTTGCGGGATTGCGCAAGCCCGAGGATCGGGCTGCAGTGATCAAATATCTCGCGACCTTGGGGACTGGCGCGCCGCCGCTGCCCAAGCCTTCAGCCGAATAAAGTCTCCGTGCTCCTGCGAAGGCAGGAGCACCATATCCCCAGCCGCGCTCGCTTACCGCACTACCGCGCGCGTATAGAGGTGCCATGTGGCATAGCCCAGCACCGGCAGCACGACCGCCAGCCCGACCAGGCCCGGCAGCGCACCCAGGATCAGCAGGCCGACCACGATCAGGCCCCAGACGGCCACCGTCACCGGATTGTTCCAGGCGACCCGCACCGACGTCTTCAGCGCCACGCCCCAATTGACCTTCTTGTCGACGATCATCGGGAAGGAGACCGCACTGATCGCCAAGGTCACGATGGCGAAGAACAGGCCCGCCAGATTGCCGAAGATGATCATGCGCCAGCCTTCGCCGGTGCCGAACACCGCATTGGCGAACGCCCCGGCGGAAGAGATCGCGTCCGGCCCCAGCGTGCCGACGGTCGAATGATAGATGAACCAGGCCGCGCCCATCCAGGCCAGGAACAGCATGGCGGTCACGCTGGTCAGGTCGAACAGCGCCGGCGCGGACGGTCCGCGCACCACGTCCAGGAAATGCCGCCAGCGCGAATCGAGCCCCTGTTCGCGGCGCCGCGCCAGTTCATAAAAGCCGCTCGCCATGGGGGGGCTGAACAGGATCGATCCCCCCAGCAGGGGGAACAGCAGCGGCAGGATGGATACCTGGCCCGCCATCAGGATCGCAAACAGCACGACCACCGGATAGATGACGCCGATGAATACCAGATCGCCACGCTTGGCCTGGAAATCATCCCAGCCTTGCGCGAGCGCGATGCGCAGATCCTGCAGGCCGATCCTGCGGATTTCATATTCGTCATTGGACGCTGTCAGATCAGCTGGATGCGTAACTGCCATGGCCGCTCTCCCTAAAGGGTTCACCATGGACGCGCTGCTTTTCTGCCCTCTGTCGGGACTGGTGCGATGCGGGCTCTTTGGCCTCGGCAGGGCATCGTCTCGGCATGAGGAACGCCTCATGGCCATGCGCGCACGTTACACCTTTCGACGCTTCGCAGACAAGCGGGATGATAGGGATGCACAATGGCGGATGAACGCCGGCCCCTGATCGTTTTTTCCGATCAGAATGGCGAAGGCAAATCACTTCCTTGCCGCGGTGCGCAGGTCTAGCCTCCTTTCATCCAAAACAAGGAGTGCCACATCATGGACGCGAAAACTGGCGGATCGCCACAGAGTTGCCCGGCCAAGGGGCCCGCCGCGCTACGATCGCTGCTGGGACGGACGAACCGCGACTGGTGGCCCAATCAGCTGTCGCTGGACATTCTTCATCAGAACGGCGCGCACGCCAATCCGATGGGCGAGTCCTTCAACTATGCCAGGGAGTTTCAATCCCTTGATTATCAGGCCGTGAAGCGCGACCTGACCGCGCTGATGACCGACAGCCAGCCCTGGTGGCCGGCCGACTATGGCCATTATGGCGCCTTCTTCATCCGCATGGCCTGGCACAGCGCGGGCACCTATCGCACCGGCGACGGGCGCGCCGGATCATCGTCGGGCGGGCAGCGCTTCGCCCCGCTCAACAGCTGGCCCGACAATGCCAACCTGGACAAGGCGCGCCGGCTGCTCTGGCCGATCAAGCAGAAATATGGCCGCAAGCTGAGCTGGGCCGACCTCATGATCCTGGCCGGCAATGTCGCGATCGAGTCGATGGGCGGGCCGATCTTCGGCTTCGGCGGCGGCCGCGAGGATGTATGGGAGCCGGAAAAGGACATCTACTGGGGCACCGAGGAACAATGGGTCGGCCATCCCGACAACCAGACCCGCATCCAGCCCGACAAGGACATGGCGCTGGAAGAACCGCTCGCCGCGATCCAGATGGGCCTCATCTACGTCAATCCCGAAGGACCGGGCGGCAATCCCGATCCGCTTCAGTCCGCACGCGACATTCGCGAAACCTTCAAGCGGATGGGCATGGATGATGAGGAAACGCTGGCGCTGACCGCCGGCGGCCACACTTTCGGCAAAGCGCACGGCGCGGGCGATGCGTCCAAGGTCGGCGCGGAACCCGAAGGCGCGGACATCGCGCAGCAGGGCCTGGGCTGGCAGAGCGGCCATGAGTCAGGCGTGGGCGATCACACCATCACCAGCGGCATCGAGGGTGCCTGGACGCCGACCCCTACCACCTGGGATCACAGCTTCTTCCACATGCTGCTCGACTATGACTATGAGTTGGTGAAGAGCCCGGCGGGTGCGCATCAATGGCAGCCGGTCAATCAGAAGCCGGAAGATCTGGCGCCCGGTGCGCACAGTCCCGACAGGCGCCTGCCGACGATGATGACGACGGCCGACCTCGCCTTCAAGGAAGACCCGGCCTATCGCGTCATCGCCGAACGCTTCCGCAAGGACCCGGCGGCCTTCGCCGACGCCTTCGCCCGCGCCTGGTTCAAGCTCACCCATCGCGACATGGGGCCCAAGGCGCGCTATCTGGGACCGGAAGTACCGGCCGAGGACCTGATCTGGCAGGACCCGATCCCGCCCGTCGATCATGCGCTGGTGAACGACGCGGACGTGGCGGCGCTCAAGCAGAAGATCGCGGCGTCGGGCCTTACCGTGGCCGAACTGGTGCAGACGGCCTGGGCCTCGGCGTCCACCTTCCGCGGATCGGACAAGCGCGGCGGCGCCAATGGCGCGCGCATCCGCCTCGCCCCGCAGAAGGACTGGGACGTGAACCAGCCCGATCAGCTGGCGCGCGTGCTGGGCGTGCTGGAAGGCATCAAGGCCGACTTCGACGCCGGGGCTAAGAAGGTGAGCCTCGCCGACCTGATCGTGCTGGGTGGATCGGTCGGCATCGAGCAGGCGGCGAAGGCGGCGGGCCATGGCGTGACCGTGCCCTTCACCCCCGGCCGCACCGACGCCAGCCAGGAGCAGACCGATGTCGAAGGCTTCGAGGTGTTGGAGCCCAAGGTCGACGGCTTCCGCAACTATCTGCCGGTCAGCTATCGCGTGCCGGTCGAGGAATTGCTGATCGACCGCGCCAACCTGCTGCGCCTGTCCGCGCCGCAGATGACCGCGCTGCTGGGCGGGCTGCGCGTGCTGGGCGCCAATCATGGCGGGTCGCAGCATGGCGTGTTCACCGATCGGCCCGGACAGCTGACCAACGACTTCTTCGTCAACCTGCTCGACATGGGTACGGCGTGGAAGGCGGAGAGCGAGAAGGGCGACGTCTTTATCGGCACCTCCCGCAAGACCGATGAGCGCAAGTGGACGGGGACGCGGGTCGACCTGGTGTTCGGCTCCAACTCCCAGCTGCGCGCCTTGTCGGAAGTCTATGCCGCCGCCGATGCGGAGCGGAAGTTCGTCGACGATTTCATCGCCGCCTGGGTCAAGGTGATGAACGCCGACCGCTTCGATCTGCAGCGCGCGGCGCTGGCAGGCGCATAAGAAAAACGGCCGCGCCCGGATATCGGGCGCGGCTGTATTTTGCTCCATCTGTTCGCCTTGAGCTTGTCGAAGGGCTGCACTGAGCGAAGGCGAAGTGCCTTCGCTCCGCTCAGCCCGATCGGCATTGATTTACCCTCAATGCAGGTCGCGGCGGCGATACTCCGCGTCGCCGAAGCGGCCCGGATGCATCCGCGCGGCGCCGTTCGGTTCGCCCTGCTCGTTCACCAGTTCCTCGAACAGCCCGCGATAATGGATCATCGCCTGGCGCAGATCCTCGGTATCCGCTTCGCCCCGCGCATGGCGGATGGCGATGTCATGCGCGGCCCGATAATTCTGCACCACATCGGGATGATCGACCGACAGGTCGGCCGAGCGCCGTTCGAAATCGACGATCGGATAACCGCGCGCTTCCATGATTTCGGTCAGCAGTACGTCGGCCCGCGACACGGCACCCTGCGGATCGTCGACAAACTGGGCCTGCACCCGCATCCAGGCGTCGGTGAACATGTCGACCTGCTGCGGGGAAAGCGACCGGATCGAAAACTGCGCCACGCGCTTTTCGCGTTCATGCAGTTCGGCCTCGGCCTTGCGCGCGCTGCCGACCTCTTCGACGGTGCGCGAATATTCCGGCCCGAACCTGGACCGCAGATTGGCGCGGCGACGGTTCTGGACAAGCATCACCACGATACCGACAACCAGCGCCAAAACGAGCAATCCAAGACCGATTTCCAGCGGAGTAAGCGTGTTCATGACATCCTCCTCGGCCCTGTCGAGGCCGATGATCCAACCCGCCGCCTGCCTGCTGTTCAACCGGAGCGGGGCGGCTTTGTTCCGATGGGGTCTAGCGGCGGCGCATGACCAGCAGGACGACGGCCGCCGTCGCAAGGCCCAGGCCGATGGAACGACCGCTGATGCGATGCGGGCGCGCACGTGCCTCGACAGGCCGCTCCTGCTCGACCGGATGGAGACGCGGCTGAAGTTCGGTCGGCAGAGGATGCAATGGATAGGGAGACTGGCTGGCGGTGGGAATTCGGGGCTTGTGACTCATGGCGCGCTCTCCTTGGCGCATCAACCGACAAGGGGTGCGCTTGGCTCCCTGGGCGCGGGGCGAAAACCGCTCCCCTTGTTGCGCGTCATGCGCACGCCCATATCCCGGTCATCGTCAACAACGGAAAGGAGGTGGTCTGATGTCTCATTGTCACATGCCGGTTGCGGCAGAAACGAAGAGCCTGACCTCCGCCGCGGGGGTCCGGTTCCGCTGAACCGTCCAGTCGGCTGACAATGGAAAGGCCGTCCGGCAGAACGCCGGGCGGCCTTTTGCCGACCGTGGCTGCGTCCCTCCGCGCTCAAGCGCCCTCGCTGCCCTTGTGGTCGCCAAAGCCCGCGGCGCGCATCGCCGCGCGCTCCTTTTTGCCTCGCGCCTGGGCGTCCGCGATCTGCTGTTTCTCCCTGGCGGTCGGGAAACGAGGCTCGGGCGATGCCTGCGCGGCCAGATTCTCGTCGCGCGCGGGTCGATCTCTCCAACTGCCGTCCATCGTCTGCTCCTGTTGCCGGCGCATGAGAAACGAACGGGGCGGAGGGCCACATGGTTCCGCGCGGCGATCACGACAGCAATCATCCAGCAACATGAAAATCATTGTCAGGGACCCAAGCCTTCAGGAAAAGGGCGGGCCAACCGCCTGAAGATACCGAGAGAGAATGATGGACAGCCTGATCGCCCTTTTCACTGATCCCGCGGCATGGGCGGCGCTGCTCGCGCTGGTGGTCATGGAAGTGGTGCTGGGGATCGACAATCTCATCTTCATTTCGATCCTGACCAACAAGCTGCCCGCGGCCATGCGCCCCAAGGCGCGCCGCATCGGCATCGGTCTGGCGCTCGGCATGCGCCTGCTGCTGCTGTCGATGATCGCCTGGCTGGTGGGGCTCACCGCGCCCATATTCGACCTGGGGATCAGCGGCCCGCCCACCGCGCATGGCGATCCCAGCTTCGAGACGCAATTTTCCTGGCGCGACCTGATCCTGATCGCGGGCGGGCTGTTCCTGCTGTGGAAGGCAACCAAGGAAATCCATCACAATGTCGATCCGGCAGCCGGCGACGACATGTTCGACAAGAAAAGCGCCGTTTCGATGACCTTCGGCGCGGCGATCGTGCAGATCATCCTGCTCGACATGGTGTTTTCGATCGACTCCATCCTGACGGCGGTCGGCATGACCGACAATCTGGCGGTGATGGTCATCGCCGTCATCGCAGCCGTCACGGTCATGCTGCTCGCCGCCGATCCGCTGGCCAATTTCATCGCCCGCAATCCGACCGTGGTGATGCTGGCGCTCGGCTTCCTGCTGATGATCGGCGCGGTGCTGATCGCCGACGGTTTCGGCGTGCATGTGCCCAAGGGCTATATCTACGCCGCCATGGCCTTTTCCAGCCTGGTCGAAATGCTCAACATCGTCTCACGCAGGGCGGCGCGGCGACGCGCGGAAAGCTGAACCGATAGCGCGGCGCAACGTCCTGGCCTCCATGCAGGAACGCGCTGCGACCGGCTTCAGGCGGCATTGCGGCCGGCCGAGCTGGAGCAGTTGATCGGCTGATCCGCCGTCGCCACGCGCCGACGCGCGCGCTGAGCCGATCCGCCCTGCAGCGCCCAGCGCAACAGCAGGCCCATGCCCGCCAGCCCCGCGCGTGCAAGATGCCGCTTCGCACCAGGATGAAAGCCATGCATCCGCGCAGCCCAGGGAGGAAGAAGGTCGATCGCAGCCTCGATCGCGGTGAAGCTGAAAGGCCCCGCCAGCAATCCGGGCGACGGCTGGAGCAGCAGCGACGTGACCTCCCTGGTCCGATCGTCGCAGCGCAGATGCGGGCGCATGGCGAACAGATAATCGGCGACGTCCCGGCTCGTTCGTGGAACGTCGCGCGCGCCCAGGCGCTCGGCAATCACCGCCACCTCCGCATAATAAAGATCGGCGTCCCGCACGGACAAAAGCGGCGCGCGATAGCGACGATAGGCGGCGAGGAAGCAGGAGACTTCGGCGACATGCACCCAGCGCAGCAGATCGGGATCATTGGCGCGATAGCCGGTGCCATCGGGCAGCTGGCCCTGCACCCGATCATGAACGGCCCGCACCCGCGCGATCAGCCGCTCCGCCTCGGCGGTCGAACCATAGGTTGTGCCGGCTATGAACTGGGCGGTGCGGCGCAGACGGCCGCTGCGATCCTGCCGGAAGTTGGAATGGTCCCAAATGCCCGCCAGCGCGGCGGGATGGAGCATCTGGAACAGCAGCGCGGCAATGCCGCCCGCCATCATCGTCGTGAAATCGGCATGAACCCGCCATGCCATGGACTGCGGCCCGAACAGGCCCCTGTCGCCCGGCGGGCTGTCGAGATCGATCCGGTCGCCGCCCGAACCGAACAGGCCGGCGACCTGGCGCTGCAACAGCTGCCGGACGGCATGGTGCGGCAGCAGCGCCGCGATACCGTCAGCGCGCGAGCTTGAGGATCGTCGATCGGCCATTGGCGCCTCCATGGCTGCTGAACGCATGAAACGCTCCAACGCCCATGCGTCATGGCAGAATGATCGTGATCAACAATCAGCGGGCGGATCCCCGCTCGCTCGCCGACTCATCCTCGTCGCGCTCATTTGCGTCGGGCTTGAGCGGCGCCATGATCCAGAAGGTCAGCAGGGTGAAGACGGTAAGGACCAGCCCGACATCATAGCTGCTCGCCGCCGTCGCCGTTCCCTTTACCGAATGGTGCTGCTGCAGGATCGCGCCGCCGCCCAGGAAGCCGATGCCGGCGATGACGCCCTCCAGCACGCGGGCCAATGCCGACGGATCATGCGACATCGTGCCTTCGACCGCCTGCACCAAACCGCAGCTGGCGATGGCCACCAGCGGAAAGGTGCGCAGGCCCGCGCTGCGTTCCGCGCGCTCCCGGTTCCAGCCGATCGGCAAAAGCGAGGCGAACGATGAAGATCTGGCCTGGCCAATGGAGCGATGGCACCGGAATTACCGTCTTTCATGCCCGTTGATATCGGGAGAAGAACCGCAAGCCGGTGACTTTGATCCATCCGCATCCGAATGGGAAATGGTGACCCCTACGGGAATCGAACCCGTGTTTCAGCCGTGAAAGGGCCGCGTCCTAACCGCTAGACGAAGGGGCCACATGCAGGGTCGCTTGGGCGACGCTGCGAAGCGAGGCGGGCATTAAGCGGTGGCTTCGCGGCGGT
>DATFDS010000232.1:0-7159 GCA_035251955.1 Sphingobium sp. | reverse complement strand
CCGATCCTGGGCAGCCTGTTCAAGTCGCGCCGCTTCCAGCGTCACGAAACCGAACTGGTGATCGTCGTCACCCCCTATCTGGTGAGGCCGATCAACGCGTCGGACGTGCGCCTGCCGACCGACGGCTATCGCAACGCCAATATCGGCCAGGGCCTGCTGCTGCAGCAGGGGCATGACGGGGTGAGCGGCGCACGGGCGCCGATGCCGCGCCGTGAGCCGGTTGCTCCGGCGGCTCCCGGCCCGCAGGCGTCCGCCGCCCTGCCCGCCGTCGCCGCGCGCAACGAGGGCAAGCGCTCCGCCAAATCCGCCGCCGCGCCCGGCTTCAGCTTCTGATCGGAAGGACCAGCCCCATGACTTCCATCTCTGCCAAGACCATCGTCCGCATCGGCGCTCTCGCCCTGCTGGCGATGCCGCTTGCCGCCTGCAAGACCAGCGTCAATCGCGGCGTCGAATCGGTCCACCAGCCGGTCGTCAGCCACACCGCCTTCACCTATGACGTGCAGGCCGGCCCCGATGGCGGCCTGACCGCCGCCGAGGCACGCCGCCTCGACGACTGGTTCGCCTCGATCCAGCTTGGCTATGGCGATCAGGTCGCTATCGTCACCGACGCCTATTACAGCCCGCAATTGCGCGATGGCATCGCCGATGTCGTCGCCCGCCACGGCATGCTGGTGGGCGAGGATAGTTCGGCCGCCGCCGGTGCCGCGCCGCAGGGCAGCGTCCGCCTGGTCGTGCGTCGCGCTTCGGCCCGCGTCCCCGGCTGCCCCGACTGGTCGGGCAAGAGCGAGACGGAAAACCAGCTTGGCAGTTCGTCGAACTTCGGCTGCGGCCTGAACGGCAATCTCGCCGCGATGGTCGCCAATCCGGACGATCTGGTCCGCGGCCAGAGCAGCGACAGCGACCTGCGCACCGCGACGTCCAACCGTGCGATTTCGACCTATCGCGACAAAGCTCCGACCGGTTCGGGCGACCTCAAGACCTTAGGACGCTGACACATGAACGCACCCTTCAAAGCTCCGATGGCCGGACAACGCGACCCCTTCCACGCCTTCGTCTGCGACGATCACAGCCACGACCTGCTCAGCATGGTCGCGGCCGAAATGGGCTGGGCGCCTGAAAAGGTGAACAAGGGCGGCATGCGCAACGCCGTGCAAAGTCTGTCGGTCAGCGCTTCGCCGCAGATACTGTTCGTCGACATGTCCGAAAGCGGCGATCCGCTGAACGATATCAACAGCCTGGCCGAGGTGTGCGAGCCCGGCACCGTGGTCATCGCCGCGGGCCAGGTCAACGACGTGCGCCTCTATCGCGATCTGATCGCCAGCGGCATTCAGGATTATCTCTTGAAGCCATTCGGCGCCGACCAACTGCGCGATGCGCTGGCACAGGCGCAGGCGGTGTTCTTCGCCCCGCGCGATGCGGCGCCCGAACGCCCGCACATGACCGTCGCGGTCATCGGCACGCGCGGCGGCGTGGGCGCCTCCAGCATCGCAACCTCGCTCGGCTGGCTGCTGAGCGACAAGCAGAAGCGGCCGACCGCCCTGCTCGACCTTGACGTCCATTTCGGCACCAATGCGCTGGCGATGGACCTGGAGCCGGGCCGTGGCCTGACCGACGCGATCGAAAATCCGAGCCGCATCGACGGGCTGTTCATCGAGCGCGCGATGGTGCGGGCCAGCGACACGCTGGCCATCCTGTCGGCCGAAGCGCCGATCAGCCAGCCGATGATGACCGATGGCAGCGCCTTCTATCAGCTGTTGGAAGAATTCCGCGCCGCGTTCGAATGCAGCGTCGTCGACCTGCCGCGCCACATGCTGATCCAGCATCCGCATCTGATGGCCGACGTCAATGTGGCGGTGGTCGTCACGGAGCTGACGCTGGCGGCGGCGCGCGATTCGATCCGCATCCTCTCCTGGCTCAAGACCAATGCGCCCCAGTCACGCGTGCTGGTCGTGGCCAACCGCGTCCATGCGGGCGCGCAGGAAATCAGCCGCAAGGATTTCGAAGCGTCGATCGAACGCAAGGTCGACATTCTGATCCCGTTCGACATGCGCGTCGCCGCGCAATCGGCGAAGCTGGGCAAGACGCTCGCCGAAACCGCCAAGGGCAGCAAGCTGGGCGCGGCCTGCGCGATGCTGCTCGACGCAGTGAACGGCGCGGCAGACGAGGAGCAAGCCGACGGCAAGGCCACCAGGAAAAAGGGCGACTCCCTGCTGGGCAAGATCGGCGATCTCAAGAGCCTGATCCCCGCCCGCAAGGTCAAGGCCGGCGCATAGTCATGAACGGTCGCGCCGCCATCCCGGCGGCGTGACCCTTCCCACGGAACGGGCGATCACATGGACGGCAATTTCCTTCTGCTGATAGTGCTGCTGGCCACCCTGTTGGGGCTGGTCGTGATCGCTTTTGCGGGCCCTTCGGCCGAAAAGGCGAGCAAGCGGCGCGTCGCGCTGATCCGGGAACGACATAGCGGATCGACCGAATCGATGATGGAAGCGCGGATGCGCAAGGCCATCTCGAACCGGCAGACCGGCACCGAGATGAAGATGCTCGTGTCGCTGGTGCCCAATCCCGAAAATCTCGCCAAGCGGCTGAAAATGACGGGCAAGAAATGGACCGTCAGCCAATATATGACGGCCTGCGCCGTCATATTCCTGCTGATGTGCGCGATGATGTTCCTTCGCGGCTTCCCGCCGCTGCTGGCGATCATGGTCAGCCTGGCCGCCGGGCTTGCCCTGCCCCATCTGTGGGTCGGCCGCCTGATCGGCAAGCGGGTGCTGAAATTCAACGCCAAATTTCCCGACGCGCTGGAGCTGCTGACCCGCGGCCTGCGTTCGGGCCTGCCGATCACCGAGACGCTGGGCGTCGTCGCCAACGAAGTACCGGGGCCGGTGGGCGAGGAATTCAAACTGATCACCGAACGCATCAAGATCGGCAAGACGATGGATCAGGCGCTGCAGGAAACCGCCGATCGTTTAGGGACGCCGGAATTCCAGTTCTTCGTCATCAGCCTGGCGATCCAGCGTGAGACGGGCGGCAACCTGGCCGAAACCCTGTCGAACCTCGCTACCGTGCTGCGCCAGCGCGCGCAGATGAAGCTCAAGATCCGGGCGATGTCGTCGGAATCCAAGGCGTCGGCCTATATCATCGGCGCGCTGCCGTTCCTGGTGTTCGGCATGATCTGCTACATCAATTTCCAATATATGCTGCCCTTCTTCACGCCCGACCCGGCCGGCATTTTCGGCCTGTCGACGATGCAGGTCATCGGCGTGGGCGGCATGTGCTGGATGGCGATCGGCGTCTTCATCATGGCGCAGATGATCAACTTCGAAATTTGATGGGAAGGAGATAGACTATGGAAAGCGCTCCTGTCCCCGCCGGCACGCTGTTCGGGCTGACGGCGACCGATTTCGGCACGCTGCTTGCCGCGATGGCGACGCTGGCCATGCTGTTCGCGCTCTATGCGGTGATGACCGTGCGCGATCCGATGGCCAAGCGCGTCAAGGCGCTCAATGAACGGCGCGAGCAGTTGAAGGCCGGCATCACCGCCTCCACCGCCCGCCGCCGCGCGAAGCTGGTCAAGAAGAACCAGGCGACCGACCAGATGCGGTCCTTCCTGTCGAGCTTCAAGGTACTGCAGGACGATCAGCTCAAGGACGCGCAGATCAAGCTGGCGCAGGCCGGCATCCGGTCGAAGGATTGGGCCGTCGCCGTCATCTTCGGCCGCATGGTGCTGCCGATCGTCATCGGCGGCACGGCCGCGCTGCTGCTCTACGTCGTGGGCGCATTTCCCGAATGGGGCGGCGCCAAGCGCTTCATGGCCTTCGCGGCCGCGCTGCTGCTGTCCTACAAGGCGCCCGACATTTTCCTCGACAACAAGATCCAGAAGCGCTCCGCCGCGATTCGCAAGGGCCTGCCCGACGCCCTCGATCTGCTGGTGATCTGCGCCGAAGCGGGCCTCACCGTCGACGCCGCCTTTGCCCGCGTGGCCAAGGAGTTGGGCAAGGCCTATCCGGAACTGGGCGACGAATTCCAGCTGACCGCGATCGAACTCAGCTTCCTGACCGAGCGGCGCATGGCATTCGAGAATCTGGCGACCCGCGTGAAGCTGGATGCGATCAAGGGCGTCGTCACGACCATGATCCAGACCGAGAAATATGGCACGCCGCTGGCCTCCGCGCTGCGCGTCCTTTCGGCCGAGTTCCGGCACGAACGCATGATGCGCGCCGAGGAAAAAGCCGCCCGCCTGCCCGCGATCATGACAGTGCCGCTGATCCTCTTCATCCTGCCGACGCTGTTCGTCGTCATCCTGGGCCCGGCGGCCTGCTCGATCAGCACGGCATTCTGACCGAATAAGAGGGGAGAAGGGGGGCGCTCACAAGGCGTCTCCCTTTTTTTGCGCGCTGTCCGATCGAAGGAGGACGTTGCGCTACTCGCCCAGAATCACATCCACCCCGGCGCGCGCATGGATGGCGGTGCCGTCATAGATCGGCAGCACATTCGCCTTCACGTCGACGATCATCTCCAGTTCGGTGCAGGCCAGGATCGCGGCCTGCACATTCTCCTTGGCGATGTCGGTAAGTTCAGAGCGCATATAGCGTTCCGAATCGCGGCTGACCTTGCCGATCGTCAGTTCTTCATAGACGATGCGGTCGATCCGCTCGGCCAGGTCCATGTCGGGCGGCAGCAGCGAGATGCCGTGCGCCACCAGCCGCTGGCGGTAGAATTTCTCGGTCATAACGTTGCGCGTACCGATCAGCGCAGCCTTCTCCACACGGTCTGCCTGCATCTTGCGGCCGACCGCGTCGGCGATGTGGACGATTGGCGTATCCACGCCCGCCTGCACCTCGTCATAGACACGGTGCATGCTGTTGGCGCAGATCAGCAGCGCCTTGGCGCCCGCCTGCTCCAGCCGACGCGCGGACGCGGTCAGCACCTCGGCTGCGTGGGCCCATTCCTCTTCCGTGGTGGAGCGGCCGATATCAGCGAAATCCAGGCTCTCGATCAGCAGCGGCGCGCTGTGCTGCCCGCCCTTCGCCCGATATACGGCCTGGTTGATGATCTGATAATAGCGTGCGGTCGACGTCCAGCTGAGACCGCCGATCAGACCGAGCTTGTGCATGTGGTGCCTTACCTCAATTGAACTGACGACGGGGAAACTCCCTCGCCCAGCTATTATTAGAAAGCGTTAGGGACGGCGTTCCGGCTCGGCAAGTCCCTTCCGCCACGCCTTGCCGCGCAGACGCAGCGCCAGCACCGTGCCCGCCGCGCCGACAACGCCCCCGGCAGCGGCAAGCCCCATATTTTCCAGCAGAAAAGCTGCCGCCGCGATCGACCAACCGGTCATGCCGCCAGTTGCCGCCATCAGGGCCGTCGCGCCGATATCGCGCGAGGGGGCCGATGTCGCGCCGGCAAGGGCTGCACCCGCCCCGACACAGGCGATGGCGCCGGTCAGCACGCAAAGGCCGATGGCAAGAGTGCTGGCCAGCGTCAGCCTGTCGCTGCCCTCCTCCGTCAGCCCGAAGGCATGAGGATTGAGCGCGACGGCGACCGCGACGGCGATCATCGCCAGCGCCACCAGTCCGGCGAACATGGTCATCAGCGCGGGCAGATGACGAGGCGCGAGTTCCCGACCGAGCAGAAGGCCCGCCGCGCCGCCGATCACCAGCGCGCCGACGATCTCCGGCATGTTCACGACATCCATGCCATAGCCTGTCGCCGCGCCAAGAAGGACGATGCCCGCCATGGCGGCATGGCGTCGATGCCGCCACGCGGCCGCCGCCGGCCAGAGCGGCAGCAGGAACAACAGCGCCGCAACCGCCCAGGCCAGGGTGATGACATTCAATCCGTCGTTCATGGGCGTGGGGGGCGCGGCTGCCCCGAATCGCTGCGCGGGGCGGCGAGGCAGGTTCCCGTGAAGGCCGCGCTCGTCAGCAGCAGGGCAGCAAGGCCGAGATAGCGGGCGGTAGCGCTGCCCGCCTCCGCCGCGACGATCAGCGCAGCAGCGATTCCCGCCGAACAGAGAAGAAGGATGATGCGTGCCAGCGCGGGCGCCTCTTCCGCCCTGACACGCAAAGCGGCGCGTGCGCCAAGCAGGCAGGCGAGCAGGAAAGGGATGAGAAGAAGCTGGCTCATTCCCCCGCCCGCTGGCCCGCCGTCCGCAATTCGGACGACCCTACAGCAGCCTTTCGCTCACCACCTTGCCGCCCTGCGTGATGCGGATGGCGTTGCCGATTTCCTCGTCCAGCACCGGCGCATTCTGATCCTTGTTCCAGAAAGCCGAGAGGAAATTATAGAGATTGCGCGCGAACAGGGCCGAGGCATCGGCGGCGAGACGCGAGGGCACATTCTTGTGGCCGACGATCTTGACGCCGTGGCGCTCGACCACCTGCCCCAACGCCGCGCCCTCGACATTGCCGCCCTGCTCGACCGCGAGGTCGACGATCACGCTGCCCGGCTTCATCGACGCGATCTGTGCGTCGGTGATCAGGCGCGGCGCCGGCCTGCCGGGGATCAGCGCGGTGGTGATGACGATGTCCTGCTTGGCGATGTGGCTGGACACCAGCTCGGCCTGCGCCTTCTGATACTCTTCGGACATTTCGGTGGCATAGCCGCCCGTGCCCTCGCCCTCGATCCCCGCGACGCTTTCGACGAAGATCGCCTTGGCACCCAGGCTCTCGATCTGCTCCCTGGTCGCCGAGCGCACGTCGGTCGCCGACACCTGCGCGCCCAGGCGCTTGGCGGTGGCGATCGCCTGCAACCCCGCGACGCCGACCCCCATCACGAACGCCTTGGCCGGCGACACCGTGCCCGCCGCCGTCATCATCATCGGGAAGGCGCGGCCATATTCATGGGCCGCGTCCAGCACCGCCTTGTAGCCGGCGAGGTTGGACTGGGAGGAGAGGATGTCCATCGACTGCGCGCGGGTGATGCGCGGCATGAATTCCATCGCCAGCGCCTCGAAACCGGCCGCCGCATAGGCATCGACGCGGGCGCGCTCGACAAAGGGGTTGAGGCCCGCGACGACCCAGGCGCCCGGCCTGGCACCCGCGATGCTCACCGGATCGGGACCCTGAACGCCCAGGATGATGTCCGCGCCGGCGACGGTCGCGGCCCGGTCGGCCACGGTTGCGCCCATGGCGGCATAATCCGCATCGGCAATGGC
>DATFDS010000231.1:0-8559 GCA_035251955.1 Sphingobium sp. | reverse complement strand
GCCTGATTCACCTCATCGACGGTGTTGATCTTCTGCACCACCGGATGGGTGGTCGCCAGCGCATCGAGCGCCATCGCCCGCTCCCGCCCGCCGACCCGGCTCAGCAGCATTTCCCATGTCGGTTGCAGCTTGTCGGTGGCCTTGGTCGCCATCCAGCTCGCAAAGCCCTCGTTCAGCCAGAGGTCGTCCCACCAGGCCATGGTGACGAGGTCGCCGAACCACTGATGCGCCATTTCATGCGCGACGATGGAATAGATGGTCCGCCGCGTGCTTTCGGAGGTAAAGCGCGGATCGACCAGCAGCGCGCGCTCGAAGGTGAAGATCGCCCCCCAATTCTCCATCGCGGAGAAGAACTGGCTCTGTCCCGGCCCGGCGACATTATCCAGCTTGGGCAGCGGGAAGGGGACGCCGAAATAGTCGTTATAATAGGGCAGGATCGCCGCCGACGCATCGAGCGCCAGTTGCGCCTTGCCGCTATTGCCCTTGCCGGTGATGACGCCGACTTCGGTGGCGCCGGCCATCTTGGTCGCGCGCTCCAGCTCGCCCAGACCGAAGAAGAGGAGATAGGAGGACATTTTGGGGCTGGTGCCGAAAGTCACCAGCTTCTTGCCGGTGGCTATGTCGGCGCTGCTCCTGACCGGCATGTTGCTGACCGCAAGCTGATCCGCCGGCACGACGGCCGACAGGTCGAAGGTCGCCTTGTAGCTCGGCTCGTCGAAGCTCGGCACGAAACGGCGGGCGTCGGGCGCCTCGAACTGGGTGAAGAGCGCGCGCTGCGCCTTGCCCGCATTGTCGGTATAGTCGAGCGCGAACAGCCCGTTCGCCTGGGTGTTGATGACGCCCGCATAATCGATGGCGAGCGTGTAGCGGCCCGGCCGGATCGGCGTGCCGAAGTCGAAGGTCACGGTCTGCGCGTCGGCATCGAGCCTGGCGGTGCCCTTCACCGCCTTGCCCTTTACGGGCGTAAGCGTGACGCTGCTTACCGTCAGGTCGGCGGCGTTCAGCACCAGCGCCGGCATCGCCTGTGCCACCGTCACATCGATCGTCGCCTTGCCGCCGAACTTGAGGTTCGCCGCATCGGGCGTCACTTGGATCGCATAATGGCTGGGCGCAGCGCCGCGCGGCAGCTGCGTGGTGACGCTGGCGGCGGGTCCCGCGGGCGCCTGCGCCAGGGCAGGCGCAGCGAAAGCCAGCGGGGCGGCGGCCAGCATCAGCGGCAGGATTTTCGAAAAGGACATGGGGGTTCACAACTCCGACACGTTGGAACGGCGCCAAGAACGGACGCCTGGATGACAGCGGGATCGGCTCTTTCGGCCCACCGGTCAAGCCGGGCGCCCCGCCGCCGATGTCGTTAGTCGAAGGTTGTTGTTCGTTTGTCAAACAGAGCGCGGCATGAAAATGTCCCCTGCTCCTGCTTTCGCAGGAGCAGGATTCTCTTCAAGCGAACCTACCCCCGCCCGCGATAGCCCGGCACATCCTGCGGCGGCAGCCACAGGCCGGCCGGCGGCTCGTCCGACTGCCAGAAGACGTCGATCGGGATACCCCCGCGCGGATACCAATAGCCACCGATCCGCAGCCAGATGGGGCTCATCTCCGCGAACAGCCGTTCGCCGATGCCCACGGTGCAGTCCTCATGAAAAGCGGCGTGGTTGCGGAAGGCGCCCAGGAAGAGCTTGAGCGATTTCGATTCGACGATGGTCGCATCGGGCGCATAGTCGATCACCAGATGGGCGAAGTCCGGCTGTCCCGTCACCGGGCAGAGCGAGGTGAACTCCGGCGCGGTGAAGCGCACCAGATAGGGTTTGCCCGGCCGCGGGTTGGGAACATAGTCGAGCACCGCTTGTTCGGGATGCGTAGGAAGCGCGCTCGTCTGGCCGAGGTGAATCGGTTTGATGGTTTCAGGCGTATCGGTCATGACGGGCCATCTACGCCATTGCACGCATAATGTCATCGCCACGCCGCCCCGCCCTGCCATTCACCTCCCGTTCAGCGGCGCCATTGCCTTGGCTGCTGCCCATGGGGTTCCGTTCGACTTCGCTGATCATCGCGCCGCTCCTGCTGGCCACGCCCGCGCTCGCCCAGCAGGACAGTCCGGCCGAGCCGGTCTTCAACCTGCCGCGCTCCACCCAGCCGCCGGTCGATGCGAATCGTGAGGGTCCGGAACTGGACGTGTTCCGCGGCGCCCCGGTGGTCGCGCCGCCGCCGCTGGTCGTCCCCCCTTCCATCACCCCGCCGCCGGCAGCCACGCCCGCACCGCAGCCGGTGCCGTCGACACCGCCGCCCCCAGCGGGCCAACCCCAGCGCCCGGCTGCACGCCCTGCCCCGCAAGTCCGGCCCAGCCCGCAACCCCAGCCCGCACCGGCACAGGGCCGCATCCCTGCCGAGCCGACCGCGCCCGTGCAGCCGCTCCCCGCTCCGCCGGTCGCGCCCGAAGCGGCCCCTCCCGCCGCCGAACCCCCGCTTGCCGCTCCCGCCCGATCGGAGCCTTGGCCCTGGATTGCCACCGGCCTTGCCGCCCTGGTTGCGGCGATCGGCGGCTTCCTCATCCTGCGCCGCCGCCGCCGGGCAGCCGAAGACGCGTGGGAGGATGAACCCTTCATCACGGAAGCCACCACACCACCGCCAGCGCCGCCGACGCCCGCCCGCGCGCGGCCTGATATCGCCCCGCCGCCAACGCCTGAGCCGGCCGCGGCCATTCCTCCGACACCGGCTCCGCCCGCTCCGGCCGACACCCCCGTTCGACCGTGGATCGAGCTTCAGATGGAAGTGCGCAGCGCGCGGCTGTCGCTGATGGGCGCGACCATCGCCTACACGCTCAGCGTGCATAATCGCGGCGATGGTGCGGCCGAGGATATTCTGATCCGCAGCCTGATCGCCAACGCCGACACCAGCCAGCAGGCGCTGCTGCAGCAATTTTTCGCCGGTGCCGCCGGCCTGCCGAGCCACTCGATCGTCTCCGTCGCGCCGGGCAAGAGCCAGACCCTGACCGGCGAATTGCGCCTGCTGCCCGACCAGATCGCACCGGTGCAGATGGGGGACCGCGCCCTGCTGATCCCGCTGGTCGCGTTCGACGCGCAATATCGCTGGACCAACGCTCAAGGCGAACCCGGCGGCAGCGGCCGCACCGGCCGCGCCTTCATCATCGGCCAGGAAAAATCGCCGCCGGCCGATCGCCTGTCGCCCTTCCGGCTCGACCTTGGCCCGCGCCAATATCGCACGCCGGGCAGCCGTGCGACCGCACTCGAGCTGGCGAGCTAAACCCCTTTCCACCGCCGCCGCCGATCCTTAAACAGGATTGAAACGACACCGAAAAGAGGCGGCATGGACATAGTGGTTTCAACCGACTGGCTCGCGGCGGAATTGGGCAAGGGCGACCTGCGCATCCTGGACGCCAGCCTCTTCCTCCCCGGCACGCCGCGCAATCCGCGCACCGAATTCGAGGCCGCCCATATTCCCGGCGCCGCCTTGCTCGACCTGCCGACGCTGAACGACGCGGACGATCCGCGCCCCGGCATGCTGCCGGGCGACGCCTTCATGACCGAGCGCTGCCGGGCGCTGGGCCTGGAGCCCGACAGCCGCATCATCCTCTATGACAACAGCCCGACGCACAGCGCCGCGCGCGCCTGGTGGATGATGCGCCTCTACGGCGTCGGCGCGTCCGCCGCGATCCTGGATGGCGGCCTGCCCAAATGGCTGGCGGAAGGACGGCCGACCGAAAGCGGCTGGCCCGTCATCCCGCGCGGCAGCGCGACCGCCCGCCGTGCCGAAGGGCAGGTGCGCGCCAAGGCGGACCTGCTCGCCAATCTGGAGAGCGGCACCGCGCAAGTGCTCGACGCCCGCAGCGCCCCGCGCTTCACCGGCGCGGAGAAGGAGCCGCGCGCCGGCATGGCATCGGGCCATATTCCGGACTCGCGCAACATTCCCTCATCCGCCCTGTACAATGCCGACAACAGCATGAAGCGGGGCGAGGAACTGCGCCGCCTCTTCACCGACGCCGGCACCGATTTCGACCGGCCGATCATCACCACCTGCGGCAGCGGCGTGACGGCGGCGATCCTGCTCGCGGGGCTTGAACTGCTCGGCAAGACCGACGTCACCCTCTATGACGGCAGCTGGTCCGAATGGGGGCTCGATCCGGCCACGCCCAAGGCAACAGGCGCGGCATGACCAAGGACCGCAAGCCCCTCACCCTGCTGGCGCAGGCGGGCCGCAAGCCGGAATGGACCGGCATGCCAGGCCAGCCCGGCGGCATCGTCAATCCGCCGGTGTGGCGCGCCTCCACCATCCTGTATGACGATGTCGCGCATCTGCGCGGCGCGGCGGGCCGCAATACGCATGAGCGGCTCTTCTACGGCCGCAAGGGCACGCCGACCAGTTGGAGCCTTGCCGACGCGCTCACCGAAATGGAGCCGGGGGCGGAGGGCACGATGCTCTACCCCTCCGGCGTCGCGGCGATCGCCTGCGCGCTGATGGCGGTGCTGAAACCGGGCGACCAGCTCCTGATGGTGGACAGCGCCTATGATCCCACGCGCAATTTCTGCGAACAGATGCTGCGCCCGCTGGGTATCGAAACCGTCTATTACGATCCGACGATCGGCGCCGGCATCGCCGACCTGATCGGCGATACGACGCGCGCCATCTTCCTGGAAAGCCCCGGCAGCCTGACCTTCGAGGTGCAGGACGTACCCGCCATTACCGCCATCGCGCGGGACCGGGGCATCGCCACGCTGATCGACAACACCTGGGCCACGCCCTGGTTCTTCCAGGCGCTCGCCCATGATGTCGACATCTCCATCCTCGCCTGCACCAAATATATTGTCGGCCACAGCGACGTGATGATGGGATCGGTGACGGCGACCCCGGCCTTCTTCTCCAGGGTCCGACACGCCGCCTATCTGTTCGGCCAGATGACCAGCCCCGACGACGCCTGGCTCGCCGCGCGTGGGCTGCGGACGCTGGGCGTGCGCCTGAACCAGCATCAGGACAGCGCGCTCAGGATCGCCCGGTGGCTCGACGGCCAGCCCGATGTCGCCCGCGTGCTTCATCCCGCGTTGCCGGGCTGCCCCGGCCATGACCTGTGGCGACGCGACTTCACCGGCTCCAGCGGCCTGTTCAGCTTCGTGCTGAAGGGCGGCGATGAACGGGCGCGCGCGGCGCTCATCGACGGGCTCGCCCATTTCGGCATCGGCTATAGCTGGGGCGGCTTCGAAAGCCTTGCCCTGCCGGTCGATCCGGCGCGCTATCGCACCGCCACGAACTGGCAGGCGGAGGGGCCGCTGGTCCGGCTGCAGATCGGCCTTGAAGATCCCGATGACCTGATTGCCGATCTCGACGCGGGGCTCGCCCGCTTCCGCGCGGCACGCTGATGCTGCCGGGGTTCCCCGATCTGCTTGCCCTGCTGCCCGGCGATCCCGCCATCGTCCACCCGCTGGTCGCCGCCTCGCTGACGGGCCTCGCCTATCTGATCGCCGATGCCGTCGCGCATATCGTCGCCCCTCGATTGCGTCGGCGCATCCGTCTGCTCAACGACGCGCTGCCCGGCCATCTCCGCCCGATCCTGCGCTATCTCCTCATTGCCGCGCTGCTGGTTTTCGCCAGCGCGCTCTGGCCGGTCGGCGCGCTTGCCCATCTCATCCTCAGCGGCGCACTCGCACTCGCACTGGCCCTGTTCGCCAGCCATGTCTTGCGCAGCCTCGCCATTGCCCGCTGGGCCGTCGCCCCGCTGGCGATGCTGCTGTTCGTCATGGTCCTGTCCGGCAGCAGCGGCGGCTTCGCCCCGGTGGCGGACATGCTCGACGGGGTTGGCATCGACCTTGGCAAGCGGCGCGTCACCCTGTTGGGGCTGGTCGGCATCGCCGCGACCGTCGTCGCCCTGTTCGCCATGGTGCGCCTTGCCAATCGCCTGATCGGCCGCAGCATCACCGCAGCCCAGGGCCTGGACGCGACGCAAAAGCTGCTGGCGCAGAAGCTCGCGGCCATCGCCGTGGTCGTCACCGCCTTCTTCGTGGGCATCGACCTGCTCGGCATCGATCTCACCGCCTTCGCCGTCTTTTCCGGCGCGCTCGGCCTCGCCATCGGTTTCGGCCTGCAGAAGACCTTCGGCAATCTGATCGCGGGCATCATCCTGCTGATGGACCGGTCGATCAAACCGGGCGACGTCATCGTCGTGGGCGAAAGCTTCGGCTGGGTCAACAAGATCGGCGTGCGCGCGGTGTCGGTGCTCACCCGCGACGGCAAGGAACATCTGATCCCGAACGAAAATCTGATGACGCAGGAGGTGGAGAACTGGTCCTATTCCGACCGCAACGTCCGCGTGCGCATTCCCGTGGGCGTGGGCTATGACAGCGACCTGAAGCTCGCGCAGGACCTCATGCTGCGCGCCGCGCAGGAAAGCCCGCGCGTGCTGCGCAATCCCAAACCCAATGTCTGGCTCACCGCCTTTGGCGAGAACCGGGTCGAACATGACATATTGGTGTGGATCAGCGATCCCGAGGGCGGCGTCGGCAATGTGAAGTCAGACGTCTTGAACCGCGTCTGGCTGCTGTTCCGCGACCACGGCATCACCATCCCCTACCCACAGCGCGTCGTGCACAAGGCCGGCGACGCAGTGCCGCAACAGTAAACAGCCCTTCAAATTAAGGCAGAAGCAGACAAGAACGCTCTGTCTGCGCCGCATTCCCGCCGTCTTTTGTTGCACGACAGCAACATTTCAGCAGTAAATGACATATTACGGCAATATTATCTTGTGCGGCGCAGCGGCTCTCGGCATGCCTTCGATTGTCCAGGCAAATCCGGTCCGCCCGCCAGGGTCATAGAGATTGGGAGCCAGACGCAGGCGGGACGAATCGCAGAAAATTACCAAGGGGAAACCAATGCGTAAGTCCATTCTCGGCCTCTCGGCCGTTGCTCTTGCCGCGCTGTCCGCGCCGGCCTTCGCCCAGGATGAGGCCACCCCGGCCCTGACCGTCACCGGCAATGCCGCCGTCGTGACCGACTATCGCTTCCGTGGCATCTCGCAAACCGACAAGCGGTTCGCGATGCAGGGCGGCATCACCGTCACCCATGAATCGGGCTTCTATGTCTCGACCTGGGGCTCGTCGATCGACGATTATGTCGCGAACGGCAGCGACCAGGAGCTCGATCTGATCGCGGGCTATTCCAAGACCATCGGCGCCGCCACCGTCGACGCCGGCGTGCTCTATTATTACTACCCGAACTCGGGCGGTATAACCAGCGACTTCTTCGAACCCTATGCTTCGGTCAAGGGCACTTTCGGCCCGGCGAGCGCGAAGCTTAGCGTCGCCTATGCGCCCAAGCAGCACGCCCTTTCCTTCCCGGGCAGCGCCCCGCGCGAAGACAATCTCTATGTCGCCGGTGATCTGTCGGCCAGCGTGCCGAACACGCCCATCGGCCTGTCGGCGCACCTGGGCCATAACTTCAACCGCAGCTACATCACCTTCGGCGAGAAATATACCGACTGGAGTGTTGGCGCGACCTACACCTGGAGCCACCTGACCTTCGGCGTCAGCTATGTCGATACCGACAAGGATATCGTCTCCTCTTACACGACGGCGGGCGGCAGCCTCCGGACCACGCGCAACCTGTCGAAGGCCGGCGTCGTGGGTTCGATCACCGCTTCCTTCTGATCGGTTTTTCCGGATAATGGAGGGGAGGGCCGCGATCCTTATGGGTCGCGGCCTTTTTCCTGTCCTTGTCGCCGTTGCGGGTCGCATGACAGACTCCAAGCGCCTATAGCGGACCCATGTCGCCGCTGTTCCTCCTGCCGGTTTTCCTGAGCACGATCGTTGCGATGGAAGGCTTTGCCTATGTCATGCACCGCTGGGTCATGCATGGCCCCGGCTGGTTCCTGCATGCAAGCCACCACCGGACCCGGACGGGCCTGTGGGAGGCGAATGACCTTTATTTCGTGATCTTCGCCATGCCCTCCATCCTGCTGCTGCTGGGCGGCGTACAATGGAACTGGGGATCGTGGGCCACCGCCTGCGGCGCGGGCATCGCTGGCTATGGCCTCATCTATCTCGGCTTCCACGACATCATCGTCCACCGCCGGATCGCGCACCGCTATGTACCGCGCTCTGCCTATATGAAGCGGATCGTCCAGGCGCACCGCCTGCACCATGCGGTGGCGGCCAAGGAGGGATGCGTCAGCTTCGGTTTCCTGATCGCGCCGCCCGCGGATGTGTTGAAGCGGCAGCTTGCCGGTAATGGGCTGGGTAAGAATCGGGATCGGCAACCGGCCAACTGAAATGTTGGAATGGGTGGATGGCAGACACTCCCCCTCCCGCAAGCGGGAGGGGGCCGAGGGGTGGGCCAGCGCAGCGCCTAGAGTAGGATGACTTTACCTTGATCCGTTCGTTTCGAGCGAAGTCGAGAAACGGAAGCGCAGTTCTTGCTGTTTCTCGACTTCGCTCGAAACGAACGGATCAAGGTAAAGTCATCCTACTCTAGGCGCTGCGCTGGCCCACCCCGCTGCGACTACATTCGCTGCGCTCATGAAGTCTCGCTGCCCCTCCCGCCAGCGGGAGGGGAATGGATAAG
>DATFDS010000230.1:0-2122 GCA_035251955.1 Sphingobium sp. | reverse complement strand
ATGGCTCATGGAGAGACTTCCTCACTCGATCTGACCACCCACCCGATGCCCGGTGGCTATGGCAACCGGCTCTTCCTCTATGGCATGCGCAGGATGGCGAGTGCGGGGGTCAAGGATGCCCATGCCGCCAATGCCATGCTCAGCGCGTTCGGGCGCAGCTATCGCCGACCGCTGGTGCTGATGCGCGCGATGATGCTGGAACTCGCCCGCTCGGCCACGCGCAAGATATTGGTCGCGCCCTGCTGCTGCGCGCGCATGACCGCCGATGAAGGCCTGCTTCTGGACGCGATCGGCACTGCGCTGGAAGAGCCGCATGCCGCTTATGAAAAGATCGTGACCCTGCTCGGCAATGAGGATGCGCTGGGCGCTCTTACCTGCCTTCAGGCCGTCGCGCAGGCGCATAGCGACCTGGGCCGCCCGTTCGATCTTTACGCGGCGGGCTGACTGCCGTCTTCCGTGGCAGCGCTGCCGATGCTGGTTTCGACCAGGCCAATGCGCATCATCAGCCAGAACAGCAGGATGCCGGGCAGCGCCAGCAGGGTGGTCAGCAGATAGAAGTCCACATAGCCGGACCGCTCGATCAACACGCCTGCGGTCGTGCCCGTCAGGAACCGGCCCAGGATGCTCGCCGCGGCCGAGATCATCGCATATTGCGCCGCGGTGAAGCGCAGGTCGCACAGCGCCGAGAAATAGGCGACCACGGCCACGCCGCCGATCCCGCTCGCGAAATTCTCGAAGCCGATCGCGCCCGCCATGCCGAGGTTGCTCTTCCCCGCCGCAGCGAGGCCCGCGAAGCTGAAGTTCGAAACAGCCATCAGCACCAGGCTGACGAAGACCGACCGCTTGAGCCCCAGCCGTGCATAAAGCACGCCGCCCACGAAAATTCCGGCCAGCAGCGCCCAGAAACCGACGCCCACATCGTACAGCGCTATCTCGTCATTGCTGTAGCCAAGGTCATTGAACAGCAGGCGGAAGGTCAGATTGGCCAGCGTGTCGCCGATCTTGTGGACGATGATGAACAGCAGCACGAGCAGCGCACCCTTGCGCTTGAAGAAGTCGACAAATGGTCCGACGATCGCCTGCGCCAATTCTCCACCGGTCTTGCGCGACGAAATTTCCCGGTGCCGCTCCGGTTCGCCCACGAACAGTGCAGCCAGCATGGCGGGCAGCGCGAACAGCGAACAGACCAGATAGGCCGTCGTCCAGTCCCAATGCTGCGCGACCACCAGCCCGACCGCGCCCGCCGCCGCCGCACCGATCCGCCAGCCATATTGCGACATGCCGGCGCCGATACCGAGCTGTTCCGGCCTCAGAATTTCGATGCGATAGCCATCGATGATGATGTCGAATGTCGCGCCCGCGATGCCCAGCAGCATCGCTGCACGCACGGTCGCACCCAGATCCGCCGCCGGATCGACCAGCGCCAGATTGACGACGGCCACCATCACCAGCACGCCGGCGAGCAGCATCCATGACACACGCTGTCCCAGGCGATGCAGCAGCGGAAGCTTCACGCCCTCGATCACCCAGGCCCATAACCATTTGAAATTATAGGCCAGCAGTACCAGGCTGAAGGCCGTCACGCTTTTCTTGTCGATCCCGTCCTGCGCCAGCCGCGACGCCAGATTCGCGCCGATCATTGCGAAGGGAAAGCCGGAGGAAATTCCCAGGAACAGCGCGGCGAGCGGCGCTTTTTCGACATAGGGCTTCACCGCATCCAGCCAGCTTCCTGTACCCTTGGCGATGTCGGTCATGAATGCGTGCGTCCCCTATATGTCTTGTCGCGGGCCACCATATGGCCAAATGCCTGGGAAACAAGCGGGACGTGGTTACTGGAAGGGGGGAGAGTCGAGCTTCGTCCCCTTGTGGGATAGGAACGTCGCCGAATGGCCAGGAGCGGACCTCAAATCACCCCTCCCTTTCAAGGGAGGGGACGGGGGTGGGTCGCCGCGTCAGCGGCGCTCTGCGCGGTCAGGTAGAAGCTCGCTTCGCTCGCCTCCACCCCAACCCCTCCCCTGGCTATGACTGGAAACCACCCAGATCCGCCAGGTCTCCAAACAGATGCAGTCCCATCGGGAAGCGCGGCGGTTCGGCGCCGCGCAGCGTTGCTTCGATCACCGCG
>DATFDS010000229.1:0-16781 GCA_035251955.1 Sphingobium sp. | reverse complement strand
GATCCTGTTCCACCGGCTGGGTGCGAGCCATATGGCGCCGATCGTCGACATCCAGGTCGGGCGGGTGGCGAAGCTGCTCAAGGACAGGAAGGTGGTGCTGGACCTGACGGACGGCGCGCGGGCGTGGCTGGGGCGGGTCGGCTATGACCCAGTCTATGGCGCGAGACCCTTGAAGCGCGCCGTGCAGCGTTATCTGCAGGACCCCCTGGCCGACCTGATCCTGCGCGGCGAGGTGCCGGATGGGTCGAAGGTGCGGGTCGATGAGGGGGATGGCGCGCTGAAGTTGAGTGTGGGGTAACAAAAGGGGGGCGGCAGTAGCTACTGCCGCCCCCTCCATTTTTGACGGCCCGAAATCAGAAAGTGACCGACGCGCCAATGAAGAAAGACCGACCCAACGGATCATAAGTCGCGGGGAAAGTGTTCCCGCTGTTCTCCGCCGTGCCACCATAGTCGTTGCCGACAACAGGGGGCTTCTTGTCGAACAGATTGTTGATGCCGCCCCTCAACTGGAAGCGTTCGGCGACCCGTACCGTACCGCTGAGGTCGAAATAGCTGCGGGCTTTGATAACCGGCACCACATAATCCGCCGGATCGGCTCCATTCAGGACGATGTCATCCTTCGTCAGCTTGCCAATATAGCGCCAGCGCAGGAGCAAGCTGACCGGACCGTAGTCAAGTTGCGTGTTCTGAATAAACTGCCACTTGGGCTGCGGCCGCAGGCAGGTCTTTCCTACCAGTCCAACGCAGTCGTAGGACGGGAAGATCGCCGCAGGCTGATCCACCACCTTGATCGCGCGGGTGGCGTTGATGCCAAACTGAAGTCGCGCGTCCTCTCCAATCTTGAATTGATAGGCGGCGGCAATGTCGATGCCGGTGCGTTTCAGCGAAGCCGCATTCAGCGTGCTCGCATCGACGCCCGTTTCGGTGCCGCCGCTCAGCGACCCGTTGATCGGATTGCGGTTGATCAACTGGCAGAAGAAGCCGTTGGGATCCTGCTCCTGTTCATAGCAGGCATCGACGATGACCTGCTCCGAAAACTGGGTGATCGCGTTCTTCACCTTGATGTTGAAATAGTCGATCGACGCGGTGAAGCCCGGCAACTGACGAGGCTGGAGGACCAAGCCGATGCTGTAGGTGTCGGACTTTTCCGGAGTCAGCGAAGGGTTGCCGCCCACGAAGTTGTTGATCTGACCCGCAATCGGCCCATTGACCGCACCGATCCGACCGGCGGGAACGCCAGTGTCGAGGCAAAGCTGCGACAGCGCTGCATTCCCGACAGGATTGGCGCCGGCGCAGGGATCAGTTTCCAGATCGCCCGTGCTGGAAGTGCGCGGTTCGCCAAGTTCGGCAAGGTTGGGTGCACGAACGGCCCGCTGATAAAGACCGCGGAACCGCACGCCTTCAACGGGAACCCATTCGCCACCAGCCTTATACGTCCAGTTGGAGAAGCTGTTGCCGAACGTTCCCCCTGAGACCAGATTGACGACGTCGCTGCTGTAGCGGGAGTAGCGAAGACCACCTTCCAGCACCAAAGACTGGGCGAAGGCCATGTCTTCGAGCAGCGGCACACGGATTTCGCCATAGAGTTCCTTGACGGTATATTTCGCGTCGATGGGAGACTGGGCGCCGAAACCAGGCGAATTGCCGGCAATGAGGTTCGCGTCGGGACGAGATACGGTCTTTTCACGCCGATATTCGGCGCCCACCGCAAAGCCTACCGCAGAAGTCGCCGTCGGCAGGGTGAAGATTTCGCCCGCCAGCGATGCGCCGGTCACAAACTGGGTCGTCTTATCATTCGCTTCAAGATCGAGGCGAATGAAATCCCCCGCTGCCTGGGTCAAATTGCCGGCGCCGAAAAGGTTCACCGGCACGCATCCATTGCTGGGGTCGATACAGGTAGGAACGCCGTTGACATTACGGACCAGCAAACCCTGCTGCGTCTTGGCAAAGTTGATATCATTCAGATATCGCTGCCGCCTCTTGACCTGGCCATATTGCGCGAACACCTCGTAATTAAGGTTGTCGCTAATGTCGCCACGCAGGCCGCCCACAAATTGCAGCGCCTTGTTGCGATAGATGGAATCGCGTGTCCCAAGCTCCGTCGTGCGCCGCCCGAAAGCGATATCGACATCACCATCAGCGTCCGTATCCAGTGGCGCCAGAACGCTGCGCGCCTGATTCGAAAGGAACGGGTTGTCGAGATTCACCGTGAACGGGAAGAAGAAGGTCCCCGATGGCGCCAGGATTGTCGTCACCTTGGTATCGATATAGGAAACGCGCCCATAGAACCGGGCGGCGTCCGAGAATTCATATTTGAACAGGGCATGCGCCTGATAGCGTTCCTGTGGGACCTGGAACAGGTTGTAGGGGTTGAAATTGAAGGACCCGGCCACCGGCCCCAGATCACCGTTCGGCGAAAATTGAGCGAAGCAATTGCCATCGTCGATGTCGGCTTGCGAACAGATAGTTGGGAAATTGTCGGAAATATTTCCGGGGGTATCGGTGAGGCTCCCCGACGGCTGGAGATCAGCCTGGCCCAGCGCGAATCTGGAGAAGCTTCGCCGTCCCTGACCTAAAGCCGCCTGTTTGGTGTAACCCCCATTCACAACCAGATGGCCGCGTCCTCCGCCGAAACTTGTGCCATAGGTGAGGCTGGCGTCGAACTTACGGGCGTCTCCACGGCTGGTGATGCCGTATTGGACGTCACCCTTGATGCCCTGAAACTCGTCATCGAGGATGAAGTTCACCACGCCTGCGACGGCATCCGAACCATAGACCGCCGAAGCGCCTCCGGTCACAACGTCAACACGCTTGATCAGCGCGGCGGGGATCATGTTCACATCGACGACGCCGTCCTTATTATAAGGAACGAAGCGCTTTCCGTCGACCAGAACGAGCGTCCGCTGCTCCGTCAGATTACGCAGGTCGATGGTCGCCGCACCTTCGTTGCCGTTGTTCGTTTGGCTACCGATTCCTGGAACGGCCTGAGGGATGTCGCGCAGCACATCTTCCACCGAGGTCGCGCCCGAAAGCCGAATGGTATCGGCGGACACGACTGTAATTGGGGAATTGGAAGTAAGATCCGGCCGGGAAATGCGCGATCCGGTGACGATAATCGTCGCCTGCGCTTCTTCTGCCCCCTCTTGAGCAGTCGTCGTTTCCTGCGCGGCCTGCGCGAAGGCAGGCGCGGAAAGGGCGGCAAAACCGGCGCCTGCCAATGCAAGCGCCTGCAACGCCGCGCTTCCGCGCAGCCAGGCGGTATTAGAGCTTGTCTTCACAATCCAGTCCCTTGCTCTGGAGCCACGCGGGATAGCCCGCGCGCTTTTTCCCTGACGCGCGAAGAGGGGGATAGGAGCCCGACAGCAACCCCTCTTCACGCGTGCTGGAAATCAGTCTGCGCAGTCGTTTTAAGAGTGTAAAGCAATGTCACCCTTGTCCGTTCAATTTGATTTGAACTGTCGTAAATTTGCCACATATAGGCGTTAGCGCTATTGGACACCTGTTAAACAACTTTGTTATGGCATTGCGAACAGCCAAGGAATTTCCTGTCTTCCCGACATCCTGCAATGCCGAAAAATTGCGCCTTTTCCGCCGCGCCCTCATTCGGGCGACATGGGCCTGTCAGCAACAACGGATCAAGTCGGGCTTCGTTCCAGCCCCAACCGAAATGAAAATGCGGACCCGTTGCACGGCCGATGGCGCCAAGGGCGGCAATGCGTTGCCCTTGAGTCACATGGTCGCCGGGGCGCACATCGGCAAAAGCCGCGCGGGACGAAATGGGCCCAAGATGGGCGCCAGCCAGACGCGTTCAGCATGACGGAGCGCGTCGGGCCGGCGCCGGCAAGCTAGAGGCCGCGCGCCTTGAGTTCGGCCCGGGCGGAGATTTCCGCGCTGGCATAGGGTTCCTGCCGCGCGATGCTCCAATAGCGCAGTTCCTCCAGCGGGATCCTCTGTCCGGATACGGCGCAGACGACATGATCGCCCGCCTGCAGCACGCGGAAGCTGTAGGCCATATAGTGCAGCCGGGCCGGGCGATCGCGGTTGGACATCAGCATGGATCAACGGCCTTTTCTGCTTGGGCGAGCATCAGGAGAAAAGGTCCTGCTGCCCTGTCGCCTCGCTTTCACGCGACTTGCGCGGCGCGCGGGATAAGGGTGATATAGCCTCCCCCACGGGCTTCTCAAGGGGCGCTGCGGGGGGCGCGCCCTCCACGGTCGCGTCGATCGCCCCGTCGGCAAAATGCAGGCTGACCGTGCCCGCGCCACGCGCATCGGCGACGGTCTTCATCAGCCGATCCCCCGCCATCACCCGCGCAAAGCCGCGCTGCAGGGGCAGGTCGGGATTGAGCGAAACGAAGAGACGCGAAAGGCGGTCGAAGGCGGTGGCGCGGTCCTGGTGCGCGCGAGCGAGATAGTCGGGACGCAGCCGCAGCCGGTCGAGCCGTTCGGACGCGCGACTGAGCGACTGGCGCAGCAAGGCCGGACGCAGCGCCCCCCCCGCCTGGGCCAGATGACCGCGCGCATCGGCGACGCGGTGGCGCAGGCCGCTGACCAGGCCGTCGGACAGCTGGTCGAGCCGCTGCCGCTGCGGCGCGAGCAACGTGTCGGGCGTGGGCATCAGCCGCGCCTGCATCTCCAGCCTTTCACGGGCCTGGGCAGCGCCCCGGCGGACCGCGCGGTTCATGCGCAGACCCTGTTCGGTCAGCATCGCGACCAGCTCGGCGCGCACCGGCACGGCCATTTCGGCAGCAGCCGTGGGCGTGGGCGCGCGCATGTCCGCGGCATAGTCGCACAGCGTGGTGTCGGTTTCGTGGCCGACCGCCGAGATGATCGGGATCGACGATTCGGCAACGGCGCGAACCACGACCTCTTCGTTGAAGCTCCACAGATCCTCGATCGAGCCGCCGCCCCGCGCGACGATGACAAGGTCGGGCCGGGGCAGCGGACCGCCGGGCTGCATCGCCGAAAAGCCGCGCACCGCGCGCGCGACCTGATCGGCGGCGCCCTGCCCCTGGACCAGCACCGGCCAGAGCAGGACGTTGGTGGGGCAGCGATCCTCCAGGCGATGGAGGATATCGCGGATCACAGCGCCTGTCGGAGACGTCACCACGCCGATGGTGCGCGGCATGAAGGGCAGCCGGCGCTTCCGGTCGCGGTCGAACAGTCCCTCGGCCGCGAGCTTTTGCTTGAGCTTCTCCAGCAGCGCCATCAGCGCGCCTTCGCCGGCGAGTTCCATCCGCTCGATGACGATCTGATATTTGGAGCGGCCGGGATAGGTGGTGAGCTTGCCCGTGGCGATCACCTCCACCCCGTCCTGCGGGGCGAAGGGCAGGCGCGCGGCCCCGCCCTTCCACATCACGCCGTCGATCACGGCATTGTCGTCCTTGAGGCAGAGATAGATGTGGCCCGATCCGGCACGCTTGAAGCCGGAAATCTCGCCGCGCAGGCGGACATGGCCGAATCTGTCCTCGACCGTGCGCTTCAACAGGGCGGACAATTCGCTCACGCTGAGCGCGGGCGCGTTGTCCCCCGCCCGTTCCTCCGCTAACAGGCGGCCCGACGCATCGAAACCAGCTTCATATTCCGGGGACATGGGCGAAATGAACATCCTTCTGTTGGGCGGCGGTGGCCGCGAACATGCTCTGGCCTGGAAGCTGGCGCAATCGCCTATGCTCCAGACCCTGTATGCGGCACCGGGCAATCCCGGCATAGCCCAGCATGCGACATTGGTCGACCTCGACGCCACGGATCATCGCGCGGTGGTGGATTTCTGCCTGCGTCATTCGATCGGGCTGGTGGTGATCGGACCGGAGGCGCCGCTGGTCGACGGCCTGGCCGACAATCTGCGGGTCAAGGGCTATCCGGTGTTCGGTCCGGGCAAGAAGGCGGCGCAGCTGGAAGGATCCAAGGGCTTTACCAAGGACCTGTGCAAGCGCGCCGGCATCCCGACCGCCGCCTATGAGCGCGTCAGCAGCAAGGATGGCGCGATCGCCGCGCTCGATGATTTCGCGCTGCCGGTGGTGATCAAGGCGGACGGGCTTGCCGCGGGCAAGGGCGTCATCATCGCCGAAACGCGCGAGGAAGCGCTGGAGGCGCTGGATTCCATGTTCTCCGGCGCGTTCGGCGCGGCGGGCGAGGAAGTGGTGCTGGAAGAGTTCATGCGCGGCGAGGAAGCGAGCTTCTTCGCGCTCACCGACGGCAGCGCGATCCTGCCCTTCGGATCGGCACAGGACCATAAGCGCGTGGGCGACGGCGATACCGGCCCCAATACCGGCGGCATGGGCGCCTACAGCCCCGCGCGGGTACTGACCCCGGAACTGGAAGCCGAGGTGATCGAAAAGATCATCCGTCCGACCGTCGACACGCTGGCCGCGGAAGGCACGCCTTATTCGGGCGTGCTCTATGCCGGACTCATGCTGACCGACGAAGGGCCAAAGCTCATCGAATATAATGCGCGCTTCGGCGACCCGGAATGCCAGGTGCTGATGATGCGCTTCGACGGTGATCTGGTCGAGCTGCTGTTGAGCGTGGCCCAAGGGAAGCTGGCAAGCCAGGGCCCGGTGGCGCTGGCCGATCGCACCGCGCTGACCATCGTCATGGCGGCGAAGGGCTATCCCGGCACGCCGGAAAAAGGCGGCGCGATTGCGGGTATCGAAGCGGCAGAAGCAGGCGGCGCGCGCGTGTTCCATGCGGGCACGGCGGAGAAGGATGGCGCGATCGTGGCCAATGGCGGGCGCGTGCTGAACGTCACCGCGACCGGCGCGACGGTCGGCGAGGCGCAAGCCGCCGCCTATCGGGCGGTCGACGCGATCGATTTCCCGACCGGTTTCTGCCGCCGCGATATCGGCTGGCGCGAAGTTGCGCGCGAAGGGCGCTGATGGAGCGCCGCCCTTGCGGCGGACGCGGTTGCGTCCTTAGATAGGCGCACAACAGGGAGGATATGGATGCAGGAATTCTTCATCAACTATGGCCTGTGGCTGTTGATCGCGCTGCTGATCGTGATCGGCCTCCTTTTCCTGCTGAGCGGGCGCAAGAAGCCCGCCGATCCTGTTCCGATGGAGCCCCCCGTCGAGCGGGTCGCGCCGACCGCGCCCGTGGCTGAGGTCCCACCCGCAACCACGGTCGAGCCGGTCGCAAGGGCCGCGCCGACGGCGATCGAACCGCTCGCAACGCCCGCCGTCGAGGAAGCGATCCCCATTTCGCCGGCCGTCACCGCCGCTGACAGCCCCGGCGACGATCTGCTCAAGCTCAAGGGCATAGGACCCAAGCTCAACCAGCTGCTGATCGAGCTGGGGGTGACGCGCTATGCGCAGATTGCGAACTGGACCGATGCCGACGTCGCCGCGATCGACGCGAAGCTCGGCAATTTCCGCGGCCGGCCGGTGCGCGACCAGTGGATCGACCAGGCGAAATATCTCGCCGCCGGGGACACGGCGGGCTTTGAAGCGAAATATGGGAAGCTCTGACGTCTCAGGCCTGGGCCGGACAGGGCGCGACTGACAGCGAGGGGGCGGGCTGCCGCTTTTCCGGCACCGCCCCCAACAGCAGCGCCAGCACCGGCCTGCGGGCGGCAATCCGGCTGGCGGCAGCGAGCAGCAGCAGGGACAGCGCGAAGGTGGCGAGCGGTCCCACCCCCGTCATGATGACCAGGCCCATGACCAGCGGGTGCCACAGATAGAAGAACAGGCTGTCGCGCCCCAGGGCATTGATCGGCCCGACATGCAGCCGCAGCGCCGACAGCGCAGGCAGCAGCGCAATCAGGCCCAGGCACATCAACAGCCGGGCCGGCACATAGCCGAGCACAGTACCGGCGACATAGAGGCCCGACCACCAGCCAAGGCCAAGCCCCGTCATCAGCAGCGCCAGCAGCTCATAGGGACGCGGCAGGCGCCGCTCGGCGAGCAGCATGCCGAAGAAGAAATAGACCGGATAGCGCAGGAAACGGCTGTCGAGCGCGAACAGGCCTTCGCCCACCGGGCCGTGGTCGAGGCCGAACCCATACATTATGGCAAGGCTGACCGGCGTGCCCAGCGCCAGCAGAAGCAGCGGCGACAGGGGCAGCAGCCGCGTCACCATGATCAGGAAGAACAGCACCGGCACATACCACAGATGGAAGGGCGGCCGCAGCAGCAGGTCCAGCGGGGTCGTCCAGCCGAGCGCGCCATGGCTGGTCAGCAGATAGAGCAGGATCGCAACCGCCCAGGGCAGCAGCATGCGCTGGCCGTAACGGGACAGAAGCACGCCGGGTGCATCGCCGCGCGTGCGGGCCAGGTTCAGCAGATAGCCGGAAATGCCGATCATCAGCGGCATGCGGAAGCCCGAGCCGACCCAGAGAACAAGGTCGTGCGTGCCCGTCAATTCCATGACATGCCCGCCCATGACAAGCAGGATGAGCACGCCCTTCAACAGGTCGATAGACGGATTTTTCGCCACGACATCACCAGTTAAGCGCCCCAATCAAAACGATAACGTCACGAGCGTTGCACTTTGGTTAAAGGCTCTGAACGAAATCGGCTTTTCGCGCTCGGAAAATGTCCCTAACTATAACTTTGGATGAACAAGCGCCTGCTTCAGCGGCTGGAACACTCGCCCGTTGCAAAGGGGGCGCTGGCTGTCGCCATCTTCTGCCTGATCGTCGGCGGGTGGATGGGCTATCAGCGCTATCGCAACGCGACCGCGACGCTGCCGGGTGCCGTGGAGAATGAGCGCGCCTGCACCCTATGGTTCGTCGGCAGCTCCTCGATCCATCGCTGGACCGGCCTGCAGCGGGACATGGCGCCGTGGGTCGCCCATAATCGCGGCATCGACGATGCGACCTATGCCGAAATCCTGCCGCGCTTCGCCAATGCGGCGGACGACGGCCGACCCGTCGCGATCATCCTCTATGCGGGAGAAAATGACATCGCGCGGGCTGTGCCGGTGCGCGCCGTGGTGCGGCAGCTGGCCGAATTCCTCGACCTGCGCAGCCGGATGCTGGGCGACGTCCCGGTGCTGGTCGTATCGATGAAGCCAAGTCCCGGTCGTGCACGCAACCGGCAGGCGCAGGCCCTGTTCAACGCGGCGGCGCAGCGCCTCATCCCGCATATACGGGAGGCGCACTATGTCGACATCACCACGCCCATGCTGAAGGATGGGCGGACGGGCGACAATTATCGGGCCGACGGCGTGCATATGAGCCCGGCCGGCTATCGCATCTGGGCCGAGGTGGTGCGCCGGCGACTGCGCGATATACTGCCCGCACAGACCCTCAAGCGCTGCGATCCCGCCGACCGCTAACCCCGGGCAAGCAATTCCCGCGCGCGCGGCGCCAGCCGATCGGTGGCGGCGGCGTGGATGCCGGGCGCGGCGCAGAGCAGGCCGAAGGCGGTCGGTTCGGGCCGGTTGAAGGCGAGCGGGTGGCCCAGCGCATCGGTCACGATCGCGCCTGCCTCCTGCGCGATCAGGGCGGCGGCGGCGACGTCCCATTCATTGCCCCAACGAACGGTCGCGACCAGGTCGGCCTCATCGGCGGCGACCATCGCCATGCGCAGCGCGATGCTGTTGGGCTTTTCAACGGTGACGAGATCGCGGTCGTGGCGCGGAAGCTGGTCGGCGGGCACCCGCGCGCCGGACAACAGGGTACGCGATCCGGCTTGCAACGGCCGCCCGTTGCGGGTCGCTCCCCCGCCCGCCTGCGCGATCCACAATTCGTTGCGCGCCGGGGCGGCCAGGATGCCGACACGGGCCGCGCCATGTTCGACCAGTGCGACCGAGACGGCCCAGCCCGGCCGGCCGCGCAGATAGTCGCGGGTGCCGTCGATCGGATCGACCACCCAGACGCGGTCGAGGTCCAGCCGGTGGACGGTATCGGCGGTTTCTTCCGACAGCCAGCCGGCAGTGGGATCGAGCGCGCCCAGGCTACGGCGCAGCATCTCATCTATTTCCAGATCGGCCTCGCACACCGGATGGCCGGGGACCTTTTCCCATTGGCGCACGGTCGTCCGGCCGCCGGCCCAGAGCGTCAGGGCACGATCGGCCGCGTCCGAAACGGCCGTCACCAGCGCGCGCAGGTCGAACTCAGCCCCCGGCAACGGTCATCCCGTCGATGCGGATCGTGGGCACGTTCATGCCATAGCGGAAGACAAGATCGTCGGCGGGGACGAGTGCGCGGAACATGTCCTTCAAATTGCCGGCTATGGTGATTTCCGACACCGGCTTTCCGATAGCGCCATCCTCGATCAGGAAACCGGCCGCGCCGCGACTATAATCGCCGGTGACGCCATTGACGCCCATGCCGATCAAGTCGGTGACATAGAGACCGCGCTTCACATCGGCCATGAGCTGGGTGGGCGAGACACTGCCCGGCTGGAGATGGACGTTGGTGACGCCGGCGCCGGGCGCGCCGCTGCCGCCGCGGCTGGCATGGCCGGTGGGCTCAAGCCCCAGTTGACGGGCCGAGGCGCTGTCGAGCAGCCAGCCGGTCAGCACGCCACCGTCGATCAGCGCGCGGGGCGCGACGGGCAGCCCCTCGCCATCGAAGGGCCGCGAGCGCAGGCCGCGCGGGCGAAGCGGATCATCGAGGATGGTGATCGCGCTGTCGAACAGCTGCTCGCCCAGCGATTCCAGCAGGAAGCTCGACCGGCGCGCAATGGCCGGGCCGACCATGCCGCCGATCAGATGGCCGAGCAGGCTGGAGCCGATGCGCGGATCGAAGATGACCGGCAGGACGCCGCTTTCGAGCTTGGCCGGGTTCAGGCGGGCGACCGCACGCTCGCCCGCACGCGTGCCGATGAGCGCTGCATCCTTCAGGTCGGAAAGATAGCGGGCGCTGTGGCTGCTATGGTCGCGCTGCATGTCCGCGCCGCTGCCCGCCAGCACGCTGGCCCAGGTCGAATGGGTGGTGCCGGCATAGGCGCCGGCAAAGCCATGGCTGGTGACGAGCGCCATCTGGCTGCGGCCGTTCGCCGCGCCGCCGCCCTCGCTGTTGGTGACGCCGGCGACGGCGCGCGCGGCTTCCTCCACGATCTGCGCCCGTTCGCGCAGCACCGAAGGTTCGGGCTCGGCCGGGTCGGCCAGGTCCAGCGCGGGCGGCGCGGCGCGCAGCAGCCGATCCTCCGGCGCGAGCCCGGCATAGGGGTCCTCCGGCGCCTCGCGCGCCATGGCGATGCAGCGGTCGACCAGCGTGCCCAGGCTCGCAGGGTTCATGTCCGACGCGGAAATGCTCGCCGACCGCTGGCCGATGAAGACGCGCAGGCCGATTTCCTCGCCTTCGGACCGTTCGACATCCTCCAGCGCGCCCAGGCGCACCGAGACGGTCGTCGAGGCATTGCAGGCATAGATGGCGTCCGCCGCATCCGCCCCCGCCCCGCGCGCCGCCGCCACCAGGTCCTGCGCGCGCGATTGGGCTTCTTCAAGGCTGAGCATAAAACGGGTGATCCTGATTGGGCTGACCGGGCTCTGGCCCTTACGCGCTTGGGCCGGCGGGAGCAACCTGGCCTTCCAGCCAGTGCCGCAGCAGGTGCCAGGCGACGGCCATGGGCGGAGGGGCAAGGAAAGGCGCACCGGCATCGCCCGCCAGCGCCGCGGCGACACCGGCCGCGTCGCACCAGAAGGCATGCTCGATCTCGGTCTCGTCGAGCTTCAGCGCATCGGCATCGGCCTGCGCGATGCAGGCGATCATCAGCGAGGAGGGAAAGGGCCAGGGCTGGCTCATGACATAGCGCACCGACCGGCAGGCGACGCCGGCTTCCTCCTTGATCTCGCGGATCACCGCTTCCTCGATCGTCTCGCCCGGCTCGATGAAGCCGGCCAGCGCCGAATAGCGGCCCGGCGGCCAGCTATGCTGGCGGCCGAGCAGCACCCGGCCATCATGTTCGGCGAGCATGATCGCGACCGGGTCGACGCGCGGGAAATGTTCGGCATCGCACGCGCCGCAGCGCCGCGCCCATCCCCCCTTTTCCGGCCGGGTGCGCGATCCGCAGACGGCGCAAAAGGGATGGCGGCCATGCCAGTGGAGCAGGCTGCGCGCCGCGCCGTAGAGCGCGACTTCATGCGCGGGCAGTTGGCTGGCGATCGCCCGGCTGCGTTCGGTCGGCGTGAAGCCGCTTTGCCCTTCTTCGACCAGAGCGGCGAAGATCGGACGCCCCGCTTCATCCAGACCGAGCAGCGCATGCTCCTCCGCCCGTGCGTGCGGCGCCAGGGACTGCAGCAGCAGATGGCCGTCGGCCGTCACCGGATCGAGCCCGTCGAGCACAAGCAGGCGCGCGTCGGGCGAGGCAAAGGCCTGCGCCACCCGATCGGGATCGGTGCGGATATGGTCCGCCCGGTCGATCCGCCCGCCGGCATAGCCCAGTTGCAGCGGGGACGGGACGTCATGATCGTGCATCGGCTGCGCTCTCCTTCATCACTGCCTCTGCCGCGCGGCGGAACAGGGTCGGCAGGCCCGCCTCCCCTATGTCGGCGAGCGGCCACCATTCGCCCTCGCCCGGCGGCAGGGTTTCCTGCGGCACATGCGCGACATGGACCGTCAAGGCGAGCGAGAAATGCGTGAATATATGCGCGACCGGCTCCATGAGCGGGGTCCATCGCGCGGGCAACGGGGGCGAGGCGTCGGGCCTTTCCGACCAGTCGGAGGAGGGCAGCGCGCGCATGCCGCCGAGCAGGCCCTTGGGCGGCCGGCGGACCAACCAGACATGGCCGTCCGGCCGCTCGATCCACCAGCCATGGCCAAGGCGGTGGGGCTTGGCCTTCTTCGCCGACCTGACCGGGAACGCGGCGGGATCGGCGGTACGGAAGGCGGCGCAATCCTGCCGCAACGGGCAGATGCCGCAGGCGGGATTGCGGGCGGTGCAGACGGTCGCGCCAAGATCCATCATCGCCTGGGCAAAGTCCCCGGCGCGGGCATCGGGCGTTATGCGATCGGTCGCCGCCCGGATTTCGGGACGAGCAGCCGGCAGCGGCGTGGCAATCGCGAACAGGCGGGCGACCACACGCTCGACATTGGCGTCGACCACCACGGCGCGACGGCCGAAGGCGATGGCGGCCACCGCCGCGGCCGTGTACGCGCCGACGCCCGGCAGGGCGCGCAGCCCTTCCTCCGTATCGGGAAAGGTGCCGTCATGATCGCGGGCGACGGCGCGGGCGCAGGCGAGCAGGTTGCGGGCGCGCGCATAATAGCCAAGCCCCGCCCAGGCGGCCATGATCGCGGCATCATCCGCAGCGGCCAGCGTCGCGACCGTCGGCCAGCGATCGGTGAATTTGGCGAAATAGGGGCCGACCGCGGCGACCGTGGTCTGCTGCAGCATGACTTCGGACAGCCAGACCCGATAGGGATCGGCCGCATTGGCGCCGGGCGGCGCGCGCCAGGGGAGGCGGCGGGCATGGACGTCGTAATGCGCCAGCAGATCTTGCGCTATTTGTAGGGGCTTGCTCTCGACGGGCATGGCCGCCCTATGCCATGGTGCGCGCGATGACGGAACGCCCCCCACCACCGAAAGTGAAAAGCCGCAAAACCGATATGGCGGATCGGCCGCGCGTCGGCGGGCCGCGCCAGATCGCCGACCTGATGCCGCAGATCGGCGCGGCGGCCTTTCGCAAGTTTGGTTTCGTCCAGTCCAGCATCGTCACCCGCTGGGCCGAGATCGTGGGCGCGCATTATGCCGGCATCTCCGCGCCCGAATCGATCCGCTTCCCGGTGGGGAAGAAGGCCGGCGGCACGCTGCAGCTGACGGTCATGAGCGGCCATGCGCCGATGGTCCAGCATGTGCTGCCCGACATTATCGACCGGGTGAACCGCTTTTTCGGCTATGCCGCCGTGGCCAGGGTGGCGATGAAGCAGGGCGCGGTGCAGCCCTCCTCCCCCGAACGCCGCCCACCGCCGCGCAACCTGAAACCCGTGCCGCAGGATCTGGGCGATTCGCTGCGCGACATTGGCGACCCGGAACTGCGCGCCGTGCTCGAATCGCTCGCGCAGGGGCTTGCCAATTCCAGCGGCCTGCCCAAAATTCGCTGATACTCGACGCGGTTACAGTGGCCGCGCTTCTTTGGACGATTGCATGACGATATTCCGCTTGGCTCTCCTTGCTCTGATCGCCCTGCCCGGCGCGCTCGCCGCCGCGCCTGCGGCCAACTGGACGACGCGCGTCGCGCTGTCGCCGATCGGCGGGCATGTGCTGGGCAATCCAGCCGCCGCCACCAAGCTGGTCGAATATGTGAGCTATACCTGCAGCCATTGCGCTCATTTCGTCGGCGAGGCGAGCGGGCCGCTCAAGACCGGCTATGTGAAGGGCGGCCAGGTCAGCGTGGAGGTGCGCAACGCCGTGCGCGACAAATATGATCTGACCGCCGCGCTGCTGGCGCGCTGCGGCGGGCCCAAGCGCTTCTTCGGCAATCATGAAGCGCTGTTCGCCAATCAGGATGCGTGGATGGAGAAGCTGCAAGCCTATGAGGCCGGCGCCGCCAAGCCGTCCGAGCAGAAGGCTGCGCTGCGCGATATCGGGCAGAAGACGGGGCTTTATGCGCTGATGGGCAAGCGCGGCTTCAAGTCGGCGCAACTGGATGCCTGCATCAACGATCCGGGCGCGATGAAGCAGGTCCTCGCCATGACCGACGAGGCGTGGAACAAGGTGAAGATCGGCGGTACGCCGGGCTTCACCATCAACGGCCTGCTGGCCGGCGGCTCGAACTGGGCAAGCTTACGCGATGCATTGCCCCCCACAGCGCAGTAAACTAAACCCTTGATCCCGACGCCCGACCAACGGAGCCTATTGCACGTGAAAGCCTTTGCCGGACTTGCCCTTGTCGCCCTGTCCCTGACCGTCGCCGCCTGCGGCAAGAAGGATGAAGGCAGCCCCACCGCCGCCGAGCCGGTGGCTGCCGTAGCCGCGCCCGCAGGCACCAGTTGGTCCACCACCGTCACGGCGACGCCCGAAGGCAATTTCGTCATGGGCAACCCCCAGGCGAAGGTGAAGCTGGTCGAGTTCGCTTCCTATACCTGCAGCCATTGCCGCGACTTTTCGGCCGAGGCTTCGGAGGAGATCAAGAAGACCGTCGACAGCGGCAAGATGAGCTACGAGCTGCGTAACTTCATCCGCGACCCGATCGACATTTCGACCGCTTTGCTGGCCCGCTGCGGCGGCAAGGATGTCTTCTACCCGCTGTCGGAGCAGTTCTTCACCAACCAGAACGCCATGTTCGAAAAGGCGCAGAGCCTGGGCGACGCCCGCTATCAGCAACTGATGAGCGCGCCGCCGGCGCAGCGTTTCGGCCAGTTGGCGGAAGCGGTGGGACTGGTCGAGTTCGCCAAGCAACGCGGCATTGCCGAGGATCAGGCGAAACAGTGCCTGGCCGACACCGCCGCCGCCGAAAGGCTGGCCAAGGGCATCGAGGCAGCCAATGCGCAATATAAGATCGAGGGCACGCCGACCTTCATCCTGAACGGCGCCGTCGTCGAAAACACCGCCAACTGGGCCACATTGCAGCCCAAGCTCAAGCAAGCGGGGCTCTGATTGCGGCAAGGGGGGCTGACATCTTTCGGCCGGCTTCCCGTTGACGGCGGGGCTGTAGCGCGCTGCCCCGGGCAGGCCCCATGCAGATAAAGCGGCTCAAGCTTTCCGGCTTCAAGAGCTTCGTCGACCCGACGGAGCTACGCATCGAACCCGGCCTCACCGGCATTGTCGGGCCGAACGGCTGCGGCAAGTCGAACCTGCTGGAAGCCATCCGCTGGGTCATGGGCGAATCCAGCGCCAAGTCGATGCGCGGCGGCGGCATGGAGGATGTGATCTTCGCGGGCACGTCCACGCGCCCGCAGCGCGATTTCGCCGAAGTGTCGCTGACCACCGTTCAGGAACAGGGCGAACTGTTCAACGCGGTCGAGGTCGGCGCCGACGGCGAACTGGAAGTCACCCGCCGGATCGAGCGCGGCGCGGGCAGCGCCTATCGTGCCAACGGTCGCGACGTGCGGGCGAAGGATGTGGCGCTCATCTTCGCCGACGCCGCCACCGGGCCGCACAGCCCCGCATTGGTGAGCCAGGGACGAATCGCCGCCGTCATCGCCGCCCGGCCGCAGGAACGGCGCGCGATGCTGGAGGAAGCGGCGGGCATTTCCGGGCTGCACGTCCGGCGCAGGGATGCCGAGCAGAAATTGCGCGCGGCCGAAGCCAATCTGGTGCGGCTCGACGAGATTCTTTCGGACATGGAGGCCCGCGCCAACAGCCTGCGGCGGCAGGCCAAGGCGGCGGAACGCTATATCAAGCTGTCCGAGCAGATCCGGATCGCTGAAGGACGCGTGATCTTTGCCCGCTGGCGGGAGGCGGCGGCCAGTGCCGACGCGGCGCGGGCGGAGGCGAAGGACGCGGATAGCGCCGTCGTCGCCGCGCAGGAGGCGCAAGCGGCGGCCGCCGTCCATGCCAATGCGGCGATAGAGGCGCTGGCAGGCAAGCGCGCAGCGGCGCAGGCCGCGCGGGATGCCGCGAATGAGGCCGGGCATCGGCTGGCGGCGCTTCGGACGGAGCGGGACGGCGTGGTGCGGCGGCTGCATGACCTGGCGCAGCAGACCGACCGGCTGGAGGAAGACCGTGCGCGCGAGGGCACGTTGGCAAATGATGCGGCAGAGGCCATCGGGCGGCTGACGGCCGAGATGACTGCCGTCAAGGCGCGCATCGCCGAAACGGAGGCGATGCGCCCGGACTTCGCCGGCCGGATCGCCAAGGCCGAGGATGCCGCGCGCGATGCCGAACTGGACCTGGCGAAGGCGATGGCGAAACAGGCCGGCGAGCAGGCGGAACTGCGCGTCGCCGAAGCCGC
>DATFDS010000228.1:0-3703 GCA_035251955.1 Sphingobium sp. | reverse complement strand
GCCGTCCTTCACGTTGAGGCGCGCATAGCCGAGCAAGACGTTGCCCGTATGCGGATCCATGACCGCAAGGCGCCCATCGGCATCGAAATGCTCGTCCTGGCGCGGATAATAATAAGCGCCGCGTTCGCGCACGGGGTTCATGAAGCGATCCGCATAGTCCAGCAGGCGCCGGAGCGTCGCTTCGTCGCCGACCTCGGATGCCGTTACCGCTGCCCAGCCGAAATCGCGGGCGGAAATCACCTCCGTCATGTCGACCTTATGCTGAACCGCCGGCTGTATCCAGAGTGTGTCGTGCGGGGCTTCCACGCCCCAGCGCGCGATATGGTCGGGGAACCGCTCCTTCACCAATTCGGGCTTCCAGGCATGCATCAGCGCTCCCAGCCAGAAATCCACCCATGGCGCGTCGGGGGGCGTCACCAGGAAGCGTTCCTGCTCCATCACCATCATGTTGAAATGGCCGTCCTCATTGACGATGCCGAAGTCCTCCCAGGCCTTTTCATAGCCCTGCATGACCTCGTCCGCGCGAGAGGTGCCGTAAACCAGATCGTATAAGCGGAAGCCTATGATGGCCGGCTGGTTACAGATCTGGAAGACGCAATTGGGTTCGCAGGCAATGCCCAGAAAGCCGCGTTCGACCATGCTCCAGTAGAGATGTTCCGTCAGCGAACGTTCGTCATAGGGAAAGCGCAGGCTGCCGTCCCCCCAGAACATGGCCTGCACGGCGAAAGTCAGCGCGCCCTCCCGCGCATAACGGTCGTCGCGGAAAATATAGTGATATAACAACGCCATCGACTGGATGTAGGCGCTGTACATGATATTGTCCTTGCCGACCGGATTCCATTCCGCTGGCAGTTCGCCCTGTGCCCGGTTGATCGGTCCGTTGCCGGTGCTGACATAGTGCCAATAGGACCAGACATCCGGCGACAGCATCTTGTCGATCAGTTGTTCGAAGGGCTTTTTGAATAAGCCCGGCGCGGCGGGAAGGCGGTGCACATGGGTCAGGGCGAGAGCGTAGCTCATATAGGCGAGCTGGAAACGGAGTCCCCCGAAATCCTCCTGCATCGTCGTCTGACCTTGCATGCCCGACCAGTCGTCCGGCAACTGATTCGCCAGGTTGAACATCCGCCGCAAGGCGCCTGCTTGCAGGCTGTCGAGTTCGGGAAGCGTTTGGGCCCATTCAAGCGGGGAAAGGCCCGCGGGCGTTGCGACGATCTGGGTCATGGGCTGCCCTCTCCTGGCAAAATGAATTCGGAATTGCGGCAAGCGGATGCAAACCGAATTTATACATAATTTGTCATTCTGAACTTATTCATGTCAATATGGAACACGAATCTTTTCATCACATGATGGGCTTTCTATGAGAAGTGCGATGAGCAGAAGACAGGAAATCGGCGCGGAGCGCCGCGAACGCACCAGGCAGAAACTGTTGGCGGCGGGCGCCCGTGTTCTAGCGGAACTGGGTGAGAAGAAAGCGAATATCGACGATTTCATTCGCGCCGCCGGGGTCGCTCGGGGGACCTTCTACAATCATTATTCGACCCGCGCCCAATTGCTGGATGATCTTTGGGCATCGATCGGCCGTGCGCCCTTTCTCCAGATCCAGAGAGCCTGCGAAAGCCTTTCGGATCCCGCGGAGCGGATCGCGGCGGAAGCGCGACTCGTCTTCACGACCGCGGCCAGGAATGAAGCCTGGGGCTGGCTGGTTTATTCCATGTCGGCGGACAAGGAGGCCTTTTCACAGGAGCTTCTGCAATATCCGAGGCCAGATCTGGAGGTCGGTCGCAAACAGGGCCGCTTCCGATTCGATGACCTGATGGCTGCGTGCGATCTCGTCATTGGCTCGGTTCGCTGGGGTTTGCGCGCGGTGCTGGACGAAGCGCGTCCGCTTCGATCGACGGACGCGCTGTGCGTCATGATGCTCAAAGCGCTCTCGATCGACGATGAGGAGGCGCGGGACATCATCGGTCGGCCTTTGCCGGTACTCGCCGAGCCGATCCTGGAACTGGGCTGAGCGCCTGGGTTCCTTGGCAGCGGGCGACGTCCGTGCGGCCTTTTTCTGAATTAAACGAAAAATGTCCATATTGACGATTTTAGTTTCTGCGCTAATGTCGTGATGTAGCGGGCTCGCCTAGTGCTGGCACCCTGCGCATGACATCAGGAGAGGCAGGAATGACGACTATCGCCGCGGCCGTGGTCCGGGAGAAGGAAGGGCCGTTCGTCATCGAACGGATCGAACTGGAGGATCCGCGGGACGATGAAGTGCTCGTCCGGATCAAGGGCGTTGGCATGTGTCATACCGACCTTGTGGTTCGCGACCAGTATTTTCCGACGCCACTTCCTGCCGTCCTGGGCCATGAAGGCTCTGGCGTCGTCGAACGGGTCGGTCGTTCGGTGACGAAGGTGGCGCCGGGGGATCATGTGGTCCTGACCTTCGCGACCTGCGGACGCTGTTCCAACTGCCTGAGCGGGCAGGGGGGCTATTGCACCGACCTCTATGGCCGCAATTTCACCGGCCGCCGTCCGGACGGCTCGACGCCGTGCAAGGACGGGCATGGCCATGATGTCGGCGCCTATTTCTTCGGCCAGTCCTCCTTCGCGGACCTCGCAATCGCGGGCGAACGCAATGTGGTGAAGATTTCGAAGGACGTTCCGCTGGAGCTGATGGGTCCGCTGGGATGCGGGATCCAGACGGGCGCGGGGGCCGTCATCAACGCGCTGAAGCCGGGCGCGGGCAGCAGCATCGCTATTTTCGGTGCCGGATCGGTCGGCCTGTCGGCGATCATGGCGGCGCGTGTCGTCGGCTGCACCAGGATCATCGCCGTCGACCTCAACCCCGCCCGCCTGGAACTGGCTCGGGAGCTGGGCGCGACCGATGTGGTGCAGGCCGGATCGACCGATGCGGTCCAGGCGATCCAGGCGCTGACCGGCGACGGCGTGCAATATTCGCTCGACTGCACCGGCATACCCGCCGTCGCGCGCCAGGCGGTGGACGCCTTGCGCGTCACCGGCGTCTGTGGCGTCATGGGCGTGTCGCCGCTGGGCACCGAACTGGCGCTCGACATGAACGCCATCCTGTTCGGCCGGACGGTGCGCGGCATCATCGAAGGCGACAGCATTCCCGACATCTTCATTCCGCAGCTGGTCGAATTGTGGCGGCAGGGGCGTTTCCCCTTCGACCGGCTCGTTACTTATTATCCGCTCAGCAAGATCGAGGAAGCGGCCGAGGCGTCGGAAGCGGGCGACGTGTTGAAAGCCATTCTTCTGCCGGGAGAGTGACGCCGGTGCTTGCCATCATGTCCGACCTGACGCGCCGGGCCGCCGAGACATTCGGCGACCGCCTCGCCATCTCCGTCCTTGATACGGGCGAGCAGTTGAGCTTCGCCCGGATCGACGAGCTGGCCGGCCTCTATGCAGGAGGGCTTGCCGCCGCTGGCGTGGAACGCGGCGACCGGGTCGTGATCCATATGGCGAACGGTGTCGGCTGGGTCGTCGCCTATCATGCCATCGCGCGGCTGGGCGCCGTGGTCGTGCCTGCCAACATTCTTCTCGCGCCTGCCGAGGTCGCCTATATCGCGGCCGATGCGGGCGCCCGCGTCATTTTGCTGACCGCTGACCGGCAGGACGCGCTTGCCACGGCGCTGAAGGGGGCGGGCTGCAATCCGATGGCGATCGTCCATGCGGATTGCAGCCTTGCCGCCATACC
>DATFDS010000227.1:0-24619 GCA_035251955.1 Sphingobium sp. | reverse complement strand
CGTCAGGGTTGATCGGACCGGTGACATTGTGGGTGGAAGATGGACGGTAAACGCCAAACGCCCGTTCGCTTCGCGCGAAGTCGAGAAGCGTTGCGCATCCCGTTTTTCGACAAGATCGAAACGAACGGCGGTTGCCAGGCGGCCTTACAGCGGCAACCCCACATAATTTTCCGCAATCGTCGTCTGCGCCGCCACCGACGAAGCGATATAGTCCAGGTCCGCCAGCTGCATCCGCCGGTCGAATGCGTCCGCATCGGGGAAACGATGCATCAGCCGCGTCAGCTGCCAGGAGAAGCGTTCCGCCTTCCAGATCCGCGCCAGCGCCCGGTTCGAATAGCCCACGATGGCATCCCCATCGCCGCGCTTGAACCAGCCGATCAGCGCTTCCGACAGATAATGGACGTCCGACGCCGCCAGATTGAGCCCCTTCGCCCCGGTCGGCGGCACGATATGCGCGCTGTCGCCCGCCAGCATCAACCGCCCATGCCGCATCGGCTCGAACACGAAGGAACGCAGCGGCGCGATCGACTTTTCCAGCGCCGGTCCGCGCGCGATACGGGCTCCCGCCTCCGGCCCCAGACGCACGGCCAGCTCATCCCACAGCCGATCATCGGGCCAATCCTCAAGCCGTTCGTCGAGCGGCACTTGAATATAATAGCGGCTGCGCGTTTCCGACCGCATCGACGCCAGCGCGAAGCCGCGTTCATGATTGGCATAGATCAGCTCATGGTTGCAGGGCGGTACATCGGCCAGGATGCCGAGCCAGCCGAACGGATAGACCTTCTCGAACGCGCGCGCGACCGACGCCGGAAAAACCTGCCGCGAAGGCCCATGAAAGCCGTCGCAGCCGCAGATGAACTGCGCGTCGATCCGCTGCGTTGCGCCGTCCTTTTCATAGGTCAGATACGGCGTATCGCTCTCCACGTCATGCAGCACGACGTCGCCCGCCTCATAGATGATCTGCAGGCCGCGTTCGGGCGCCGCATCCATCAGGTCGCGGGTCAGTTCCGTCTGGCCATAGACCATCACCTGCCGCCCGGTCAGTGCCTCGATATCGATGCGGATCAGCCGCTCGCCATCGGCCAGGTGAAAGCCGTCATGCGGCAACCCCTCGCGATGCATCCGCTCGCCCAGGCCCAGCCGGTCCATCAGGTCCGTGGTCGTGCGCTCCAGCACGCCCGCGCGAATACGCCCCAGCACATAGTCGGCCGATGCGCGCTCGACGACGATGACCTCCAGCCCCTCGGCGCGGAGCAAATGGCCCAGCAGCAATCCGGCGGGGCCAGCGCCGACAATGGCGACTTGGGTTTTCATGGGGTAATCCTCTCCAGCTCTTCGATGGCCTGCATCATGCCGCACGCAGCGCTTGCCGGACATGGCCGGACCGGCCTATAAGTTGGACGATCCAACAGACTTTGACACCGCCATGACCGCCCCAGTCCCCACTTTCTACCTCTATGGAGAGCCCCAGCGCGGCGTTGCCGAAGGCTTTGTCCATGTCGAAAGCCTGGACGACCGCTCCCGCCCCAGCGAGTGGACGATCCAGCCGCACGTCCATCGCGACCTCAACCATATCATCCTGATCGCGGAAGGCGGCGGGTCCATGCGCGCGGATGGCGACGCGGTCGCTTTCGACGCGCCCTGCCTGCTGCTGGTTCCGGCCGGCATCATCCACGGCTTTACCTGGCACCGGGATTCGCGCGGCTGGGTGACGACCATCGCCGACAGCTATCTCCAGCATCTGTTGGACCGCGACGATGATCTCCAACCGCTGTTCCGCACACCGCGCGCCGTGCCGTTGCCACCCGGCGACCTTGACGAGATGGAAGCGCGCATCGAACGGCTGGCGCTGGAGCTGGCCTGGGCCGGCCCCGGCCAGCGGGCCGCGGTCGAGGCGCTGCTGCTCTGGCTGATGGTCCAGGCGCTGCGCCGCGCTGCCCTGACCGAGGACGGCACCATCGCCGGGGGCCGCCAGGCGCGCCTTGTCGCCCGGCTGCGCGAGCGGATCGAACAACGCTTCCGCAGCCGCGAGCCAGTCGCCGACCATGCCCGTGCGCTCGGCGTCAGCGAAACCGCGCTACGCCACGCGTGCGCACGTGTCGCCGGCCTCTCACCCGCCGCCATGCTGGACGAGCGCGCCCTGCTCGAGGCGCGCCGCCTGCTCCTCTATTCCAACCTCTCGGTCGCCGAAGTCGCTTATGCGATCGGCTTTGAGGACCCGGCCTATTTCTCGCGCTTCTTCGCCCGCCATGTCGGCCGGTCCCCGCGCGACTGGCGCGCCGACAAGGGCCGCGCTATCAGCGCCGCATGAGCGAGGATATCCGCCATATCCTCGACCGCCTGCGCGCGCCCGTCGACAATATCGTCACGCGCGCCCGGCGCATGGTCGAAGCCCATGTGCCCGAGGACCGGCGCGGCCCCGGATGGGACCGGCATTGGCGCGAACTGGAAGCCTATCTGGAATTGCCCGGCCGCTGGATGGCCCGTGAGGAAGACGATGAACGCTGACAAGATCACCGACCTGCTCGTCGCCCGGCTGGTGCGCGACCATGGCCGCAGCAAGCATCATTGGCGCAAGGTGATCGGCCCCATCCGCCTCTACAGCCGCGCCACGCATCCGCATTGCAACTGGACGGCAACGCCGACGGGCTCGTTTCAGGAGATCGCGGTGATCGAGAGCCTGCTGGATGACCTCAGGATGCGGCATCCACTGATTATTGGTTGAAACGCTACCCCTCCCCCGTTCGGGCTGAGCCCTTCGGCAAGCTCAGGGCGAACGGCCGTGGTGCCAAAAAGGAAAAGGGACCGCCTCAGGGCAGCCCCTCTTCATTCGATGATCGAACTCAATCAGCCCAGCTGCTTTTCCAACTCCCCCAGCACCCGATAACAATCGAACACCTTCTGCACGCTGGAGTTGGGCTCGCGCCCTTCGCGGATGGCGCTCACAAATTCCCGGTCCTGCAGCTCGATACCGTTCATCGACACGTCGACCTTGCTGACGTCGATCGGCTCTTCCTTGCCGTTCACCAGATCGTCGTAGCGCGCGATATAGGTGCCCGTGTCGCCGATGTAACGGAAGAAGGTGCCGAGCGGCCCGTCATTGTTGAAGCTCAGGGACAGGGTGCAGATGGCGCCCGTCTCGCTCTTGAGCTGGATCGACATGTCCATCGCGATCCCCAGTTCGGGATGGATCGGCCCCTGCATCGCATGCGCTTCGACGATCTTGCCGGCCTGATAGGCGAACAGATCGACCGTGTGCGCGGCATGGTGCCACAGCAGATGGTCGGTCCAGCTGCGTGGCTCGCCCTTCGCATTGATGTTCTTGCGGCGGAAGAAATAGGTCTGCACGTCCATCTGCTGGACGTTGAACTCGCCCGCCTTGATGCGGTTGTGCACGAACTGATGGCTCGGATTGAAGCGGCGGGTGTGGCCGACCATGCAGGTCAGGCCGGTTTCCTTCTGCTTCGCCAGCACCGCCTGCGCATCGGCCCAGCTGTCGGCGAGCGGGATTTCGACCTGCACATGCTTGCCGGCATTCATGCAGGCGATGGCCTGGTCGGCGTGCATCTGCGTCGGGGTGCAGAGAATGACCGCGTCGACATCGTCGCGCGCCAGCGTGTCGGCAAGCTCGGTCGTTGCATGGCCGATGCCATATTTGTCGGCAATCGCCCGGGTCGCGTCCAACCGGCGGCCGACCAGCGAGGTCACCGTCACGCCCCCGATATTCTTGAGGCCATCGAGATGCTTTTCACCAAAAGCACCTGCACCAGCCAGGGCAATACGCATGAGTTTCTGCTCCATCATAAGCCCCTCCCTTTCAAGGGAGGGGGAAGGGGTGGGTGCGATTGCGCAAGCAAATCGCCAGCAACGCTTGAGGGGGTTAGACCGGACGCTCGCTTTCGCTCGCGACCCACCCCAACCCCGCCCTTGAAAGGGAGGGGCTATTTCCGTTCAGGCCGGTTCCAGCACCAGATGCCCGACGGCAGTATTGGACGCCGGCACATGATAATGGCGATGCAGCGCCTTTACCTTCCTGCCCAGCGCACCGCGCATGATCAGCCACATGACCATCTCTATTCCTTCGGACCCGGTCTCTCGCAGATATTCGATATGCGAAATCGCCCGCAGCGCGCTCCCGTCATCCTCGCTCATCAGGTCGAGGAAGCGGTTGTCCCACTCCGCATTGATGAGGCCCGCGCGCGGACCCTGAAGCTGATGGCTCATGCCGCCGGTGCCCCACACCTGCACGTTCAGATCCTCGGGGAAACTCTCCACCGCGCGCGCGATCGCCTCCCCCAGCAGCCAGCAGCGGTTGCCCGACGGCGGCGGATAGGTGACGACGTTCACCGCCAGCGGAATGACCTTGCAGGGCCACGCCTCCGGCTGCCCGAACATCAGGCTCATCGGCACGGTCAGGCCATGGTCGACATCCATCTCGTTGATGATGGTCATGTCGAATTCGTCCAGGATCAGGCTCTGCGCGATGTGCCAGGCAAGATCCGCATGCCCCTTCACCTCCGGTACGGGACGCGGACCCCAGCCCTCGTCGCAAATGCCGTATCGATCCGCGCAGCCGATTGCGAAGGTCGGGATGATCTTCATGTCGAAGGCCGACGCATGGTCGTTATAGACCAGGATCACGACATCGGGCTTTTCCTGCGCGATCCACTGGCGCGACCAGTCATAGCCCGCGAACAGGGGCTGCCAATAAGGCTCGGCGGCCTTGCCATTGTCCATCGCCGCGCCGATCGCCGGCACATGGCTGGTGGCGACGCCGGCAGTGATGCGGGCCATCAACGCTTCTCCCTGATCGAACGGACGCCTTCAGGCGAGCGGCCGCCGGCGACCATCATCGCCTGATATTCTTCCGGACTCATGCCGGTCATGGTGCCCACCGCCTGGAGGAAGCTGAGGCCATCGGTCGAAAAGACCTTCGCCAGAAAATAGATGTTGCCGCCAAGGTCGAGGCAGCGATTATAGTCGCGGTCAAGGATCGCCTGCTTCTGCGCCTCGCTCATCGGCCATTCGTCGATATAGGCGCGCTCGTTCGCCTTCCAGCGTTCGCGATTGTCCGCCTTCATCAGGCTCATCGCAAACTGGTTCATCCAATAGCCCTGCCGCGCCCGCTTGGCGGTATAGACCCGCGTGCCGGGAATATCGTCGAACTCGGCCAGATATTCGTGAATATCGCTGCTCATCTCAGATCCTCGAAGAAATCCATCTCCCCTCCGCAGGGGATTGCCGGAGGGCCAGGGCGATCACAAGCCGCGCGCCCGCAGTTGCGCGTCAAGCCGGGGGAAGACGCGGCGGGCATTGCCTTCGAAGATCGCGTGGCGCTCTGCATCGCTGATATCCAGCGCGTCGACATAGCGCTTGGTATCGTCGAAATAATGGCCGGTCGTCGGATCGATGCCACGCACCGCGCCGACCATTTCCGACCCGAACAGGATATTCTTGTTGTCGATCACATCGGCCAGCAGATCGACGCCTGGCTGGTGGTAGACACAGGTGTCGAAGTAGATGTTGTTCATCAGGTGCGTGTCGAGGCTCGGCTTCTTGAGCATGTCGGCAAGCCCCCGATAGCGCCCCCAATGATAAGGCACCGCGCCGCCGCCATGCGGTATGATGAAGCGCAGCGTCGGGAAATCTGTGAACAGGTCGCCTTCCAAAAGCTGCATGAAGGCGATGGTATCGGCCGCGATATAATAGCCGCCGGTCGCGTGCATCGCCGGGTTGCAGCTGCCCGACACATGGATCATCGCCGGCACGTCCAGTTCGACCATCTTCTCATAGAAGGGATACCAATAGCGGTCGGTCAGCGGCGGATGCTTGAAATGGCCGCCGCCCGGATCGGGATTGAGGTTGCAGCCGATGAAGCCCAGATCGACGCAGCGCTCCAGCTCGGCAATGCTGTTCGTCATGTCCGCGGCCGGCGACTGGGGCAGCATGCACACGCCGACGAAGGTTTCGGGATAGAGGCCCACCACCCGCGCGATCAGGTCGTTGCAGCGGGTCGCCCATTCCTTGGCCACCGCCGCATCGCCGACATGCGGTGCCATCGCCGAAGCGCGGGGGCTGAAGATGGTGAGGTCTGCGCCCCGTTCCTTGATCAGACGCAGCTGGTTGGATTCGATCGTGTCGCGGATTTCATCATCGCTGATCTCGGGATAGGCCGGCGCGGGAACGCCCGCCTTGAACGCCGCCTTCTGCTCCTCGCGCCACGCGTCATGCCCCTTGGGCAGCACCGTATAATGACCGTGGCAATCGATAATCAGGCTCATGCGTTCCTCTTTTCCAAACATTGTACCTCGCCCCACCCGATGCCGTACTCCTGCGCAGGCAGGAGCACGGTGACCTATCCGGCGATCCTCTCAATCACTCCAATCTTCGCCGCCAACCCCTCCGGCGGCGCCTTCACACCCAGCGTACCGATCGCGCGCTGCCGCTCCACTGTCCCACATGTCATCGCAGCGCCCGTGCCGAGGCCTTCCAGCGTCTTCACCACCTCTTCCATCTCGGCCGCGCGGCGCAGACCGTGCACCAGCATCCGGTCGAGATTATAGTCCGCCCGCGCATCCCAGGGCCGCGCCTTCTCGCTCGCGTCGAGCGACCCCAGCACCTCGTCCAGCACGTCCGCCGCATGCGCCGCCAGCACGCATTCGGCGGTCAGCGCCTCGATACCCTTCACCATCACCGACCGGATCATCTTGATCGACGAAGCGCGCCCCACCGCATCACCCACGACCCGCGACTTGGCAAAACCCAGCGCGGCCAGCCGCCCCTGCGCCTCTTCCGCCCTGGCGCCGCTCAGCAACAGGGGCACGGACAGGCGCGCGGGATCGACCGGTGCCATCACCGCGACGTCGACATAATGGCCGCCAGCCGCTTCGATCCGTTGCGCAGCCGCCTGCTTGGTCTGCGGCGCAACGCTGTTCATATCGCAATAGATCGCGCCCGCCGCCAGGCATTGCGCCGCCGCCTCGGCCGCCGCCGGCGCCTGGTCGGCCGTCACCAGCGACAGCACCAAATCGACGCTCGACAAGGCCTCATCCAGGAAGCGCGCGCCCAGCACATGGGCAGCGCTGTAGGCGTCCAGCATCGCCTCGCGATCCGGGCCGTTGCCGGTCTTGCGGTCGAACACATGCGCGCGTTCGCCCCAGCCGCCCGCGATCGCGAAGGTGGACCCCGCTTCGCCAAAACCGATCAGACCGACTTCCTGCTCCATGGCGCATGGCATGGCCCATCGTCCGCGACAGAACCAATCGAATCCACGGGACTTGTATAAGAATTTACGAATTCATACTGGCAACGTCGGCCTCTATGGCTGCCATGAAGCGCTGCTGCAGCCGCGTCGGCCGCCAGTCGGCGCGGGTGGTGATACCGATGGTGCGGCTGACCGCGCCGGGCGCTTCGCCGATGTCGATCACCAGCCCCACATCCAGTTCCAGCGCCAGTTGATCCACCGACAAAAGGGTCAGATAATCGCCGCCCACCAGCAATTCGCGGATCGTCATCACCGACCCGCATTCGATCGGCACCGGCGGCAGATCGCCGCCTAGCGCGTCGAACATGCGCCGCCACAATTGCCGCAGCGGCGCCCCTTCGGGCGGCAATATCCAGGGGTAGCGCCGCAGCGCGTCGCCGTCCCACCCGGCCCGGAGCGGATGCCCGGCGCCCGCCATGATCCGTGGCCGATCCTCGAACAACGGCAATTGCGCCAGATCCTGCCCGATCGACGGATCGCGCAGCGCGCCGATCATCATGTCCACCTCCCCGTCGCGCAGCGGCCCCACCAGTTCGCCGTGCGACCCTTCATGCACGCTGATATGGACCTGCGGGAACGCACCGCGAAAGCTGGCGATCACGCGGGGAAGCAACCGCGCACGCGACAAAGGCATCGCCCCGACCACGATCCGCCCGCTCTCCCCGCCCAGCAGATCGGCGATGTCTTCCAGCCCCGAGCGCAGCTCCGCCAGCGCCAGCCGCAGCCGCCGCGCCAGCAGCGCGCCCTGCCGCGTCAACACCAGCCCGCGCCCGCGTCGGTCGGCCAGGCGATAGCCCATCGCCAGTCCCAGATCGCCGACCGCCCGGTGCAGCGACGGTTCGGTCACGCCCGCCTCGGCGGCCGCCGCCGCATAGCTGCCCGCCCGCGCCAGCGCGACGAAGGCGCGTATCTGCGCCGCCGTCACCCGGCTGCTGCCGATCAGCCGCAGCGCCGCCTCGACCCGGGGCGCCAACCTGCGCGCAGCCTCGGTCGGCGCCATGCCGCCCGGCTGCCGATCGAACAGCGGCACGCCCAGCTGCGCCTCCAGCTTGGCAATGCCCTGCGTCACCGCCGGCTGTGTCAGATGGACCGCGCGAGCGCCAAGGCTGACGCTCCCCTGATCGACCACCGCCGCCATCGCGGCCAGGTGGCGGATATTGAACTGTTCGGGACTCATTGAACATAATTAGCATAAACTTATGGGTAGCGCACAGATCGGATTTGTTTGCGGCGCGGCACCCGGTCATGTCGGAATATATTTTTCGGTTCGGGAGAAGGGTCCATGTCGGCTGTCGTCGTCCAGAATATCGAACGGGCGGACCTGTCCGTCATCGACGGCCTCGCCAAGTGCGGCGTCGCCACCGTCCATGAAGCGCAGGGCCGCACCGGCCTGCTCGCGCCCTATATGCGTCCGATCTACAGCGGCGCGCGCATCGCCGGCAGTGCCGTCACCATCTCGTCCCCGCCGGGCGACAATTGGATGGTGCATGTCGCGATCGAGCAGTTGCGGGAAGGCGACGTGCTCCTGCTCGCCCCCACCAGCCCCTGCACCGACGGCTATTTCGGCGACCTGCTGGCGACATCCGCCCAGGCGCGCGGTTGCCGTGGCCTCATCATCGACGCGGGGGTGCGCGACGTGCGGGACCTGACGCACATGAACTTCCCGGTCTGGTCGAAGGCGGTCCATGCGCAGGGCACGGTCAAGAACACGCTCGGCAGCGTCAATGTCCCGGTCGTCTGCGCCAACGCGCTGGTGCACCCCGGCGATGTCGTGATAGCCGACGATGACGGCGTGTGCATCGTCCCCCGCGCCGATGCCGCCGCCGTGCTCGAAAAGGCGAGAGCGCGCGAAGCCGCCGAGGAAGCCAAGCGCGTCCGCCTCGCTGCGGGCGAACTCGGCCTCGACATCTACAATATGCGTCCGCGCCTTGAGGAAATGGGGCTGAAATATATCTGAGGCGTACCACCATCAACGGCCGTTCGTTTCGAGCCTGGTCGAGAAACGATTTGACTGCCCTGACCGCTTCTCGACTTCGCTCGACGCGAACGGAGGTTTAAAGTGACAGCACATACCCAATCCCGCGTCATGTGGATGCGCGGCGGCACGTCGAAGGGCGGTTACTTCCTCAGCCAAGACCTGCCCGCCGATACCGCCGCCCGCGACGCCTTCCTGCTGCGCGTCATGGGTTCGCCCGATCCGCGCCAGATCGACGGCATGGGCGGCGCCGATCCGCTGACCAGCAAAGTCGCGGTCGTTAGCAAATCGGAGCGCGAGGGCGTCGATGTCGACTATCTCTTCCTCCAGGTCTTCGTGGATCAGGCGATCGTCTCCGACGCGCAGAATTGCGGCAATATCCTCGCCGGCATCGGCCCCTTCGCGATCGAGCGCGGCCTTGTCGCGGCTCGGGAGGGCGAAACGCGCGTCGCCATCTTCATGGAAAATACCGGCCAGATCGCCATCGCCACCGTCGAAACGCCCGGCGGCAAGGTGCGCTATGACGGTGAGGCGAAAATCGATGGCGTCCCCGGCAGCGCCGCGCCGATCCCGCTGGAGTTTCGCGACACCGCCGGTTCCTCCTGCGGCGCGCTGCTCCCCACCGGCAACGCCTTTGACGAGGTTGAAGGCGTGCGCGTCACGCTGATCGACAATGGCATGCCCTGTGTCGTCATGAAGGCGCAGGATGTCGGCGTCACCGGCTATGAGGACCGCGAGACCCTGGACAAGGACAGCGCGCTCAAGGCCCGGATCGAAACGATCCGCCTTGCCGTGGGCGAGCGCATGAACCTGGGCGATGTCAGGGAAAAATCGGTGCCCAAGATGATGTTGGTCGCCCCGCCCCGCAATGGCGGCGCGGTGACGGTGCGCAGCTTCATTCCGCACCGCGCCCATGCCTCGATCGGCGTGCTGGGCGCGGTCAGCGTCGCCACCGCCTGCCTGATCGAAGGATCGCCCGCGGCCGAGGTCGCCGCGATCCCCGCCGGCAGCCGCAAGACTCTGTCGGTCGAACATCCCACAGGGGAAACGACCTGCGTCATGGAACTGGACCAGACGGGCAATGTCACCAGCGCCGCCATGCTGCGCACCGCCCGCAAATTGATGGATGGAGAGGTTTTCGCATGACGGCCAATGACCCGCAGCGCATCATCAGCTGGCACGGCCATCCCTCTGTCCCGCGCTTCACCCCGCCCCCCGGCGCGGTCGACGCGCATTGCCATGTCTTCGGGCCGATGGCGGACTTCCCCTTCAGCCCCAAGGCCAAATATCTGCCCGAGGACGCCGGCCCGGACATGCTGTTCGCGCTGCGCGACCGGCTCGGCTTCTCCCGCAACGTCATCGTGCAGGCAAGCTGCCACGGCACGGACAATGCCGCGACGCTGAACGGCATCGCCAGGTCGGACGGCAAGGCACGCGGCGTGGCGGTGGTCGATCCCGCCATCACCGACGCGGAACTCGAGCAACTGCATGACGGCGGCATGCGGGGCGTGCGCTTCAATTTCCTCAAGCGCCTGGTCGACGATGCGCCCAAGGACAAGTTTCTCGACGTGGCCCGGCGCATCCAGCCGCTCGGCTGGCATGTCGTGGTCTATTTCGAAGCGGACATATTGGACGATCTGCGTCCCTTCCTCGACGCGATCCCCGTGCCGCTCGTCATCGATCACATGGGCCGCCCGGATGTGGCGCAAGGTCCCGATGGCCCGGATATGCGCGCTTTCCGCACGTTGCTCGACAGCCGCGACGACATCTGGACCAAGGTGACATGCCCCGACCGGCTCGACCCCAAGGGCCAGCCCTGGGACGATTTCGCCACCGCCGTCGCATCGCTGGTTGCCGAGTATCAGGACCGGGTCCTGTGGGGCACCGACTGGCCGCACCCGAACATGGAAAAGGCGATTCCCGACGACGGCGCGCTGGTCGACATGATTCCCCGTATCGCGCCGACCGCCGAACTGCAGCGCAAGCTGCTGGTCGACAATCCGATGCGGCTCTACTGGCCGGAGGAAATGGCGCGCTGACAGCGCATCAAATCAGCGCCCGCGACACGCGGACCTTCAATCGGCCGACCTTGCGCCGGATCGCCTTGGGGTCGTGCAGCACCACGACCCCGCCCTGCCAACTCAGCTGCCCGGCCTGCCGGGCCTGCTGCAGCATCCGGTTCACATGCACCGGCGTCAGTCCCAGCGCGTCCGCCAGCGCCTCCTGCGTCAACGGGATCGAATAGCGCCCGTTCGCGGCCAGCCCGGCCAGTTCCAGCCGTTCGAGCAGTTCCAACAGCAGATCCTGTATCCGTTCATGCGCATTCAGCCGGCCCAGCCGCGTTATCTGCCCCAGCAAATGCGATTCATCCATCGCGCGGCTGATGGCATAGGCGTTGGCGAGCGAAGCGGACAGCGCGGGGTCGGGCGCGACGCAGGCGACGGCATCGGTCAGCGCCGTCACCGTCGATGGGGCCAAGGCGTTTTCCAGCCCGGTAAAGCCGATGAGGTCGCCCGGCACGATGAAGTTGATGATCTGGCGCCGGCCATCCTCCAGACAGCGGGTCCGCGCCGCCCATCCCCGCACCAGCAGCAGCGGCCGTTCGATTTCCCGGCCCTCATGCAGCAGTTCCTGCCGGACGGCCACGGCGAAGCTGCGCTCTGTCGCTTCCTGCAGCGCCGCCACCGCCGTCTGGTCCAGGGGGGTAAGCGCGCGAAAGCGCTTCAGTACCGGGTCAGCCACCGTCGCGCGCGCGCTCATCACTTTCATGACACCGCCCTCACCGCACACAGCCGGGCGACCATCTGCATCAGAACGCGCTTACCGGTCAGTCCGCCCGTCATTTATCTTCGCCCCCTAAGGGCCGGGCCATGAAGGGAAGGCCCTTTATGGCTCCCTCACATTATCATAAACTACCGACGCACAAACCGTTCAATCGGCCTTTTCGATCCCCCGTTCCTAAAGGGCAGCCGCGGTCATCCTTCTTTGCCATCGCTCGCCGGACGGGCCGAGCAGGCGCGCGGCCTGATCGCGTCTCAAGGGGATGAGCGAGATTTTTGCCATTTTACTGGAAAGGCTTGGCACCGAACCCTGTCTGCATCGTTTGGGTTAGTCAGGAGGGGTCGCCGCATGGACACCCAGGAAGACATTGTAGCGATCGGCTTGCTGACGCAGGACGACATCCGCCGGCTGGGGTCCAGCTTTTCGCGCCTTTTCCCGCTGCCGCGGGACGGCCTGTTCGACGATCTCCTAAAGGCGCTGGACGAGGTCGGCCTGCGTCACCCGCAGCCGCAGGATCCCAAGGCCTGATCGAAAAATGGAGCGCCCCATTTGGGCTCGGCTGTTAGCCCTTGGGGAGATGGTCGGGGCAGCCGAGCCCAATTCGCCGCAGTGGCGAGCCGCGGCCCCCCCGGAAGCCCGCGACAGCTCCATCCTATCTGCTCGGCCCTGAGTCGGCACGCGCTATTAGCGATGTGACCGCTGCGATAAGGGGCAACGCACCTATCCTTCTGAACGCATTGCAAAGTCTCGGATGAGCGGGTGGGCGGATACGCCGAGTCCGTTGGATGCGCGGCTTGAGGATCATGCCCTTGCGACGCTATGGCACAGCCATGATGCTGCGCTTCGCCCCTCTCCTTGCCGCCGCCCTGCTGCTCGCCGGCTGCGCGTCCTATCAACCGGTGTCGGATACGCCCGTGCGCATCGGCGCGCCCTACAAGGTGCGTGGCACCACCTATGTCCCCGCCGACCAGCCTGGCTACGATCAGGTCGGCTATGCGAGCTGGTATGGGAGTGAATCGGGCAATCGCACCGCGCGCGGCGAGCCATTTCGTCCCGGCTGGATCACCGCCGCGCACACCACCCTGCCGTTGCCATCCTATGTCGAGGTTACCGACCTGACGAGCGGCCGCACCGCCCTTGTCCGCGTCAACGATCGTGGTCCCTTTGCGCGCGGGCGCATCATCGATCTGTCGCGCGGCGCGGCACAGCTGCTCGGCGTGAAGGACCAGGGGCATGTCGCCGTCCGCGTCCGTCGCGTCGACCCGCCGGAAAAGGACGCCAAGCGCCTGCGCAAGGGCAAGCCCGCCCGCGAACGCCCGCCGCTTACGGGCGACGCCCTCGCCATCCAGCGCGCGCGGCTGGGATTGCCTCCACGCTGAGTTTTAATCGCTGGGTGCGGTGCAGAAGGGCGGCCTCCATTCACCCCCGCCGCTCCCGCACTATGCAGCGAAAGCCGATATGGCTGGTGCTGCTGTCCACCGCCTGCGGGTGGCGTGCGGCGGGGCGGTAGCGCCGGCAATAATTGGCCGCGCACAGATGCGATCCGCCCTTGAGCACCTTGCGCGCGATCGGCACCTGGGGATTGGCCGGGTCCAGGCTTTCGCGCTTCGTGCCGCCGCGCGGATTGGCTGGGACGCAGCAACCGCCCTTCGCCTTGCGCTCGACCCTGGGCTGGGCATACCAGTCGGTCGTCCATTCCCAGACATTGCCGATCATGTCGGACAGGCCATAGCCGTTCGCCGGATAGCTGCGCACGGGCGAGGTGCGCTCATAGCCGTCCTCCAGCGTGTTGCCATAGGGGAAGGCGCCCTGCCAGTAATTGGCTTGGCAAACGCCCTCCGGCGCCAGTTCGTCACCCCAGGCATAGTCCGCCCCATCGAGCCCACCCCGCGCGGCGAATTCCCATTCCGCCTCGGTCGGCAGCGCCTTGCCCGACCAGCGCGCATAGGCTTCGGCGTCGGCGAAGGCGACATGGACGACGGGATGGTCCCACAGATCATCGAGGCCGCTGTCGGGCCCATGCGGATGGCGCCAGTCGGTGCCGAAGCTGAAGCTCCACCACTGGGTGAAGTCCAGGAGGTCGACCGGCCCGCGCATCCGCTGGAACAGCAGCGACCCGGCGCGCGCCATGCCTGGGTCCATGCCCGGATAGTCGCGCGGATCGGGCGCGATCTCGGCCAGCGTGCGGTGGCCGGTCGCCTCGACGAAGCGGGCGAAATCGCGGTTGGTGACGGGCGTCTCGTCGATCCAGAAGCTGTCGACGCTGACCCGGCGGGGCGGCGCCTCCTCAGGATAGAAGCGGTCCGACCCCATGAGGAAGGTGCCGCCTTCGATGCGGCGCATGGTCCGGGTGATGGGATCGTCGATGGTGGTCATGGTCTCGCGAAATCCACAAGCTAACGTGCCCCCTGCGAAGGCAGGCGCACCTTGATGTATCAACTATAGGAAATTGCCGGTGCCGGGAGGAAGAAAGGAAAATTTGCCGTCGCCATGGCGCGCGCGGGCTGTATAGGAACATATATTGCCCAAGCGCGGAGTATCTGCATGCGTCGCCATCTTTCCCTGCTGTGTCTGTTGCTGGCGGCCTTCTTCGCCCTGCCCGTAGCGGCGCGCGAGAAGGGTCCCCTGGTGCTGGCGGCGGCGAGCCTTCAGGAATCGCTGACCGCTGCGGCCGATGCCTGGGCAAAGCAGGGGCACGACCGGCCGGTCCTGTCCTTCGCCGCCTCCTCCGCCCTCGCCCGACAGATCGAGGCAGGCGCGCCGGCAGACCTGTTCCTCTCCGCCGACGAGCCATGGATGGATGCGGTCGCGGCCAAAGGCCTGTTGAAGCGGGGCACGCGCGTCCCCTTCCTCACCAACCGGCTGGTGCTGGTGGCGGCGGCGGGGAAAGGCGGCGGCCTCGCGATCCGGCGCGGCTTCCCCCTGGTGCGGGCGCTGGGCGGCGGGCGGCTGGCGATGGCCGACCCCGACAGCGTTCCGGCGGGCAAATATGGCAAGGCCGCGCTCCAGGCGCTGGATGTCTGGCCATCGGTCGCCGGGCGCGTCGCGGCGGCGGAGAATGTCCGCGCGGCGCTGGCGCTGGTGGAGCGGGGCCAAGCGCCCTATGGCATCGTCTATGAAACCGACGCGCGCGCCAGCCGCGACGTGCGGATCGCCGGCGTCTTCCCGGCGGGGAGCCATCCGCCGATCACCTACCCCCTCGCCCTGCTGAGCCGATCGACCCACCCGGAGGCGGAAGGTTTCCGCCGTTTCCTTCTATCGGCCCGTGGCAAGGCGATCTTCCGCCGCTTCGGCTTCGGGACGAAGTGACGCCGCGCGATGCTGCTCAGCCCCGATGATTGGGACATTGTCGCCCTGTCGCTGAAGGTCAGCCTGGCGGCGGTGCTGGTGACATTGCCCTTCGCCTTCGCGCTCGGCTGGCTGCTGGCGCGCGGGCGTTTTCCGGGCAAGCTGCTGCTGGACGCGGCGGTGCATCTGCCGCTGGTGCTGCCGCCGGTCGTTATCGGATGGATGCTGCTGCTCGCCTTCGGTCCGGCGGGGCCGGTGGGCAGCCTGCTGGAACGCTGGCTGGGCGTAAGCGTCATGTTCCGCTGGACCGGCGCGGCGATCGCGGCGGGGATCATGGCGCTGCCGCTGATGGTGCGGGCGATCCGCCTGTCGATCGAGGCGGTGGACCATCGCATCGAGGATGCGGCGCGCACGCTGGGCGCCAGTCCCGCCTGGTGCTTCCTCACCATAGCGCTGCCGCTGTCGCTGCCGGGGATCGCAACCGCCTTCATCCTGGGCTTCGCGCGGTCTATCGGCGAATTCGGGGCGACCATCACCTTCGTGTCCAATATTCCAGGTGAGACGCGCACCCTGTCGATCGCGATCTACAGCGCGCTGCAGGTGCCGGGCGCCGATGCGACGGTGTGGCGGCTGGCGCTGATCTCCGTCGCGCTGTCGCTGGGCGCGCTGGTCGCGTCCGAGGCATTGAGCCACCGGATGCGCGCGGGACGGAGCGGCCATGTCCTTTGACGTCGATGTCCGCAAGACGATGAGCGAGAGCCTGATTGCACTGCGCTTCGCCGCGCCCGATGGGCTGACCGTGCTGTGGGGACCTTCGGGCGTGGGCAAGACATCGGTGCTGAACATGGTCGCGGGCTTGCTGCGCCCCGATGCCGGCCATGTGCGGGTGGGCGGCGAAACCTTGTTCGATACAGCCGGCGGCATCGACCTGCCCGCGCATCGGCGGCGGCTGGGCTATGTGTTCCAGGACGGGCGGCTGTTCCCGCATCTGCGCGTGCGGGCGAACCTGCTCTACGGCTACCGGCTGGCGCGGCCGGAGGACCGGTGGATGGCGCTGGAAGACGTGGTCGATTTTCTCGGCATCGGCACGCTGCTCGACCGCTGGCCCCGGTCGCTGTCGGGTGGGGAGGCGCAGCGGGTCGCGATCGGGCGAGCCTTGCTGTCGGGCGCACGCGCATTGCTGCTGGACGAACCGCTGGCGTCGATCGACCTGCGGCGGCGCAGCGACATTATCGACGTCATCCTGCGCATCCGCGACGAACTGAAGCTGCCGATGCTCTACGTGACCCACGATCCCGCCGAAGCCGAGAGGCTGGCGACGCGGCAGGTGGAGCTTACGCCTTCATATCGATGATGGCGGTAAGGCCGCCATCCTCCGCATTGGCAAGCCGGACCGATGCCTCGAAGGTCAGCGCCAGCGAGCGGGCGATGGTTAGGCCGATGCCGGTGCCGGGCCGCCCCCCCGGCTGCCCTGCGGCGCCGCGGGTGAAAGGTTCGAACATCTGGTCCAGCTGATCGGACGGGATGCCGGGGCCGCGGTCGCGCACCTCTACGATCAACCTGCCCTGTTGCCGGGCGCAGCTGATTTCCGCGCTGCCGCCATATTTGACGGCGTTATCGACCAGATTGCCGATGCAGCGGGTCAGCGCGTTCGGCTTTACCCGAACCGTGCCCCCGCATCCGCCGGTGAAGCGCAAGGAAGCCCCCAGATCCTGCGCATCTTCGGCCATGCTGATGAGCAGCGAGTCGATGTCGACAACCGACCATTCCTCCTGCGTTTCGGTGCTGGCGGCCAGGTCCAGCCCTTCGCGCACCAGCGTCTGCATCGCATGATGGTCCTGCAGCAGGCGCGCGCGCAGCTCCTCATTTTCCACCAGTTCCAGCCGTAGCCGCAGGCGGGTGAGCGGGGTCTGGAGATCGTGGCTGATCGCGGCGAGCAGCTGCGTCCGCTTGGCAAAGCCCGCCCGCACGCGGCGCTGCATGAGGTTGAAGGTCGACAGCGCGGCGCGCACCTCCTCCGGCCCGCGCTCAGGAATTTCCTCAAGATCGAGCGACACGGAAAAGGCTTCGGCGGCATGTTCCAGCCGGCGCAGCGGCTTGGCGACGAAACGGGCGACGATGATCGCGAGGCCGGCCGAAGACAGGATGATGAGCAGCAGATAGATCGGCTTCGTGACCGTGCTGCTCGGACGAGCAACGCGCGGCAGATAGAGCGACATCGCCCGCCGGACGCCGCTGTCGTCGGTGAAGCGCACGATCCAGCAGTCCGGGCGGGGCGCCCCGATCAAGCCGGCGGCGCGTTCGGACACATAATGCAACTGTGGAAAGCAAAAGCCCGTGGGCACCTGACCAGCCTCAGGATGTGAGTCGCTTCCGAAGCGCGCCGTCAGCGCCTCCGCCAGGTCCGTATCGGGTTCGGTGACGGCGATGCCGGCGGGCGCAGGCGCCGCGCCCATGATCTGCTGCCTGGCCAGCATCGTTTCGATCCCCCGCGGATCGCGCTGCAGCCGGTGCGCGATATCTTCGGCGCTGGCGACGACGCGCTGGATGCGCCAGCGGGCGAAATCGCGGCTGCGGCTCTGTTCGGCGATGAGCAGCGCCAGGATCGCGGCGAGCGACATGCCGATGGTCAGCAGCAGGAATATCTGCCCGGCGAGCGAGCGGAAGAAGGCGCGGACGCGGCGGACGGGCGATCCGATCATTCGTAGCGCACCGGGGCCGCCAGGACATAGCCTTCGCCCCGCACCGTCAGGATCAGTTCCTCGCCGCCGGGCAACGCGGCGAGCTTCTGCCGCAGCCGGCTGACCTGCAGATCGATCGATCGGTCGAAGGCGGCGGTGGCGCGCCGCTCGGGCACCAGCGTCTCGCGCGAGAGCACGACATTGGGCTCCTCGATGAAGCGCGAGAGCAGGCGAAATTCGGCAGAGGAAAGCATAATCAAGCGGTTATCAGTGGCGATCAGGCGGCGCTGGAACAGGTCGAGCCGCCAGGGTCCGAAATGGGCGATATGCGCGCCCTTCTGCCGCTGGCGATCGGCGTCGTCGCGGCCCGACCGGCGCAGCAGGTTGCGCACCCGCACCAGCAGCTCGCGCGGCTCGAAGGGCTTGGTCAGATAATCGTCGGCGCCCAGCTCCAGCCCCAGTACCCGATCGATCGCGCTGCCGCGCGCCGTCACCATGATGATCTGGATGTCGTCGCCCCGGCCGCGCAATTCGCGGCACAGCGACAGCCCGTCGCCGTCAGGCAGGTTGAGGTCCAGCACGATGAGGTCGGCGGGCCGCTCCGCGAGCGCGGCGTCCAGTTCGGCCAGGCTGCCCGCCGCGCGCACGTCATAATGGTCCTGGCGCAGTTGGGCGACGATCAGGTCGCGAATATCCTGATCGTCATCGACCACGATCAGGCGGGAAGGCTGGGACGGTTCCGGCATGGCGGCCCTTCTATCGGCTCGATCGGCAAAAGTCTGCGCCCCGCGCATCGCCTGATACCTAACGATACATTGCGTTACAGGGCGAAAACAACTCGCGCTATAAAGTGACGGGGGAAGCGTGAATGAGGGGACGGTCGGCAATCCCCCGGCATGATGGCGCGCGGCCGCGCTGCGCACGATCATGCCGGTAGCTTTCGAGCGGTGGCGGCCGACCTTCGCCCGGCGCGTCCCTCCCCCTGCGCCGGGCGAAGTCCCTTTTTGATGATGGAATCGTCGTTGCGCACTGACTTGTCCTTTCCCCTTCCCTCCCGCCAGGCTGCCGTCGTGGCGCTCTGCCTGCTCGCTGCCGCCTGCGGCAATGCGAAGAAGCCGGAAAAGCAGCCGGTGGAGGTCGGGGTGGTGACGCTGACGGCGCAGAATGTGACCGTGTCGACCGAACTGCCCGGCCGCACCGCATCGACCATGATGTCGGAAGTCCGGCCGCAGGTCGCGGGCGTGGTCCAGAAGCGGCTGTTCACCGAAGGCTCCTATGTCCGGGCCGGCCAGCCGCTCTATCAGATCGACCCCTCGCTCTATCGCGCCTCGCGCGACGAGGCGCAGGCGACGCTCGCCAATGCGCAGGCGACCGCCGCGGCGGCCGAGGCGAAGGCGCGGCGCTATCGCCTGCTGGGCCAGAGCGAGGCGGTGAGCGCGCAGGACCGCGACGATGTGATCGCCACCGCGCGGCAGGCGGGCGCGGCGGTGCAGCAGGCGCGCGCATCGCTGCAGACGGCGGGCATCAACCTGACCTTCACCCAGGTCCGCGCGCCGATCAGCGGACGGATCGGCCGGTCGGCGGTGACGCCGGGCGCGCTGGTGACGGCCAGCCAGACGACCGCGCTCGCGACCATCCAGCAGCTTGATCCGATCTTCGTCGACATCACCCAGTCGAGCACCAGCCTGCTGGCGCTGCGCCGCGCGCTGGCGGCGGGCAAGGCGCTTCCCGCAAGCGCCGCGATCCGCCTGAAGCTGGACGACGGCACCGACTATCCGCTGGAAGGCCGGGTCGAATTCGCCGAACCGATCGTCGATCCCAACAGCGGCACGATCACGCTGCGCGCGCGCTTCCCCAATCCCGACAGCCTGCTGCTCCCAGGCATGTTCGTGCGCGTGGTCGCGCCGCAGGCGGTGGTGCCCAACGCCATCCTCGCCCCGCAGCAGGGCATCAGCCGCGACCCCAAGGGGCAGGCGACCGCGCTGGTCGTCGACCGCGCGGGCAAGGTGGAGCGGCGCACCGTGACCGCCGGTCAGGCGATCGGCGACAAATGGCTGATCACCGCCGGGCTCAAGGCGGGCGACCGGCTGATCGTCGAAGGCACGGACAAGGTGCAGCCGGGCGACAAGGTCCGCGCCGCGCCCGTGAGCACGGCGAAGTAGGACCGGCCGATGCTCAGCCGCTTCTTCATCGAGCGCCCCATCTTCGCCTGGGTGATCGCGATCGGCATCATGCTCGCCGGCACGGGCGCGATGCTGACCCTGCCGATCGCGCAATATCCGGACATCGCGCCGCCCTCCGTCAACGTCAGCGCCAATTATCCCGGCGCATCAGCCGACACCGTCGAAACCAGCGTCACCCAGGTCATCGAACAGCAGCTGACCGGCATTGACGGCCTCATGTATTTCTCTTCATCCTCGACCGCCAACGGCCAGTCGCGGATCACCATAACCTTCGAGAAAGGCACCGATCCCGACACCGCGCAGGTGCAGGTGCAGAACAAGGTGCAGCAGGCGCTGAGCCGCCTGCCCAATGCGGTGCAGCAGCAGGGCCTGACCGTCACCAAGTCGCAAACCGACTTCCTGATGCTGGTCGCCCTTTACGACAAGACCGACCACGCGTCGCAGGCGGACATTTCCGACTATCTGGTCAATAATTTCCAGGATCCGATCTCGCGGATCGAGGGGGTCGGCCAGACGCAGATCTTCGGATCGCAATATGCGATGCGCATCTGGCTCGATCCCTACAAGCTCGCCACCGTCAAGCTGATGCCGTCGGACGTCGAAAACGCCGTCCGGGCGCAGAATGTGGAGGTTTCCGCCGGGCAGATCGGCGCCGATCCCGCGCCGGCGGGCCAGCAGCTCAACGCCACGGTGCGCGCCCGGTCGCGGCTGCAGACACCCGAACAGTTCCGCAACATCATCGTCAAGACGCAAGGCGACGGATCGGTCGTCCGCCTGTCCGACGTCGCGCGCGTCGAACTGGGCAATGAAAGCTACACCTCTTCAGCCGTGCTGAACGGTCATCCGGGGTCGGGCATGCCGATACAGCTGGCCCCGGGCGCCGACGCGCTCAAGACCGCGGAACTCGTGCAGGCCAAGGTGCAGGAACTTTCGGCGAACCTGCCCCATGGCTATGCCGTTGCCTTCCCGCGCGACACGACGCCCTTCATCCGCCTGTCGGTAGAGGAAGTCATCCATACCCTGCTGGAAGCCGTCGGCCTGGTGGTGGTGGTGATGTTCGTCTTTCTGCAGAGCTGGCGTGCGACCATCATCCCGGCGATTGCGGTGCCGGTGGTGCTGCTGGGCACCTTCGGCGTGCTGGCGCTGTTCGGCTATTCCATCAACACGCTGACCCTCTTCGGCATGGTACTGTCGATCGGCCTGCTGGTCGACGACGCGATCGTGGTCGTGGAAAATGTCGAGCGACTGATGGAGGAAGGGCTGGACGCCCGGACCGCGACGATCAAGTCGATGGGGGAGATCGGCGGCGCGCTGGTCGGCATCGCGCTGGTGCTGTCCGCCGTGCTGCTGCCCATGGCCTTTTTCGGGGGGTCGACCGGCGTCATCTACCGCCAATTTTCGATCACCATCGTCTCGTCCATGCTGCTGTCGGTCGTGGTCGCGCTGATCCTGTCTCCGGCCCTGTGCGCGACGATCCTGAAGCCGGCGGCCGTGGAGCGGCGCCATCATGGCTGGGCCGGCAAGTTCAACCGCTGGTTCGACCGCGTGACCCATGGCTATGTCCGCCGGCTCGACGGCGTGCTGCACCGCCGGGCGCTGTTCTGGGGCGGCTATCTGCTGATCGTGGGCCTGATGGCGCTGCTGTTCGCGCGGCTGCCCACCAGCTTCCTGCCGGTGGAGGATCAGGGCCAGGTGATGGTGCAGCTGACGCTGCCCGCCGGCGCCAAATCATCGCGCACTGCCGCGGCGGTCAGCCAGGTGCGGGAATATTTCCTGAACGACGAGGCCGACAATGTCGACAGCATCTTCACCGCGCAGGGCTTCAGCTTTGCCGGCCAGGGCGAGAATACGGGCCAGGGCTTCATCAACCTGGCTCCATGGGAGGAGCGCTCGGGCGCGGAAAACAGCGCGTCGGCCATTGCCACGCGGGCGACCAAGGCGTTCGGGGCGATCCGCGATGCCAAGGTGCTGGCAATGACGCCGCCCTCCATCCGCGGCCTCGGCCAATCGAACGGCTTCACCTTCGAACTGCTGAACAGCGGCGGCCTCACCCGGGAGCGCTTCCTGGGACTGCGCAACCAGCTGCTCGCCGCCGCCGCGCAGAGCCCGCTGCTTACAGGCGTGCGTGCCGCCACGCTGGAAGACACGCCGCAGCTCAAGGTCGATATCGATGCCGAAAAGCTCGCCGTGCTGGGCCTGACCCAAAGCGATGTCGACGATGTGCTGAGTTCCGCCTGGGGCAGCACCTATATCAACGATTTCGTCGATCGCGGGCGGGTGAAGCGGGTCTATATGCAGGCCGACGCCCCCTATCGCGCGCTGCCGACCGATATCGAAAATTGGCAGGTCCGCTCCAGCAGCACCGGCGAAATGGTCCCCTTCTCCGCCTTTGCCACCACCCATTGGGAAATGGGACCGACCACCGTATCGCGCTTCAACGGCCAGTCTTCCTATGAAATCCAGGGACAGGCGGCGCCGGGCGCCAGCTCAGGCGAGGCGATGGACGAGATCGCGCGGCTGCAGAAGCAGCTGCCCGGCGGCACCAGCTATGCCTGGAGCGGCCTGTCCTTTCAGGAGCAGCTGTCGGGCGGGCAGGCGCCTTTGCTCTACGGCCTGTCGGTGCTGGTCGTGTTCCTGTGCCTCGCCGCGCTCTATGAAAGCTGGTCGATCCCGCTCGCGGTGTTGCTGGTGATCCCGCTCGGCCTGGTCGGCGCGGTGATAGCGGTGTGGGCGCGCGGGCTGGAGAACAACATCTTCTTTCAGGTCGGACTGCTCACCACCATGGGTCTGGCCGCCAAGAACGCCATCCTGATCGTGGAGTTCGCAGAGCTGGCCTATAAGCAAGGGAAGGACGCCTATGCTGCGGCGATGGAGGCGGCACGGCTGCGCTTCCGCCCGATCCTGATGACATCGCTCGCCTTCATCGCGGGCGTCTTTCCGCTGGCCGTCGCCACCGGGGCGGGCGCGCAGAGCCGCGTCGCGATCGGCACGGCGGTGGTGGGCGGCATGACCACCGGCACGGTGCTGGCGATCTTCTACGTGCCGCTCTTCTTCTTGACGATCATGACGCTGTTCGACCGCAAGAGCCGAGCGACCGGGCCGAACGCCGCGGAGGTGCAGGCATGAAACGCCTGTTGCTGCTCTCCAGCGCGACGGCGCTCAGTGCGTGCAACCTGGCGCCGACCTATGTCCGCCCGGCAGCGCCGGTGCCCACCACCTGGCCTGCGGGCACCGCCTATCGGGCCGCAAGCGCCACCGAGAAAGCGGGCCTGCCCTGGACCAGCCTGGTCGGCGACGCGCGGCTCAAGACCATCATAGAGCGGGCGCTGACCAATAATCGCGACCTGCGCGTAGCACTGGCCAATGTGCTGGCGGCGCGCGCGCAATATCGCGTCCAGCGCGCGGCGCAGCTGCCGTCCATCACCACCGACGCCGACGCCAGCCTGACACGGCGCAACGGCAGCCGGCAGGACAGCTACAGCGCGGATATCGGCTTCAGCGGGTTTGAAATCGACCTGTTCGGCCGGCTGCGCAACCTGTCGGAGGCGGCGCTGCAAACCTATCTCGGCACGCAGGAGGGCGCGCGCGCGGCGCGCATCGCGCTGGTGGCCGAAACCGCGAACGCCTATGCGACGCTGGCTGCCGACCAGCAGTTGCTGGCCCTGTCGCGCGAGACGCTGGCCAGCGCCGAACGGACCCTCACGCTGACGCGGACGCTCAACAATGCCGGCCTCTCCGGCAAGCTGGACGTGCACCAGGCCGAAACCATCGTGGAGCAGGCGCGGTCGGACCTTGCCGCCGCAACGACGCAGGTGGCGCAGGATCGCAACGCGATCGACCTTCTGACCGGCGCGCCGGTGGAAGAAGCGCTGCTGCCGGGCTCGCTGGGGGGGCTGATCGCGGCGACGGCGCAGGTGCCGGCTGGCCTCTCCTCCGAGATACTGCTGCAGCGGCCCGACGTGCTGCAGGCCGAACATGCGCTGATGGCCGCCAATGCCGACATCGGCGCGGCGCGCGCGGCGATGTTCCCCAGGATCAGCCTGACGGCCGCGATCGGCGTCGCCAGTTCGGCCTTGTCGTCGCTGTTCAGCGGGGATGCCTTCGCCTGGAGCGCGGCGCCTGCGGCCAGCCTGCCGATCTTCGGCGGCGGGCTGCGCGCCAATGTCGATTATAGCAAGGCCCAGCGCGACGCTGCCCTCGCCAGCTATGAGGGCGCGATCCAGAGCGCCTTTCGCGACGTCGCCGACGGGCTGGCCCGCGCCGGCACGATCGACGATCAGCAGCGCGCGCAACGGGCCCTGGTGGTGGCGAACCAGAAGGCCTATGCCCTGTCGGAAGAACGCTATCGCGCGGGGATCGACACCTTCCTCAGCACCCTGGTGGCGCAGCGGTCGCTCTATGCCGCGCACCGCTCGGCGATCGCCACCGACCTTGATCTGGTGCAGAA
>DATFDS010000226.1:0-11965 GCA_035251955.1 Sphingobium sp. | reverse complement strand
GTCAGCCGCTCGGCTTCGGCGGCGTCCTCGGGCGCGGCGATCGTGCCGGTCAGCAGGACCATGCCGTTCATCTTGTTGACCGCGATATCCGCGTTCGGCATCGCCAGTTTCAGCATATCGTCGATGCTGGTCAGGTTGTTGCCGACCCGCGCCGTGCCGGAAAACAACACCTTGCCGTTGGTCGCGGTGACGAAGATCGTGGTTTCGCCCGGCCCCTTGGCGATCAGATAGAGCTGGTTCTGCGCCCGGACATGGACGTCGACGACGTTCGGGTTGCCGATCACCACGTCGGACATCTTGGCCGACAGGTTGACGACCTTGGTTTCGCCGACGGACAGCAGGATCGCATTGTCCTGCATCGATGCGGGCGCGGCGTTGAGAGCGGTGGTCGGAGCGGCGGCCGCAGCGATCGCCAGGCCCAGCGCGATCGCGGGGCCGATGAGCGGCTTTACCGCCGCCTTGCCCGCGTGCAAATCGAGACGCTTCATCTTACTTCCCCCCGACCGGAACTTCGGTCACACTGGTGCCACGGGCGATGCGGATCACCGGGCCGCTCACGGCAACGGGCCCCATCGACGCGCCCCCCGCCGGCACGGCGGAGACGGCGCCCTGGAGCGGCTTGGCGGGGACGCTGCTGCGCTGGTAGCGCGACACGTCGGCCCCCGTGGAATAGGTGCTGCCCTTGTCGACCGGGCGAGCGGCGAGCTTGGCGATGATCTTCTTTTCCGCGTTCGGATTGGCGCCATCGGGCAGGTCGACGTCGGCGCCGGCAATGGCGGCGTCGAGGTCCGACGCGTTGTCCGCGATCGAGCGCAGCGACAGCGACAGCGAACCGATGGTCTGCGCCACCGCGATCTTTTCGGCGATCTTGGGCGTCACTTCGATGGTGACGTTGGAATAGGTCTGGACCACCGGCTTGCCGTCGGCGCCCATCGCGTCCATGCGCTGGTCGGTGGCGAGCACGCGCAGGTTGCGCAGGATGGTTTCGGAAACCTTGAGCGGCTCGCCGTCGCCCCCGCCGGACACGCTCTGCGTCAGCATCAGGTCTATGCGGTCGCCGGGGAAGACGAAGCCGGCGACCGAACTTTGCGCCGACACCGGCACCGTGACCGCGCGCATGCCCGGGCCGAGCGCTGCGGCGAGGAAACCGCGATCACCCGGCTTGATCACCGAACCGACCGTCATCGGCTGGCCGGCGGAAATGGCGGTGCGGACCACGCTGCCCACCAGCTTGGCGGGATCGGCCTGGCCCTGGAGATAATAGGCCTGCTCGACGAGGTCCTTGGGCCAGGGCTGGAAACGGAAGCTCTCCGCATCCAGGATGGTGCCCACCGGCAGCGCCCTGGTGGCGACCAGCACATGGGGCTGATCGGCCTCGGCCGGCATCGCCGACGCATTGGCCTGAGGCGCGCCGCCGGACGAACTCAGCATGTTGCGCGCGAGAAGGGCTGTTGTGATCGCTATGATCAGCGCTCCCACCAGCAACATGATTTTCTTGGCGTCCATGATGAAATCCGTCTCCCTCATTCAGACGCGTTGCGCCTGAGCCCCCAGAATTACGCAAAATGGTTAAGATATCGTTCGCCAATCAGCCACAGCGCGGCGAGCGATATGGCGATGCCGTAAGGAATTTGCGGCTGCCCCAGCCGCCTTGTCATGCGATGGTGGACGACCGTGACGATCGTCACCACGCCGCCCAGCACCGCCATGATCATCAGCATCGACAGCACGGCCCCCCAGGGGAACCACAGCGCCAGCGCGCCGAGCAGCTTGACGTCGCCCCCGCCCATGCACCCACAAGCGAACAGTGTCGCGAACAGGGCGAAGACGGCCAGCGCCAGCGCCAACTGCATCGCCATGCCGGGCCAGAGCGGCAAGCCGTTGGCGATCCACCACAGCGGCGCCATGGCGGCTATGGCCAGGTTCAGCCGATTGGAGATGATCCGCTCGCGCAGGTCCGTCACCGACGCCGCGATCAGCAGCATGCCCAGGGCGCACAGCAGCGCCAGCCTGAAATATTCCCCCGTCATGAAACTACACACTAGACCGGATGGCTTACCAAACCGTAACCATGCGCCCCATGGATTCGCCCCTGTCCGTTACCCCGGCCTTCGACCGTCGCGCCTGGCCGATGAACGGGCGGCTCGATTACTGGACCGCGCCCGACGGCTGGCCGCTGCGCCGTTACCGGTTGGGGGAGGGCACACGCGGGCGCATGCTGTTGCTGGGCGGGCGCGGCGACATGATCGAGAAATATCTGGAGGTGGTCCAGCATTGGGCGGAGCGGGGTTGGGCCGTCACGACATTCGACTGGCGCGGCCAGGGAGGATCGGGCCGGCTGACCGACGATCCGCTCTGCGGCCATGTCGATGACTTCGATCAGTGGATCGCGGACCTGAATGCCCTCGTCGCCGAGTGGCGGGTCCAGGGGACGGGGCCGGCGGTGATCGTCGCGCACAGCATGGGCGGGCATCTTCTGCTGCGCGCGCTGACTGAAGGCATGGCGCCGCCGGACGCGGCCGTCACCGTCGCGCCGATGATGGGCGTGCACAGTGCGCCGTTGCCGCTCTGGCTTGCGCGGGGCATTGCCGGGGCGATGTGTGCGCTGGGCCTGTCCACCCGGCAGGCCTGGACACAGAAGGAAAGCTCGCCGCGTCAGCAGGCGATGCGGCAGAAGCGCCTGACCCATGATCCCGAGCGCTATGCCGACGAACTGTGGTGGCGCGATCATAGTCGCGATATCGCGCTTGGTTCGCCGAGCTGGCGCTGGGTGGCGGAGGCGCTGCTGTCGACCCGTCGGCTTGAACGGGATGCCCGGCTGGGGCGGATAGCGGTTCCGCTGCTGATCCTCGCCGCGCGGGACGACCGGCTGGTGTCCACGCCCGCGATCCGCCGCGCGGCCGCCCGCATCCCCGGTGCCCGGCTGCACGTCTATGGCGCACAGGCCGCGCATGAGATATTGCGCGAGCTTGATCCCGTCCGGCTCGATGCGCTCCGCCGGATCGATGCTTTTCTGGATGAAACCGCGCCCGCATGACCCGTTTCGACATCGTCATCATCGGCGGCGGCATCGCCGGGGCGAGTCTTGGCGCGGAACTGGCAGCCGGCGCCTCGGTCCTGATGCTGGAGCGCGAGCCTATCCCCGGCTACCATGCGACCGGCCGGTCGGTCGCCTTCTGGGAGGAAACCTATGGCGGCCGCGCCGTCCAGCCGCTGACCACCGCGTCGGGGCCGCTGCTCCGCGCGCCCGATCCGGATTTCTCCGACCGGCCTTTCCTGACCCCGCGCCGCACGCTGCATGTCGGTCGCGCCGCCGATGCCGCCGCGCGCGATGGGCTGCTGGCGGAATTTGCCGATCGCGTCACGCTGCTGCCGGTCGATCCCGCGCTGCTGGTTCCGGGCTTGCGGCCCGAATGGACGATCGGGCTGCTGGAGCCGAGCGTCTGCGATATCGACGTGGCCGCGCTGCACCAGGCCTGGCTGCGCCAGTTCCGCCGTCGTGGCGGCGAACTGCGCACCGCCGCCAGTCTGGAAGCGGCCGCAGCCACGCCGCGGGGCTGGGAGGTCCGGACCAGCCAAGGCGCCGTCGAGTGCGGCATCATCGTCAATGCGGCGGGTGCCTGGGCGGATGATGTCGCCGCGCGCTGCGGTGTTGCGCCGATCGGCATCACGCCGCTTCGCCGGACGGTGGTGCAGTTGCGCGTGCCCGCCATGCCCTCGGCCGATCTGCCGCTGGTCATGGACCTGGCCTCGCAATTCTACTTCAAGCCGGAAGGGGAAGGGCGCGTCTGGCTGACCCCGCATGATGAGGAACCCTCGTTGCCCTGCGATGCCGCGCCGGAGGAACTGGCCGTTGCGGAGGCGATCACGCGGTTCGAAAGCGTGGTCGACTGGCCGATCGGGGCGGTGGAGCGCAAATGGGCGGGGCTGCGCAGCTTCGCCCCCGATCGCGCGCCGGTCTATGGCTTCGACCCGGCGAACCCCCGCTTTTTCTGGTTTGCCGGGCAAGGCGGCTTCGGCATTCAGACCGCGCCTGCCGCCGCCCTGCTGGGGGTCGGTCTGCTCACAGGCGGCGATTTGCCGCTCGCCGTCGCGGCGATCGACCCGGCGGCCTATTTGCCGGTCCGCTTCCGCTGATGGGGAGGATTTTATGTCCCCTCCCACCCCAACCTACCGCCGGAAACTCTCCGCCGCTGCGCAGGCGAGTTGGTCGGCGCGCTCATTTTCCGGGTGGCCGGCATGGCCCTTCACCCATTGCCACGTCACCTTGTGCCGTGCCGCTGCGGCGACCAGAGCCTGCCAGATTTCGGCATTCTTGACCGGCTTCCTGTCGGCGGTCTTCCAGCCATTTTTCTGCCAGCCGAACACCCATTTGGTGATGCCGTCCATCACATATTTGCTGTCGGTATAGAGCGTTACCCGGCAGGGGCGCTTGAGCGTGTTCAGCGCCTCGACCGCCGCCATCATCTCCATCCGGTTGTTGGTCGTCTGCGCCTCGCCGCCGGAGATATCCTTCTCCTTGTCGCCGAAGCGCAGCACCGCGCCCCAGCCGCCGGGACCAGGATTGCCCTTGCACGCGCCGTCGGTGAAAATCTCGACCTCGGGAAGATCGCTCATGCGCCGAGCAGGTCTTCGGGCGTAGAGCCGGCATAGAAATCCAGCCGGCGAAGATAAGCGAGCGGGTCCTTGCGCGTCACCAGCGCGTCGGCGGGCGTATTGATCCAGTCATAGGCGCGCGTCAGCAGGAAGCGCAGCGCCGCGCCCCGGCAGAGCGTCAGGAAAGCGGCGCGCTCCGCATCGGACAGGCCGTGCGCGGTCTCATAGCCCCGCAGCAGTGCCGCCGATCGATCGCCAAAGAAATGCGCGCCGTCATTGCTGAACACCCAGGCGCTGTGCGTCACCGCCAGATCATAGGCGCGAATGTCGGTGCAGCTGAAATAAAAGTCGATGAGGCCCGTTACCCGATCGCCCAGCATCAGCACATTGTCGGGGAACAGGTCGGCATGGATCACCGCGCGCTCCAGCTGTGCCGGCCAGTGCGCGTCGAGGAAGGCCAGTTCGTCCGACACGCGCTGCGCGAGGCCCGGCGCGATGTCATCGAAATGTTCGCCGCATTTCGCCGCCAGATCGTGCCAGCCGGGAAGGTCCAGCGCATTGCGGCGCTCCCCGGCAAAGCCTTCCGCCGCGCGGTGCATCCGTCCCAAAGCCTCGCCGGCCGCGCGCGCTTGCGCCGCGGTCGGCTCGGTCACGGAAATGCCGGTCAGGAACTCGATCAGGCAGGCGGGACGCCCGCCCAGTTGCTGGAGGCGCTTGCCCTCCCGATCCGCGATGAATCGCGGCACCAGGCATCCCCGCGCGCCCAGATGGTCGAGCAGATCCATGAAAAAAGGCAGGTCCGCCTCATCCACCCGCTTTTCATAGAGGGTCAGGATATAGCGGTGGCCCTTCCCATCCGCGCCGGTGGTTTCCAGCAGATAATTGCTGTTTTCCACGCCCTCCGCGATCCCCTTCGCGGAGACCAGCCGGCCGGCATCGTAGCGGGTGAGGAAAGCGTCGATCTCTTCAGCGGGGACATGGGTATAGACGGCCATCGACTTATGCGGCCTCCAGTCCGCGCGGAAGCTTGAAAGAGATGTGTTCCTGCGCCGTTTCCACCTGCTGCTCGGTCACGTCGAAACGGGTGCCGATGTGATCGACCACCTCGCGCACCAGCACTTCGGGCGCTGATGCCCCGGCGGTCAGGCCCAGCGTGCGGACGCCGTCGAGCCAGGCGAAATCAATGTCGTCGGCGCGCTGGATCAGGCGGGCGGGCGTGCCTTCGCGCTCCGCCACCTCGACCAGCCGCAGCGAGTTGGAGCTGTTGGGCGCGCCGATCACACAGACGGCGTCGCATTGCGCCGCGATCGCCTTGACCGCCGCCTGGCGGTTGGACGTCGCATAGCAGATATCCTCGCCCCGTGGCGCGTGGATCGTCGGAAAGCGCTGCTTGAGCGTCGCCACGATCGCTCCGGTATCGTCCACCGACAGCGTCGTCTGCGTCAGGAAGGCGAGGTTGTCGGGATCGGCGGGGGCGAAGGCTGCCGCATCCTCGACCGTCTCGATCAGCGTCATATGGCCCGGATCGACCTGGCCGAAGGTGCCGATCACCTCGGGATGCCCCTTGTGCCCGATGAACAGGATATGCCGTCCCGCTTCCACCTGGCGTTCCGCCTGGCGATGCACCTTGCTGACCAGCGGGCAGGTGGCGTCCAGATAGTCGAGGCCGCGCTCGTCGGCCTTGGCCGGCACCGCCTTGGGCACGCCATGGGCGGAAAAGACCACCGGCACGCCGTCAGGCACTTGGTCCAGCTCCTCCACGAAGATCGCGCCCTTCGCCTTCAGCGTGTCGACCACATATTTGTTATGCACGATCTCATGCCGCACATAGACGGGGGCGCCATATTTCTCGATCGCCCGTTCGACGATGATGATGGCGCGGTCGACGCCGGCGCAAAAGCCGCGCGGCGCGGCGATGAGCAGCTTCATGGGGGGAAGGGCGGTCATGCTCTGCCGCTTAGGCCAATGTCGCGCCGGAAGGAAGGGGTGAGGGCTGCCGGCGTTCCTTTCGGTTGCGTGAGCGGCGGGGTGCGGATAAGAAGCCGGCACGCCTGTTCCCAAGGGATTGCCTGTGACCTTTTCTCGAATTGCGCTGACCGGAATGCTGGCCCTCGCCCTTGCGGGCTGTTCGCGACGGGGCGAAATCGACGCGACCGGCGGCATCGTCGCCGTCCGTTCCGCCTGCCCGACCGCGGCGATCCCGGCCTATACGGGGGATGTCACCCTGTTCAACCCGGCAGGCAGCACGGACGCGGCGGCGATCGACGTGGTGGCGAACATCACCGACCTGCGGTCGACCTGCGCGGAAAGCGACCAATTCTATACCGAGGCGACCTTCACCGTGAACGCCCGCCGCAGCGACGCGAGCGCCGCGCGGCAGGTGACGCTGCCCTTCTTCTCCGCCGTGGTGCGCGGCGGCAACGCCGTGACCGCCAAGCGCGTAGGCCAGGTGGTGCTGGACTTCCCCGCCGGCCAGTATCGCGCCAGCGCGACGGCCAAGGCGGGTTCCTATGTCAACAAGGCCGCCGCGACGCTGCCCGCCCCTATTCAGGCGCTGATCACGCAGAAGCGCAAGGCCGGTGACGCCGACGCCGCGATCGATCCCTTCGCCCAGCCGGACGTCCGCGCGGCGCTGCAGCGAACCAGCTTCGAGCTGCTCGTGGGTTTCAACCTGACCCAGGACCAGCTCCGATATAACGCGACACGCTAAGACCGCCCTATTTCTCCGTTCGGGCTGAGCGAAGTCGAAGCCCGCCACTGAGCGGAGCGAAGTGCCTTCACTTCGTTCAGGCGCGCCCTTCGACAGGCTCAGGGCGAACGGACTTTGGTAAGAAAGTTCGTTCCTTGTCCCTTTACATCCGTTTCACCGCCCATCTGAACGCCGTCCTCGACGCGCTGGAGGCTGACGGCACGCTGCCCGCCGGGCTCAACCGCAAGCCCGTGACCGTCGAGCCGCCGCGCGATGCGAGTCATGGCGACCTTGCGACCAACGCGGCGATGGTGCTCGCCAAACCGGCGGGAACCAATCCGCGCGTGCTCGCGGAACAGATCATCGCGGGCCTGCAGAAGCTGGAAGAGGTCGAAAGCGCCGAGATCGCCGGCCCCGGCTTCATCAACCTGCGCCTGACGGATGCCACCTGGCGCGCGGAACTGGCCGCGCTGCATGCCGAAGGCGCCGATTATGGCCGCTCCGATGCGGGCAAGGGCGTCACGGTCAATGTCGAATATGTTTCCGCCAACCCGACCGGCCCCATGCATATGGGCCATTGCCGGGGCGCGGTGGTGGGCGACGCGCTCGCGACCCTGCTCGAATATGTCGGGCACAAGGTTATCCGCGAATATTATATCAATGACGCGGGCGGCCAGGTCGACGTGCTCGCTCGCTCCGCGCATGTGCGCTATCGCGAGGCGCTGGGCGAGGCTGTGGGCGAAATCCCCGAAGGTCTCTATCCGGGCGATTATCTGGTTCCGGTCGGCCAGGCGCTTGCCGCCGACTATGGCGACCAATATGTCGGCGCGCCGGAGGGCGACTGGCTCGTCCTGTTTCGCACCCGCGCCGTCGCGGCGATGATGGAGATGATCCGCAGCGACCTCGCGCTGCTCGGCATCCATCACGACATTTTCGCGTCCGAAGCCGAATTGCAGGCCGCCGGCAAGCCCGAAGCCGCCGAACAATGGCTGCGCGCGCATGACCTGGTCTATGACGGCGTGCTCGAAGCGCCCAAGGGCGAGACGCCCGAGGATTGGGAGCCGGTGGAGCTTCCCCTGTTCCGTTCGACCCAATTCGGCGACGACCAGGACCGCCCGATCAAGAAATCGAACGGCGGCTGGACCTATTTCGGCGCCGACATGGCTTATCATTTCCAGAAGGCCCAGGGCGCTGACCAGCTGATCGACATCTGGGGCGCCGACCATGCCGGCACGGTCAAGCGTATCCAGGCCGCCGTCGCCGCGCTCACCGAGGGTAAGGCGCGTTTCGACGTCAAGCTGATCCAGATGGTCCGCCTGCTTCGCGATGGCGAGCCGGTGAAAATGTCCAAGCGCGCCGGCAATTTCGTGACGCTGGCCGATGTCGTGCGCGAAGTGGGCAAGGATGTGGTCCGCTTCACCATGCTCACCCGCAAGGCCGATGCGCAGATGGACTTCGATTTCGCCAAGGTGGTGGAGGCGTCGAAGGACAATCCGGTCTTCTACGTGCAATATGCCCATGCGCGCATCAGTTCGCTCGGTCGGCGGGCGGAGGAAGCCGGAATCGACCTTCCCGCGCCCGACCTGTCCCGCCTTGGGACGCAGGAACTGGGGCTGGTGAAGCTCGCTGCCCAATTCCCACGGGTGGTGGAAGGGGCGGCGTCGGCCCGGGAGCCCCATCGCATCGCCTTTTATCTCAACGACTTGGCTTCCGAATTCCACAGTTGGTGGAATTTGGGCAACGATAATCCCCGTGCGCGCGTCATCCTGACGGACGATCCCGCTACCACATCCGCGCGCCTTTTCTTGAGCCGTGGAATAGGGCAGATCATTCGTAACGGTCTCGCGCTCATGGGCGTGGCCGCATTGACGGAAATGCAGTAGCGAAGCGGAGCTTGGGGACAATGGGCGATTTTGCGCGGGGGCGGCTCGATCTCGACGACGAGGAGCGTCTGCCCTGGCTCGAGCCCGGCATCGAGGATGAAGAGGAAGAAGGCCTGTCGCCGCTGCGACTGCTGGGCTTCATCCTGTGCGGCCTGCTGCTGATCGGCGGCGTGGTCGCGGCTGTCTGGCTGTTGCAAAATCAGGGCGGCGGCACGGCAGGCGAAGGCAAGCTGATCGCGGCTCCCTCAGGCGACTATAAGGTTCCGGCCAATGAAGCGGATGCCAAGAAGTTCGAGGGTGAGGGCGACGCGAGCTATGCCGCCAGCGAAGGCGTGGTGCGCGACGGCCGGATCGATCCCAGCCGCGTGCCCGAAGCGCCGATCACGCCTACGGCCCCCAGCGAATCGCGTCCGACGCATCCGGGCAAACCCGCGCAAAGCGTCACCGCGCGCGTTGCCGATGAAACCAACGTCCGCCCTGCCGCAGCCCCTGCGCGCGGCGTCGGCGGCGCGGTGATCCAACTCGGCGCCTATGGCAGCCAGTCCGGCGCGCGCGACGCCTGGGCGCGTCTCTCCAAGCGCTTCGCCTATCTCGCCCCGCTCACCATGTCGGTCGAGCCGGCCGAAGTCGGCGGCAGCACCCTCTACCGCCTCCGCGCCTCTGCCGGGACCCAGGCGAGCACGCTGTGCGGCAAGCTCAAGGTGGCCGGCGAAAGCTGCATGGTGGTGAATTAGAGCGGGATGACGTTAGATGGATTCAAGTTGCCTCCGTTCGAAACGAACGGATCAAGGTAAAGTCATCCTACTCTAAAGGCACGACCTATTCCCTCTCCCCTTCAGGGGAGAGGGAATAGGTCGACACAAACCCCTTCGACACCGCTCGCCACAGCCGCTACCATCGCTTCCCATGAAACCGGTAATCTTCGGCCTTTCGGGCGAGCAACTCACCGCCGACGAGCGCGCCTTTTTCAACGATGCCCAGCCGGCGGGCTATATCCTCTTCCGCCGCAACATCGCCGACCGCGCGCAACTGCGCGCCCTCACCGACGATCTGCGCGCGCTGCATGGCCGCAACGATCTGCTCATCATGATCGACCAGGAGGGCGGCCGTGTCGCGCGGATGCAGGCGCCGGTCTGGCCCAGCTTTCCGCCCGGCGCGGTCTTCGACCGGTTGTATGACATCGCCCCGTCCAGCGCGATCGCCGCCGCCCGCACCAATGCGCATGCCATTGCCGTGACGCTGGCCGAAGCCGGCATTACCGTCGATGCGCTGCCCTTGCTCGACGTCCGGCAGGAGGGGGCGAGCGACATCATGGGTGATCGCACCCTGGGTGCCGAACCGATGCGCGTCGCGGCACTTGGGCGCGCCGTGATCGATGGGCTGGCCGAAGGCGGCGTGGTCGGCATCGTCAAACATATGCCGGGCCATGGCCGGGCGATGGTCGACAGCCATCACGACCTGCCGATCGTCACCGCCGATGAAGAGGCGCTGGCGACCGACCTTGCGCCGTTCCAGGCGCTCAAGGACGCACCGATGGGCATGACCGCCCATGTTGTCTATACCGCCTGGGACCCCGATCTCCCCGCCAGCCTCTCCGCTTCGGTTATCGAGACCATCATCCGCGGGCGAATCGGCTTTGACGGGCTGCTGATGTCCGACGATCTCGACATGAAGGCGCTCAAGGGCAGCATCCCGGAACTGGCGGCAGGCGTGGTCGCGGCCGGCTGCGATCTCGCGCTCAACTGCTGGGCGAAGATGGACCATATGGTGGGGATAGCCGACCTACTGCCCGACATCAGCGCGGAGTCGAAGGCGCGGCTCGATCGCGCGATGGCGTCGGTTCGCTTGCCCGAACACGGCCCGCCGCTGGAACAACTGCTCGCCACCCGCGATGCCCTGCTGGCATTGGTGCCTGCCTGACATGCGATATCGGGTTCACGCAGAGGTGCGGAGACGCGGAGTTGTGATTGGGCCCCGGCCTCGCATCGCCGCGAGCGGTAGGCCCTGATCGTGGATGACCTCTTCACCCCGCCCGCGACGCCGCGGCCCGATACGCTCACCGTCAGCTTCGAAAGCTGGGAAGGGCCGCTCGACCTGTTGCTCGCGCTCGCCCGCACGCAGAAGGTCGACCTGCGCGAAATCTCGATCCTCGCGCTGGTCGAGCAATATCTTGTCTATATCGAAGGCGCGCGGAAGCTGAAGCTGGAACTGGCCGCCGACTATCTCGTCATGGCGGCCTGGCTTGCCTATTTGAAGTCCGCGCTGCTGCTGCCCAAGCAGGCGCAGCCCGATCCCAGCCCGGAAGAGCTGGCCCTGCGCCTGCAACTGCGGTTGCAGCGGCTGCAGGCGATGCGGGAGGCGGGCGCCCGGCTGATGGCGCGCGACCGCGTCGGCCGCGACGTCTTCGTCCGTGCCCGCCCGGAAGGCCTGCGCCTTGTCCGCAAGGCGAAATGGGCGGCCAGCCTCTACGACCTGATCCAATCCTACGGCCAGATCCGGGCGCGTACCCAGCCGGTCGTCCATATGGTCGCCGTGCGTCCGGTGATGACGCTGGACGAAGCGATTCAGCGCGTCGGCATGCTGGTCGGCACGGCGATCGACTGGACCGCGCTTGAATCCTTCCTGCCGACCGGCCAGGATGGTCCGATGGCCCGCTCCGCGCTCGCCAGCAGCTTCGTCGCCGCGCTGGAACTGGCGCGGCAGGGCCGGCTGGAAATCCAGCAGGAAGGGATTTTCGAGCCGATCTTCCTGCGCGCGGCGCTGCCTGAACAGCGTGAGGGACGCCTGTTGTGATGCA
>DATFDS010000225.1:0-11741 GCA_035251955.1 Sphingobium sp. | reverse complement strand
GGGATGGACACACTGCGAGGGCATGACATCGTCAACGAACAGGACGATTTCGATTGTGCCGGAGACGCAGCGATCGAAACGCCGCTCACCGTCGGATCGGACGAACGGCGGATGCAGGTGCGCGCCTATAACTATTGGGCATCGCTGCTGGGCGATCATGCGCTGCCGTCGATCGAGGATCTGTCCCCCGACCAGCTGGAGGATTTCGGGCCCAACAGCGTCCTGCTCGACTTCAGCACCGGGCTCGACAATCCGGCGGTCGTCTATCTCGGCACCGCGCTGCGGCGCGAGTGCGAGATTGAGGGGCCGATCAAGTTCATCAACGACGTGCCCTCACGCTCCTTGCTGTCGCGCCTGACCGACCATTATCTGCAGATCATCGCCAATGCAGCGCCGATCGGGTTCGAGGCGGGGTTCGTGAACCAACGCGGGGCGGAGATTCTCTATCGCGGCATATTGATGCCCTTTTCCTCCGATCATGAGACGATCGATTTCGTCTTCGGCGTGATCAGCTGGAAGGAAGTGGCCTGCCGGGAGATCGCCGACGAGATCGGCCGCGAAGTCGATGCCGCGCTGCGCAGCACGGCCGCACCGCGGGCCGACGTGCCGATCTGGGCGGACGGTCCCGCCGCGGACGGCGACGACGACACGCTTGACCTTACCGGCATGGAAAGCCCGGCGGCCGACGCGCCGCTCGCCGACTGGCTGGCGCTGGCGCGCGACAGCGCGGAACAGGCCCGCACCAGCGAGGCGCGCAGTCATACCGCCCTCTATCGCGCGATCGGCCTTGCCTATGACTTCGCCCTGGCGGCGGAGTCGGCGCCAGAGGATTATGCCGAGATGCTGGCCGACGCCGGCATCAAGGCGCAGGCGCGCAGCCCGCTGACGGCGGTGGTAAAGCTGGTCTTCGGCTCCACCTATGACAAGACGCGCATCACCGAATATGCGACCGCGCTGGACCATGCGAAGGCGGCCGGGCTGGAACAGGGCGCGCTGGGCGACTATCTGGGCCATTATGCCGGCGGCTTGAAGGCGCTGATCCGCGACGAGCGGACGCAGCGGCGCACGGACGCGCCTCCCCGGCCGGACCGCAAGCAGACCGCGCGTGCCGCGATGAAGGCCGCGCCCGCGCTCGACCCGGTCGCCATCCGGACCGATGACGATGGCCTGGCCGTCGTGGTGGCGCGGCGCGAGGCGGACGGCACGCTTGCCATTGTCGGCACGCTACCGGATGCCTCCGATCTTGGCCAACGTGTCATCCTGGCGGCGGCGGGCTGACCAAGGACGAGCATGGGCGGACATGAAAGGCGGCTCCTCGGCAGGAAAGACTGCCCCCAGGCGATAGAACAGGATCATGATCCGACATCCGCTGTTAATCCTGCTGCACCGATCCGCCTGCATCGTTCAACATTAAGTTTCAACATAGTGTAACTTTATTTCCTGATTTTGGTTGAGCCTGCACCGGCGGTATCGCATAAGAACGGTCTGGAAGAGGAGTCGCCTGGCGGCATTCCGGCGTCTTCTCCGTTCAAGCAGAGGCGGAAAATTCCGCTCGGGAAGAGGTTTGCGCATGACGGCACTGGCTGAGCCCAAGATCAAGGAAGTCGACACGTCGATCCGCGAAGCGCTGGAAGCGGCGCTGGCCAAGGGGGCCCTTCCCGGCGAGAGCGAGGATTTCGACCATGAAGCCGCCGCCGCCGCAGCGGGATTTCTCGGCCGCACGGGCAGCAACCGCAAGCCAGGCCAGGCAGCCATCGCCATAGAGACGCTCGGAGAGGGCGCGACCGGCCGCTACATGCGGATAGCGCTGATCAACGACGACATGCCCTTTCTGGTCGATTCCATCGCCAATGCGATGGCGACGGTCGACATCACCATCCATCGCCTGCTGCATCCCGTTCTTTCCGTCGAGCGCGACGAACAGGGACAGTTGCGCGCGATCCTGGACGATGAGGCGCCTGGCGCGCGCCGGGAATCGATGATCTATATCGAGGCCGACCGCGCCGATGCGAAGGGCCGCCGCGCGCTGGAGAAGGCGCTGCGCGAAACGCTGGCGGAAGTGCGGGCGGCCGTCACCGACTGGCCGCACATGCGCGAGGCGATGAGCCAGGATGCCGATGCGGTGCCCGACGGCGAGGGCGCAGCGCTGCTCCGCTGGTTCCTCGCCCGTCACTTCACCCAGATCGGCCTTGAGCGGCGGCTGCGGGACGGCACGGCGGACAAGCGGCTGGGCGTCTGCGCGCTGGAGGACAGGCCGCTGCTGGCGCCGGCAACGCTGGATGCCGCCTTCGCCTGGTTCGAGGAAGGCAAGCGCAACCCGCTGATCATCAAGGCCAACCGCATTTCGCGGGTGCATCGCCCGGTGCTGCTGGACCTGATCATCGTGCCGGTGCGCGAAGGCAAGCACGTCGTCGCGCTGTCGATCCATGCCGGCATGTGGACCAGCGCGGCGCTGTCGGCGACGCCGGACAAGGTGCCGATGCTGCGCTCCGCCCTGTCGGCACTGATGGACAAGTTCGGCTTCGATCCGGGCGGGCATGCGGGCAAGGTACTGGCCCATGCGCTGACCGCGCTGCCGCATGACATATTGATCGGCTTCGATCATGAGACGCTGGAGCGGCTGGCGCTGACCTTCATGTCGCTGACCGATCGACCGCGTCCCAAGCTGGCGCTCGGCACCAGCGCGCTGGTGCGGCATCTCTACGCCTTTGCCTGGCTGCCACGCGAGGAGTTGACCACCGCGCGACGGGTCGCTGTGCAGGACATGCTCAGCCAAGCGGCCAATGCCGATGTGCTGAGCTGGTCGATCGCGCTGGAGGAAAGCGGCCTCGCACTGCTGCGCATCACGCTCGACCTGCGCGACGGCGGCGTGGTGCCCGACGAACTGCCGCTCGACCGGCAGTTGAAGCAGATGGTGCGCGGCTGGCTCCCGGCTGTCGAGGAAGCGCTGGCGGAAACCGAGGAAGCGGGGCGCGCGGCGGCCCTGGCGCAACGCTATGCGCCCGGCTTTCCGGCGGCCTATCGCAATGGCGCCGGTCCGGCCGAAGCGGCGATCGACATTCGCCTGCTGCATGGGCTTTCGGGCCCCGGCGACAAGTCGATCCGCATCTACCGCAACGGCCCGGACGCACCGGCGCGGCTGCGGCTGAAGCTCTACAGCCAGGACGTGATCGCCCTGTCGGAGGTGGTTCCCGCCTTCGAGAATTTCGGTTTCCGGGTGATCGACGAGATGACGACGGCGGTCGATGGCGGCGCGCAGGGCCATGTGCAGCGCTTCGTGCTGGAACTGCCCGCGGGCGGCGATGGGGAAGCCGTGATCGCGCGCGCCTCGGTCGTCACCGAGGCCGTCGCTCAGGTGCTGGAAGGCCGGGCGGAAAATGACCGGTTCAACGAACTGATCGTCACTGCTGGCCTGGCGCCCCATGCGGTCGTGCTGTTCCGCGCGCTGTTCCGCTATCTCCGCCAGACCGGCATGGCTTATGGTTTGGCGACCTTTGCCGAAACGCTGTGGCGGGAGCAGGGCCTGGCGCGCGAGTTGATCGCGCTGTTCGAAGCGCTGCACGATCCTGCCGCGCAGGATGGCGAAGCGCGGGCGGCAGAAGCGCAGGCGGCCATCACGGCGGGCCTGGAAAAGGTGACGGCGATCGACGAGGATCGCGTGCTGCGCCTGCTGCGCGCCGTCATCACCGCGACCCTGCGCACCAATTTCTTCAGCGAGGCGGCGGCCGAAGCGATCGCCTTCAAGCTCGACAGCGCACAGATACCGGGCCTGCCAGCACCGCTGCCGTGGCGTGAGATCTGGGTCTATTCGCCGCGCGTCGAGGGCATCCACCTGCGCGCCGGACCGGTGGCGCGCGGCGGCCTGCGCTGGTCCGACCGGCGCGACGATTTCCGCACCGAGATACTGGGCCTGATGAAAGCGCAGCGGGTCAAGAATGCGGTCATCGTCCCCACCGGCGCCAAGGGCGGCTTCTACCCCAAGCAGCTTCCCGACCCGCAACTGGATCGCGACGCCTGGCTGGCGGAGGGGACCGAAAGCTACCGCATCTTCATCCGCGCGCTGTTGTCCGTCACCGACAATATCGTCGGCAACAAGGTAAAGCATCCCGCGCAGGTGGCTATCCGCGACGGCGACGATCCCTATTTCGTCGTCGCGGCGGACAAGGGCACGGCGACCTTCAGCGATGTCGCCAATGCCATCGCGCTCGACCGCAATTTCTGGCTGGGCGATGCCTTCGCCAGCGGCGGGTCCCACGGCTATGACCATAAGGCGATGGGCATCACCGCGCGCGGCGCGTGGATCAGCGTGCGGCGCCACTTCGCCGAAATGGGCATCGACGTGCAGAGCGAGCCGGTGCAGGTCATAGGCTGCGGCGATATGTCGGGCGACGTGTTCGGCAACGGCATGCTGCTGAGCAAGGCGATCAGGCTGGTGGCCGCTTTCGATCACCGTCATATCTTCCTGGACCCTGATCCCGATCCGGCAAAATCATGGGAGGAGCGCGCACGCCTGTTCGCCCTGCCCCGCTCCAGCTGGGAGGATTATGACAAGGCGCTGATCTCCAAGGGCGGCGGCGTCTATGCCCGCTCGCTCAAAAGCATCCCGCTGACCCCGCAGGTGCAGGCGATATTGGGCGTGACCGAGACGGAGATGGAGCCGGCCGCGCTTATCGCCGCGATCCTGAAAAGCCCGAACGACCTGCTGTGGTTCGGCGGCATCGGCACCTATGTAAAGGCCGCGGCGCAGAGCCATACCGATGTCGGCGATCCGGCCAATGATCGCCTGCGCATCAATGCCGAACAGTTGCGGGTCAGGGTGGTGGGCGAAGGCGCCAATCTGGGCGTGACCCAGGCGGCGCGCATCGCCTTCTCGCTGCGGGGCGGACGCATCAACACCGACTTCATCGACAATTCGGCCGGCGTCGACTGTTCGGACAATGAGGTCAATATCAAGATCGCGCTCAACAAGGAGATGGCCGAAGGGCGGCTGAGCTTCGAGGCGCGCAACAAGCTGCTGGTCGGCATGACCGATGCGGTCGGCGATATCGTGCTGGAGGATAACCGCCTCCAGGCGCTCGCCCTTTCCATCGCGGAGGCGGGCGGCGCAGCGGACCTGGCCAGCTATGTCCGCCTGATCGAGACGTTCGAGGAAAGCGGGCGGCTGGACCGCCAGGTGGAAGGGCTTGGCGCCAACGACCAGTTGCTGCGGCGCGGGCAGGATGGCCTTGGCCTCACCCGCCCCGAACTGGCGGTGCTGCTCTCGACCGCCAAGCTCGCGCTGCAGGACGCGATCGAACATGGCGAACTGGCCACCGACGCCAGCATGGGCGCGGAACTGGCCGCCGCCTTCCCGCCCGCGATGCGGAAGAAAGAAGGGGATGCGATCGCGTCCCATGCGCTGGCCAAGGAGATCATCGCCACCAAGGTCGCCAATCGCATCGTCAACCGGCTGGGCCTGATCCATCCGTTCGAACTGGCGGAGGAGGAAGGCTGCTCGCTGGCGGACCTGGCCAGCGCCTTCCTGATCGCCGAGCGGCTCTACGACATCGGCACGCTCTGGGCCGATATCGACGCGGCGGGCATGTCGGAAGCGGCGCGGCTGGCGCTGTTCGGCGACATAGCCAGCGGCATGCGGGCGCAGATCGCCGACATATTGCGCAGCCTGCCCGCCGGCACGCTGCCGGGGCCGGGCCATACGTTGCTGGCGAAGGGCGTCGACAAGCTCGCGCGGCAGGTGGACGAACTGCTGACCAGCGAGGCGCTGCGCCGGACCCAGGCGGTCGCCGACCGCCTGCTCGCACTTGGCGCGCCCGAAGCGTTGGTGCGGCGCACCGCCGGGTTGTTCAAGCTGGACGGCGCCGTCGGCATCGCCGCGCTCGCCGGGCGGATGAAGGTGGACGAGGTCGCGCTGACCAAGGCCTTCACCCATCTGGGTGAAGCGGTGGGCATCGACTGGGTCCAGTCCACCGCCGCGCGCATGGAGCCTTCCGATCCGTGGGAGCGGTTGCTGATCTCCGGCGTGGCGCGCGACATGCAGCAGGTGCGGCTCGACTTCCTGGCGCAGGGTGGCGGCAAGGATGTGGCGGCCCATGTCGATGCCTGGCTGGCGGACAAACAGGCGCGGATCAGCCAGTTCCGCGCCCTGGTGCAGCGGGCCAAGGCTGCGGCGGTGCCCAATGTCGCCATGCTCGCGGAGATTGCGGGACAGGCGCGGGGCCTGTTGGGGCGGTAAACCCTGCCCCGCGCATAACGTGCTCCTGCGCAGGCAGGAGCCCAGTTCGAACGGCGGGACTGGGCTTCTGCGTGCGCAGGAGCACATCATCCTTATTGTCGAGGCTGCACATCCCTCCTCCATACATTTTGATACAAATTTCCGGCCAAGCAAGTTTGCAATTGCGAGTCGTTCGCGTTATGCGAGCGCCTCACCCTTGTCAGGACTCGCCCTTCCTCTCATGCACGCTCCCGTCCGCGCACCAACCAGGAAAAAGAAGAGTCCCAAGGCCTTCTGGCTCAAGCAGTTGCACAGCTGGCATTGGATCAGCTCCGCGATCAGCCTGATCGGCCTGCTGCTGTTCGCCTTTACCGGCATCACCCTGAACCACGCCGCCGATGTCGAGGGTTCCCCCCAGACGGTGGAAAAATCGGCAACGCTGCCCGCGCCGCTGCTCAAACAAGTCGCCCCGGACGACGCGCCCGATGCCAAGAAACCGCTGCCGGCGGCAGTGGCGGCCTGGGTCGAAAAGGCAATTGGCCAGCGCGGCACCGGCGAGGCGGAATGGTCCGCCGACGAAATCTACCTGGCCCTGCCCCGCCCCGGCGGCGACGGCTGGATATCGATCGACCGGCAGAGTGGCGCAGTCACCAGCGAAGCGACCAGCCGCGGCTGGATCAGCTATCTCAACGACCTGCACAAGGGCCGCAACACCGGCACCGCCTGGAAATGGTTCATCGATATTTTCGCGGCGGCCTGCTTCGTCTTCGCGCTCACCGGACTGCTGCTGCTGCAGCTTCATGCGGCCAAGCGGCCGAGCACCTGGCCGCTGGTCGCCATCGGCCTCGCCATACCGGCGATCCTGGCCATCATCTTCATCCATTAAGGGGGAACCACAGCGTCATGCAGAAGGCCTATAAACTCATCCTCGGCGGCGGCGCGGCGCTGGGCGGCACGGCCGGCACCGCCCATGCGGAAACGCTGAACGTCGGCGTCGCCATCCCGCGCCTGTCGGTCGCCGAATATCACCGCCCCTATGTCGCGATCTGGCTGGAGAAGGAGGGCGCAGGCCCCCGCACCCTCTCCGTCTGGTATGATGTCGACAAGGCCAAGGGCGAGGGCACGAAATGGCTGCGCGACGTGCGCCAATGGTGGCGCGTGTCGGGCCGGTCGATGAGCTTCCCCGCGGACGGGGTATCGGGCGCGACGCGGGCGCCGGGCGACCAGAAGATCACCTTCACCACCGGCCGGGGTCCGCTGGGGCAGCTCAGCGCAGGCAATTACACGCTGGTCATCGAGGCCGCGCGCGAGGTCGGCGGCCGCGAACTAGTCCGCCTGCCCTTCAGCTGGCCGCCCAGGCCGGGTGCCGTCGTGCGCGCCAAGGGCAATAGTGAATTGGGGGCGATCAGCCTCGGCTTCGGCAAATAAGGGGAATGACCATGAAGGCCAGATATATGATCGCGGGCGCGCTCGGTGCGCTGATGCTGTCCGGCGCGGCGCAGGCGCATCGCCAATGGATGCTGCCCTCCTCCACCACCCTGTCGGGCAATGACAACTGGGTGACGGTGGATGCCGCTGTGTCCAACGACCTCTTCTATTTCGAACATATGCCCCTGCGCACCGACAATATCGCGGTGACGGAACCGGACGGCGCGCAGGGCAAGGTCGAAAATGCCGCGACGGGCAAATATCGCTCGACCTTCGACGTCCATCTGACCAAGCCCGGCACCTACCGGATCGCCAGCGTGTCGACCAACGTCATGGGCAGCTACACGCTGAACGGCGAGGAAAAGCGTCTGCCGCGCGGCACGACCAAGGCCAATCTGGCGCAGGCGATCCCCGCCGGCGCGACCAATGTGCAAACCGCCGAAGCGTCCACCCGTAATGAGATTTTCGTGACGCTGGGCGCACCCACCAGCACCATCTTCAAGCCCACCGGCAGCGGCATCGAACTGGTCCCCGTCACCCACCCCAACGACCTTGTTTCGGGCGAAGCGGCGACCTTCCAGTTCCTGCTGAACGGCAAGCCGGCAGCGGGCCTCAAGGTCACGGTGATCCCCGGCGGCATCCGCTATCGCGACGCGCTCGGCCAGATGGACCTCACCACCGACAAGGACGGCAAGCTGAGCGTGACCTGGCCGCAGCCGGGCCTCTACTGGCTGAACGCCAGCACCGGCGGCGGGCGCGAGGGTGGCCCGGGTGAAGGCGGTCCCAATGCGCAGGGCGCGGGAGTCGGCGCGAATGCTCAGGCGCCGCAGCGCCCGGCCGGTCCGCCACAGAACCGCACGTCCTACATCACCACGCTGGAAGTGCTGGCACCCTGAGCGGCATCCGCATCGCCATTCCGACGGACCTGTCGCCCGACGCGATTGTCGGGCGACAGCGCGGAAGGGCCGTCAGCGATTTTTCCGGGCCGACCATGGGCACAAGCTGGTCGGCCCGCATCGTCGACCCGCCGCCGGGCACCTGCGACGCGATCGACCGGGTCCTAGCCCGCATCATCGATCAGATGAGCAATTGGGAGGCGGAGTCCGACATCAGCCGCTTCAATAGGGCCGCCATCGGCCAATGGGTCACGCTGCCGGCCGACATGATGACGGTGCTGCAAGCCGGGTTGGACATCGCGCGGCTTTCAGCGGGCGCCTTCGATCCGGCGGTGGGGCGGATGGTGGAGCGCTGGGGCTTCGGGCCATCGGGCGCGACCGGACTGTCGGCGGCGGCGACGCACCCCTCGCCATGGACGGCGATCGAGATTGACGGCCCCAGGGCGCGCCGCCTGGCCGATGTCGCGCTGGATTTTTCCGGCATCGCGAAGGGCTTCGCGGTCGATGCCGTGGCGCGCGCACTCCGCGAACTGGACACGACCAGCTTCCTCATCGAGATTGGCGGCGAACTGCGCGGCGAAGGCATCAAGCCCGACGGCCAGCCCTGGTGGGTCGATGTCGAAGCGCCGCCGAGTCTGCCTCTGCCGATATTGCGCGTGGCGCTGTGCGGCCTCTCCATCGCGACGTCCGGGGATTATCGCCGCTTCCGCGAGGATGGCGGGCGCCTTCTGTCCCACAGCATCGATCCCGCGACCGGATCACCGATCGCCAATGACGTCGCCTCCGTGACGGTCCTGCACCACAGCGCGATGCTGGCCGATGCCTGGGCGACGGCGATCACCGTGCTGGGCCCTGAGCGCGGCATGGCGCTGGCGACGCGCCGGGGCCTGGCGGCGCGGCTGATCCGGCGGGAAGGAACAGCCGGGCGGGAATATATGACGCCGGCGCTCGCCGCGATGCTGGGGTGAGGGTATCCGAATCGCTTCCGACCAGCCCTGTAGGCCTCAAGCGTCGGCCCATCTACGCAGCAGATTGTGGTAGACACCCGTCAACCGGATCACCTGCGCATTATCATGGCCAAGCGCGCTGGCAAGCGCCTGGATGCTGCTGTCGAGATCGAACAGCATCTGCCTGGCGGCATCGTCGCGCACCATCGACTGCAGCCAGAAGAAACTCGCCACCCGCCGTCCGCGCGTCACCGGCTCGACCCGATGCAGCGAGGATGAGGGGTAGAGCACGGCATGCCCTGTCGGCAGCTTGACCTGCTGAACGCCGAAATTGGTTTCGACCGTCAGTTCTCCGCCATCATAGCTTTCGGGATCTTCGAGGAAGATGGTGATCGACAGGTCGGACCGCACGCGAAAGCCCGTCCCCGCCTGAATCCGCACGGCATTGTCGACATGGACGCCGAACGCCTGGCCCCCGGCATAGCTGTTGAACAGCGGCGGAAAGATCTTGAGCGGCAGCGCGGCGGCGATGAACAGCGGCGATTTGCCGAGCGCCTCAAGAACCAGCTGAGCCGCCTCCCGCGCTTCCGGCGCCTCTTCGGGCAATTGCAGGTTGCGCTTGGCGAGCGCCGACTGATGGCCGGAGGTGACATTGCCGTCGACCCACTGCGCCTGGTCGATCAGCGATCGGATCGCGCTGACGTCCTGCGCCGGCAGCAATTCGGGGATGACGGTCAGCATTGGCCGGTCTTCAGGAGGGTCATGTGGCGTTGATCTGCAGGACGAAGGGGATTTCGACGACGCCCTTGACCCGTACCGGCTGGCCCTGCTGGATCATCGGCTTCCACCGCCAGCGCCGGACGGCGTCCCTGGCGGCATCGTCCAGCCGGGAAAAGCCGCTGCTGCGCGCGACTGCGATCGTCTCCACCGCGCCGTCCAAGCCCAGCGTCAGCGACAGGACCACCGTTCCCTGCTCACGCTTGCGGCGGCTTTCGACCGGATAGCGCGGCGGCTTGCCCGACAGCATCTGCGCGCTGAGATCGCCGCCCTGCACGGTGCCCAGCGGCGCGGCGACAGCGACGGGCGCGGCCGAAGGCGCAGTCGAAGCGGCGGGCGCGCTGGCGATCGGGGGCGGCGGATCGGGAATCGTTGCGACTTGCTGGACAGGTGCGACCGGGACCTGGACCATCGGCGGCGGGGCCACCACCTGCGGCGTCGATGGCGGCGGAGGGGGCGCCTCTTGCGCGGGCGGGGGCGGCGGCGGGGTCAGGTTGACGACCGACAGCCGCGCTTCCGCGCGCCGTTGAACCTGATGACGGGCATGCAGGATCGCGGCGATCAGGAGCGCATGGGCCACGAGAATGGCGGCGATGACCAGCCAGTTCGGTGATTTGCCGGCGCCGTAGCGCGAAGGAGATGGGAATGCTTCCAGCTCGGCCGCTGGGCGAATGGGTGTCTCTGGCGCAGGCGACGGAGCGAAGGCATCGGCATGCGTCTCAACCGCCCTATCCGCTACATGAAGCATGTACCGATCCCCTTTCCGGCGCCCTCGCCGACGCAAGGGGCATAACGCAAGTCATAATGCGATACAATTGCAATGTAACGATCAGCCCCGTGAAGGGACCGGGCGAGCGGCAGCCCGAGGAGGAGGAAATGTACCGCCGCCCGCCCGTTTCCCCCGGCAAGGGACGACTGCCGGGGGATCAGATCGTCCTTACAGCTTGTAACCGAGCGTCAGCACCCAGGACCGACCCTCGCCAGGGTTGGCCCAGCCGTTGTTGCGGATGCTGGTGTAATATTTCTTGTTGGTGAAGTTCTGGACGTTGAGCTGCACCGTCAGATTATCGTTGAAGGTATAGGACAGCATGGCGCGATGCGTCGTGTAGGCGTCCGACCTGAACAGCGGGACGATCGCCGTGCTGTTCGCCACCAGCGGGCTCGCCAGCGCCCGGTTCGTCAGCAGGAAGCTGCCCTGATAAGTCAGGCCATAGCCCACCTGCAGGCCGAAGGGGAGATTATAGGTGGTGAACAGGCTGCCCGAATGGCGAGGCGTGTTGGTCAGCTGCTGGCCCTGCTGCGGGTCGAGCACCGACGGATTGTTGCCGCACGCATTGGTGGTTGCCGACACCGCCGGCGTCCAGGGATTGGCGAGGCATTTGTTCGAAACGCTCTGCAGCACCTTGCTGTCGAGATAGGTGTAATTGGCGAAGATCGTCCAGTTGGGCGTGATGTTGCCCGATGCGCCCAGCGTGATGCCGT
>DATFDS010000224.1:0-3628 GCA_035251955.1 Sphingobium sp. | reverse complement strand
CCCTTCACACGGGTGGGGTCACAGGTTCAATCCCTGTCGCGCCCACCACGACTTACCGGTCGTGGCAGGAAATATTATTTCTCGACATTGATCTTTTCGTCCGCGTCGCGCTAATTTCCGGCGCTCTGATCCGGTGTCCTTCGCGGGCGCTGACGCGAAAGGCTGACTATGTCCTCCACCCTGAAAGCCGGCGCAGCCCTTGGCGCGTTGCTTATCTGTTCCGCCCATCCCGCGCAGGCGCAGCAACAGCTCACGCTCGAGCGGGTCTTCGCCAATCCCGACCTCTCCGGCCCCCAGCCGCGCGCCTTGCGGATTTCGCCGGACGGAAAGCTGGTGACGCTGCTGAAGCCGCGCGCGGACGAGAAGGAGCGGCTCGATCTTTGGGCGATCGACAGCAGCACCGGCGCGGAACGGATGCTGGTCGATTCGAAAAAGACCGGTAGCGGAGCGGAGATTTCCGAGGCCGAAAAGATGCAGCGCGAGCGGGACCGCTCGGTGGCCGGCAGCACGGGCATCGTCAGCTATGACTGGGCGCCCGATGGCAAGACGATCCTGGTTCCGGTCGATGGCGATCTCTATCTCGCGGCGCTGGACGGCACGGTAACGCGCCTGACGGAAACAGCGGACAGCGAATTGAACGGCGTGGTCAGCCCGAAGGGCGGTTTCGTGTCTTTCGTGCGCGGCGGCAATTTCTTCGTTCAGCCCGTCGGTGGCAGGGAACGCCAGTTGACGCAGGGGGCGAGCGACACGCTGAGCTGGGGCGTCGCCGAATTCGTGGCGCAGGAGGAAATGGATCGGCGCACCGGCTTTTGGTGGTCGCCCGACGATCGGTTGATCGCCGTCGCGCGCGTGGATGAGGCGCCGGTGGGCATCGTGACCCGAACGGCGATCGGCGGGGAGGGCACGAAGGTCTATCAACAGCGCTATCCCGCTGCCGGCACGCCCAATGCGCTGGTCGATCTGTACGTCATGAAACCGGACGGATCGGGTCAGGTGAAGGTGGACCTGGGCCAGGACAGCGACATCTATCTCGCCCGTGTCGACTGGTCGAAGGATGGCCAGACGCTCTATGTCCAGCGCGAAAGCCGCGACCAGAAGACGCTGGACCTGCTGGCGGTCGATCCCGCCACCGGCAAGGCCAGGACCGTCCTGACCGAAAGGGCGAAAAACTGGATCAACCTCAGCAATAATTTTCGCGCTTTGAAGGACGGCAGTTTCCTGTGGTGGTCGGAAAAGACGGGCCACGGCCATCTCTATCATGTGCGCAGGGGCAAATGGACTGCCCTGACCGGCGGTCCCTGGGAAGTGCGCGACATTGTCGGCGTGGATGAGGCGCAAGGCCTCGTCTATTTCACCGGCAATCGCGAAACGCCGCTGGAGCAGCAGCTATACGCCGCATCGCTGACCGGCAAGGGGACTCTCCGGCAACTCACCAGCAGCGGCTGGTGGAACGAGGCGGTCATGGATAAAGCGGGCAGCCGGATCGTGGTTTCCCGCAGCAACAGCGACCAGCCCAAGCAGGTCTATCTGGCCGACAATGCGGGCAAGCGGCTGCAATGGCTGTCCGAAAATGCGATCCGTGGCGACCATCCCTATGCGCCCTATCTGGCGAGCCATGCCAAGACGCGTTTCGGGACGCTGAAGGCGGCTGACGGCTCGACGCTCTACACCCGTATCATCATGCCGCCGCTGGAGCCGGGGAAGCGCTATCCCGTCTTCATGCTACATTATGGCGGTCCCGGCGCTGGGCGCGTGGTGACGAACCAGTGGCAGTCGCCCATCTACCAATATCTGGTCGATCGCGGCTGGATCGTCTTCGCGATCGACAATCGCGGCACGCCCGATCGCGGCAAGGCGTTCGAGGATCAACTCTATCGGGCGATGGGCACGGTGGAGGTCGAGGATCAGTTGAAGGGCGTCGAGTGGCTGAAGGCGCAGCCCTTTGTCGATCCTCTGCGGATCGCGACCTATGGCTGGTCCTATGGCGGCTATATGTCCTTGAAGCTTCTGGAAAAGGCGCCGGGCGTCTTTTCCGCTGCGGTAGCCGGTGCGCCGGTCACGCGATGGGAGCTTTACGACACCCACTATACCGAACGCTATCTCGGCAAGCCGCAGGACGAGCCGAGCGCCTATCCGGGCTCAGACGCGGTCGAGGAGGCGGTGAAGATCAAGGATCCGCTGCTCGTGCTTCATGGCATGTCCGACGACAATGTCGTGTTCGACAATGCGACCGCGCTGATGGCGAAGATGCAGGGCGCAGCTACCCCGTTCGAGATGATGGTCTATCCGGGACAGACCCATCGGGTCGGCGGCCCGGGTATAAGCGTCCATCTCTGGCGCACGATCGAGGATTTCCTGGCGCGCCACGGCACGGGATCTTCTTCGCCTACGAAATGATTCAGCCTGTTCCTGCGCATGCAGGAACCCAGTTCCGCCTATGATCGATGATGCGAGGGCAGAGCTGGGCTCCTGCCTTCGCAGGAGCGCGCTTGTTGCAGGAAAGAAGGGCTTTGCCGCCGGCAAGCCGCTTCATGCTGGACAATTGCGGCAACGGCGCTATGGGCGCACTTCCGCAATTTTGCATGGAGTGGAGTCTTTAGTCATGGGTTACAAGGTCGTCGTCGTTGGTGCCACCGGTAATGTGGGCCGCGAAATGCTGACCATTCTCGCCGAGCGCGAGTTCCCGATTGACGAGATCGCGGCGGTTGCCTCGCCCCGGTCGCAGGGTCTGACCGTCGATTTCGGCGAGACCGGCAAGACCATCAAATGCCAGAATATCGAACATTTCGACTTCACCGGCTGGGACATCGCCCTGTTCGCGGCGGGCTCCGGCCCGACGGCCGAATATGCGCCCAAGGCGGCGGCGGCGGGCTGCGTCGTGATCGACAATTCGTCGCTCTACCGGATGGACCCCGACGTGCCGCTGATCGTGCCCGAAGTGAATCCGGACGCGATCGACGGCTATAAGAAGAAGAACATCATCGCGAACCCCAACTGCTCGACCGCGCAGATGGTCGTGGCATTGAAGCCCCTGCATGACGCCGCGAAGATCAAGCGCGTCGTCGTCGCCACCTACCAGTCGGTGTCCGGCGCGGGCAAGGCGGGCATGGACGAGCTGTTCGAACAGTCGCGCAACATCTTCGTCGGCGATCCGGCCGAGCCGAAGAAGTTCACCAAGCAGATCGCCTTCAACGTGATCCCGCACATCGACGTCTTCCTGGACGATGGTTCGACCAAGGAAGAATGGAAGATGGTCGCGGAAACCAAGAAGATCCTCGATCCCAAGGTGAAGGTCACGGCGACCTGCGTGCGCGTGCCAGTGTTCGTCGGCCATTCCGAGGCGCTGAACATCGAGTTCGAGAACGAGATTTCGGCCAAGGAAGCGCAGGACATCCTGCGCGAGGCGCCGGGCGTGATGCTCGTCGACAAGCGTGAGGATGGCGGCTACGTCACCCCCGTCGAGTGCGTGGGCGACTATGCCACCTTCGTCAGCCGCGTCCGTGAGGATTCGACCGTAGACAACGGCCTCTCGCTCTGGTGCGTCAGCGACAATCTGCGCAAGGGTGCGGCGCTCAACGCGGTGCAGATCGCCGAACTGCTGGGCCGCCGTCACCTCAAGAAGGGCTGA
>DATFDS010000223.1:0-2778 GCA_035251955.1 Sphingobium sp. | reverse complement strand
GGCGCCTGCGCGACGGCGGTGGCGGCGGTGCGGCGCAAGCTGGTGAGCGGGCCGACCCGCGTGACCCTGCCGGGCGGCGATCTGGTGATCGACTGGGCGCCGGGCGGGCCTATCCTGATGACCGGGCCAGCCACCCATGTCTTCGATGGCGAGGCCGACTGGGCGCGCTTCTGACATGAGCGGGCCGCAGATCATCACCCTGGGCTGCCGCCTGAATATCGCGGAGAGCGAGGCGATCCGCGAAATGGCGGGTGGCCGGGATGATCTGGTCGTGGTCAACAGCTGCGCGGTGACGGCGGAGGCTGTGCGGCAGACGCGGCAGGCGATCCGCCGGGCACGGCGCGAGCGGCCCGATGCGCGGATCATGGTGACGGGTTGCGCGGCGCAGACCGAGCCGGAAACTTTCTCCGCCATGACCGAGGTGGATGCGGTGATCGGCAATCGGGAGAAGATGGAGCCCGTCCACTACACGTCATCCCAGCGAACGCTGGGATCTCAGGCCCCACGCCGTGCCTTCTCGCCTGAGACCCCAGCTTCCGCTGGGGTGACGGATTGGGCTGGGGTGACGGAGAAGGTAAGAGTCTCCGACATCATGGCCGTGCGCGAAACCGCGCCGCATATGGCGAGCGCCTTTGCCGACCATGCCCGAGCGTTCCTGGAGGTGCAGAATGGCTGCGACCATCGCTGCACCTTCTGCATCATCCCTTATGGCCGCGGGAACAGCCGCTCCGTGCCCGCAGGCGCGGTCATCGAAAAGGCCCGTGAACTGGTCGACGCAGGCTACCGGGAAATCGTCCTGACCGGCGTGGACGTCACCAGCTACGGCCCCGACCTCCCCGGTGCCCCCTCGCTCGGCCTGCTGATCGAGCGTATCCTCAAAGCCGTCCCCGACCTCCCCCGCCTGCGCCTCTCCTCCATCGACAGCGTGGAGATTGACGAGCGCCTGTTCGACCTGCTCGCCCATGAGCCGCGCATGATGCCGCACCTCCATCTGTCGCTCCAGGCGGGCGACGACATGATCCTCAAGCGCATGAAACGCCGCCACAGCCGCGCCGACGCCATTCGCATCGTGGACCGCCTCAAGACCGCCCGCCCGGACATCAGCATCGGCGCCGATATCATCGCGGGCTTCCCGACCGAGGATGAGGCGATGTTCGCAAACAGCCTGAATCTGGTCGAGGAGTGCGCCATCGTCCACGGCCATATCTTCCCCTATTCGCCGCGCGCCGGAACCCCCGCCGCCCGCATGCCGCAGGTCGACCGCGTAAGCGTCAAGGAACGCGCCGCCCGTCTCCGCACCGCCTGCGAAGCCCGGCGCGAACGCTGGCTCCACAGCCTGATAGGTTCCGAACAATCGATACTGGTGGAGCGCAACGGGCTTTCGGGTCATGCGGAAAATTTCGCCCCGGTGCGGTTCATCCGGCCGCAATCCCCCTCCTCCATCATCCGCGCGACCATCACGGGCCTTGAGAATGGCGCGCTGATCGCGCAAGAGGCCGCGTGATAGGGATTTGTCATTCCCGCCTCCGCGGGAATGACGTTGGTGGATAGACATGGCTGAAACATCCTGGCGCGACCGCCTCTTCGGCGGCCTCAAGCGCACTTCCGACAAGCTCGGCGAGAATCTCACGGGCCTCTTCACCAAGGCCGCGCTCGACGAGCAGACTTTGGACGAGATCGAGGAAGCGCTGATCGTCAGCGACCTTGGCCCCGCCATGGCCGCCCGCGTGCGCGACCGCCTGTCCGAGGGGCGCTACAACCGCGAACTGACCGAGGATTATCTGCGCGAAATCATCGCGGAGGAAATCGAGAAGGTGCTGGCGCCCGTCGCCCGCCCGCTGGAGATCGAGGCATTTCCCCGCCCGCAGGTCATCCTCGTCATCGGCGTCAACGGTTCGGGCAAGACCACCACCATCGCCAAGCTCGCCAACCTGTTCCTCGAGCAGGATTATGGCGTGATGCTGGCGGCGGGCGACACCTTCCGCGCCGCCGCCATCGGCCAGCTCAAGGTCTGGGCCGAACGGCTCGGCATCCCCATCGTCGCGGGCAAGGAAGGCGGCGACGCGGCGGGCATCGTGTTCGACGCAGTCAAGCAGGCGACCGCCACCGGCATCGACGTGCTGATCGTGGACACTGCGGGCCGCCTTCAGAACAAGACCGAACTGATGGACGAGTTGGCCAAGATCCGCCGCGTCCTCGGCCGGTTGAACCCGGCCGCCCCGCATGACGTTGTCCTGGTGCTGGATGCCACCACAGGACAGAATGCGTTGAGCCAGATCGAGGTTTTCAAGGAATTTGCGCAGGTTACGGGGCTGGTCATGACAAAGCTGGACGGCACGGCGCGGGGCGGCGTGCTGGTCGCGGCGGCGGAGAAATATCGCCTGCCCATCCATGCCATCGGCGTGGGCGAGAAGATCGGGGACCTGCGTCCCTTCGATCCGGGCGACATGGCGCGCGCTATCGCGGGGACAGCCTATGCGCGCTGAGCCCTTGCTCGTCACCCCAGCGGAAGCTGGGGTCTCATGCCTTTACGGCACCACCCAGCCTCACGAGATGCCAGCCTTCGCTGGCATGACGGAGCAATAGTATATGGCCGACACCAAATCCCAACATGGCGGCTCGCTCAGCCTGGCGCTCGACTTCGGGCCGCTGCTCGTCTTTTTCCTGACCTACAAGGGCGCAGGCTGGATCTGGGGCTCGGGCAATCCCATCACCGCAATGAGCCTGGGCACCGCAGCCTTCATGGCCGCGATCGTCATCGCCGTCATCATATCCAAG
>DATFDS010000222.1:0-4174 GCA_035251955.1 Sphingobium sp. | reverse complement strand
ATCCTCGATGATCTGGGTGATCCGGGTTTCGACCACCGATGCCGCGGCGCCGGTATAGCTGGTCTCCACCGACACGATCGGCGGATCGGTATCGGGATATTCGCGGACCGAGAGGCTCAGATAGCCGACGATGCCGACGATGCAGAGCAGGACCGCGATGACGGCGGCAAAGACCGGGCGGCGGACGGAGAGGTCGGACAATTGCATCGCCCGACTCCCTTACACGCCGGCGCCGGCGCGATCCGCGACCTTGGCGGTGGGGCCGGCCTTGTCGCCCGGCAGGCGCACAGGCACGCCGTCGGTCAGCTTGACGACGCCGTCGGTGACGACCTGCTGCCCCGGCTTCACGCCACCGGTGATCTCGACCAGGCCATTCTGACGAACGCCGGTGTCGACCTTGACCCGCCTGGCCTTGCGGTCCTCCACGACGAAAAGATAGCGCTCGTCCCCGTCGCCGACGATCGCAAGTTCAGGCACGGCGAGCGACTGGCGCTGGCGGGCGATGACGCTGACGGTCAGCAGCATGCCGGGCTTCAGCTGTCGGTCCGGATTGGGCAATATCGCCCGCACCCGGACAGCGCGCGTCGCCGGGTCGATTACCGGGTCGATGGTGGCGATCGTCCCGCTGAACGGGCGATCGGGGAAGGCGGCGGACACGGCGTTGATCGCCTGCCCCTCGCGGATCATCGACAGCCGGGTTTCGGGCACGGTGAAGTCCAGCTTGATGCGCGAAATATCACTGACGGTCGCGATCGGCGTGCCGGCGGACACGATCGCGCCGGGCGATACGGTGCGCAGGCTGACCCAGCCGCCGAACGGCGCCCGGATCACCCGGTCGCCTATGGAAGCACGAGCAAGCTGTGCATTGGCGCGGGCCGAATTGGCGGCGGCGACCTGCTGGTCGAGGCTCGCGCCGGTGGCAAAGCCACGCTTCTTGAGCGCCTGGATCCGCTCCAACTGCTGGCTCGCCTGCAAGGCCTGCGCCTCGGCTGCGGCGAGTTCCGCCCGTTCCTGCCCGATCGCGAGCGTCGCGATCACCTGGCCACGGCTTACATATCCGCCATCGGCGAAGTTGATCGACGTGATCCGTTCCGTCACCGGCGCGGACAGCACCACCTGTTCATTGGCGAGCGCGGTGCCGACCGCTTCCAGATCGTCGCTGAAGGTCGCGCGCGTGATCGCCGTTGCCTGAACGAGGGCGGCGGGCCTCGTCTTCCTGTCCTTTTCGCCGCCACAGGCAGCAAGACTCAGCGCAAGAAGGCACAAGGTCGGGGAGATGCGCATAAAATGGGGCTAACCGGCCTTTGCTAGCGGGACAATGGGAGCATTTGTCGCGAAATGTAACGATAGCATGAAAGACGAACCTGGCAGGATTATCCGCCAAGCCGGGCGTAGATCAAAAATTCCACATTGCCCTGCGGCCCGGTGATCGGACTGGTGGTCAGCCCTTCGACCAACCAGCCCTGCCCGGTCAGCCAAGCGCGCACCTCTTCGCACACCCGCTCATGGACCGCCGGATCGCGAACGACGCCGCCCTTGCCCACTTCCTCGCGCCCCGCCTCGAACTGCGGCTTGATCAGCGCGACGAGATGCGCGCCGGGCCGCGCAAAGCCCATCGGCCGTTCCAGCACCTTGGCCAGCGAAATGAAGCTGGCGTCGCATACGATGATGTCGATCGGCTCGGGCACATGATCGGCGGTCAGGATGCGCGCGCTGGTCTGTTCATGGACGATGACGCGCGGGTCGTTGCGCAGCTTCCAGGCGAGCTGGTTGGTGCCGCTGTCGACCGCATAAACCCGCGCCGCGCCCTTGCTGAGCAGCACATCGGTAAAGCCGCCGGTCGAGCTGCCGACGTCGATCGCGACCATATCGGTCACGTCGATCCCGAAATGGTCGATCGCGTGGGCAAGCTTGATGCCGCCACGCGACACCCAGGGATGATCGCGGCCCCGCACCTCCAGCGCTGCGTCCGCCGCGACCTGCTGCCCGGCCTTGTCGATCTTCTTCTCGCCCAGGAAAACAAGGCCGGCGAGGATCAACGCCTGCGCGCGCGCGCGGCTCTCCGCCAGGCCGCGGTCGACGAGCAACTGGTCGGCGCGCAGCTTGGCCATCAGCGCGCCTGCGCCAACGTCATGAGAAGGACATGAAAAATCGGCATCGGGCCTCTGGTCGGGTAGACGCGAGCGGGCTAGGTCCGACCGCATCCGCCGTCAAGGCAAGAGAAGGTATCCCTTGAAAATGCTCAGGAAAGTCGTCGCCACCCTGCTCCTTGGCTCCGCCGCTCCGGCAGTCGCGCAGGAACCCGCGCCGGTCGCCACCCCGCCGCGCTTGATCGTCGCCATCTCGGTCGACCAGTTTTCGGCCGACCTGTTCAGCGAATATCGGCCCTATTATAGCGGCGGGCTCAAGCGGCTGAGCCAGGGCGCCGTCTTCCCGCGCGGCTATCAGAGCCATGCCGCGACCGAAACCTGCCCCGGCCACAGCACCATCCTGACCGGCAGCCGCCCGTCGCGCACCGGCATCATCGCCAACAACTGGTTCGACCTGTCGGCCAAGCGCGCCGACAAGGCGATCTATTGCGCCGAGGATGAGACACAGCCCGGCAGCAGCAGCGATGATTATGTCGCCTCGCCGATCCATCTGCGCGTGCCGACGCTGGGCGGACGGATGAAGCTGGCCAATCCGGCGACGCGCGTCGTTTCCGTGGCGGGGAAGGACCGGGCGGCGATCATGATGGGCGGGCCGACCGCCGACCAGGTCTGGTGGCTGAGCCCCAAGGGCTATGTCAGCTACAAGGGCGTGCCGACCCCGCCGCTCGTCGCCAAGGTGAATATGGTGTTCGCGCAGCGTCTCGCCGAGGCCAATCCCGGCTTCGACCTGCCGCAGCAATGCGTGGGCAAGGATTTCCCCGTCAGCGTCGGTGGCGACAAGACCGTCGGCACCGGCCGTTTCGCGCGCGAAGCCGGCAGCTACAACGGCTTCCGCGTCTCGCCCGAACAGGACGCGATGACGCTCGCCTTTGCCGCCGCCGCGATCGAAAGCATGGCGCTCGGCAAGCAGGCGCAGACCGACATCATCTCCATCGGCCTGTCCGCCACCGACTATATCGGCCACAGCTACGGCACCGAAGGCACCGAAAGCTGCATCCAGATCGACCGGCTCGACCGCGAACTGGGCGCCTTCTTCGATCGGCTGGACAAGGACGGGATCGACTATGTGGTCGTACTGACCGCCGACCATGGCGGGCATGACCTGCCCGAACGGCATCGGCTGAACGCCATGCCGATGGAGCAGCGGGTGGATGTGGCGCTGACGCCCGACCGCTTGTCAGCCGCAGTCGCGGCAAAGACCGGCATCGCCGGCAAAACGCTGATCCACGGCGACGGCCCGTTCGGCGATCTCTATTTCGATCGCAGCCTGACGAAAGCGCAGCGGCAGAAGGTCGAGGCGGCGACGCTGGCCCTGCTGCGCGCGCACCCCCAGGTCGAAACCGTCTTCACCAAGGCGCAGATCGCCGCCGCCCCTTCGCCCTCCGGCCCGCCGGAAAGCTGGAGCCTCCTCCAGGAAGCGCGCGCGAGCTTCGACGCGGAACGCTCAGGCGATCTGCTGTTGCTGCTCAAGCCCCGCATCACGCCGATCGTCGATCCGACCAAGGGCTATGTCGCCACCCATGGCTCGCCCTGGGACACCGACCGCCGCGTGCCGATCCTGTTCTGGCGCAAGGGGATGAGGCCCTTCGAACAACCGCTGGGCGTCGAGACGGTGGACATTATGCCGACGCTCGCCGCGCTCATCAAGCTGCCGGTGCCTCGACAAGAGATCGACGGCCGCTGCCTCGACCTGATCGCCGGGCAGGGAGACAGCTGCGCGGACCAGTGATGATGTAAAGCCCTTCGCTTCGAGCGCAGTCGGGAAGCGCGATGCACAGGTTTCTCGACCACGCTCGAAACGAACGGAGGTGGAGAAATCCCCTCAGATATTCTCCACGACCCCCTCGCGATCCGCGTCGACCAGAGCGTGGACGCGGTGGGGAGCGGAGACTTCGACCCGGCTCGTCACCTCATATTGCGCCTTGGCCTGCCGCACATTGCTGTCGGCGGGAACGCTGTCGGTCAGCCAGACATTGCCGCCGATCACCGACCGGCTGCCGATGATGATCCGCCCCAATATGGTC
>DATFDS010000221.1:0-10135 GCA_035251955.1 Sphingobium sp. | reverse complement strand
CAGGCGGCTGCTATAGGGGCGGGCGGCTTCGGCAGCGGCCTGCGCCTTGCGCAGCTTGGCGGCGGCGACCATCTGCTTCGCCTTGGTGATCTTCTGGGTCGATTTCACCGACCCGATGCGGATCTTCAGTTCCTTGAGGCTGGCCATGCTACCTACTTCAACCTTTTATCGTCATCCCCGCGCAGGCGGGGATCCATTTCCCTTGCGTTGCGTCTGGACGCTCGGTCGGGAGATGGGCCCCCGCCTTCGCGGGGGTGACGGTTATTGTTTACGCAAAAGTCTTGCCGAACGAGTCCAGCGCGGCCTTCAGCTTCGCCTTGGGCTCATCGCCCAGATCCTTGCTGTCGCGGATCGCGGCGAGGACTTGCGGGTGGTCGTGACGCAGATAAGCGAGCATCAGCTCTTCATACCGCGTCACATCCTTAACCGGCACGCTGTCCAGATAGCCGTTGGTGCCCGCGAAGATCGACGCGGTCTGCTCTTCGAAGGGCAGCGGCGAGAACTGGGCCTGCTTCAGCAGTTCGGTGAGGCGCGCGCCACGGTTCAGCAGCTTCTGGGTCGATGCATCGAGGTCCGAACCGAACTGGGCGAAGGCCGCCATTTCGCGATACTGGGCCAGCTCCAACTTGATCGAGCCGGACACCTTCTTCATCGCCTTGGTCTGCGCGGCCGAGCCGACGCGCGACACCGAGAGGCCGACGTTGATGGCCGGACGGATGCCCTGATAGAAGAGGTTGGTTTCGAGGAAGATCTGGCCGTCGGTGATCGAGATCACGTTGGTCGGAATGTAGGCCGACACGTCGCCCGCCTGCGTTTCGATGATCGGCAGCGCGGTCAGCGAACCATTGCCATTGGCGTCGTTCATCTTCGCCGCACGCTCCAGCAGGCGGCTGTGCAGGTAGAACACGTCGCCGGGATAGGCTTCGCGGCCCGGAGGACGACGCAGCAGCAGCGACATCTGGCGATAGGAGACGGCCTGCTTGGACAGATCGTCATAGACGATCACGGCATGCATGCCGTTGTCGCGGAAATATTCGCCCATGGTGACGCCGGTATAGGGCGCCAGATACTGGAGCGGAGCGGGCTCCGAAGCAGTCGCGGCGACGACGATCGAATATTCCATCGCGCCATTTTCTTCGAGCTGCTTGACGATCTGCGCGACGGTCGAGCGCTTCTGGCCGACGGCGACATAGATGCAGTAGAGCTTCTTGCTCTCGTCATCGCCCGCGTTGATGCCCTTCTGGTTGATGAAGGTATCGATCGCGACGGCGGTCTTGCCGGTCTGACGGTCGCCGATGATCAGCTCGCGCTGGCCACGGCCGACGGGGACGAGGGCGTCGATCGCCTTGAGGCCGGTCTGCACGGGTTCGTGCACCGACTTGCGGGGGATGATGCCCGGAGCCTTGGTTTCAACGCGCTTGCGCTCGGTATACTGGATCGGGCCCTTGCCGTCGATCGGGTTGCCGAGGCCGTCGACCACGCGGCCGAGCAGACCCTTGCCGACCGGAACGTCGACGATGGTGCCGGTGCGCTTGACGGTGTCGCCTTCCTTGATCTCGGCGTCCGAGCCGAAGATCACGACGCCGACATTGTCGGCTTCCAGGTTGAGCGCCATGCCCTGCACGCCATTGGCGAACTCGACCATTTCGCCCGCCTGGACGTTGTCGAGGCCATGGACGCGGGCGATGCCGTCACCCACGGTCAGCACGGAACCGACTTCGCTCACCTGCGCTTCGGTGCCGAAATTGGCGATCTGGTCCTTGATGACCTTCGAAATTTCTGCGGCGTTGATATCCATGTTCAGCCTTTCATCGCCAGGGCGAGACTATTCAAACGGGTGCGGATGGAGGAATCGATCATCTGGCTGCCGATCTTGACGACCAGCCCGCCGAGGATCGCGGGATCGACCTTGGCATCGAGCGCGACTTCGCGGCCGATGCGGGTGCGGAGATTCTGCTGCAGGGCAGCGACCTGGCCGGCATCGAGCGGATGGGCGCTCGTCACTTCGGCGCGAACCTCCCCCTTGTGATTCGACAGCAGCGTCTCATAGGCGCGGATGATCGCGGGCAGCTGCGAGAGTCGGCGGTTCTGGGCGAGTACCCCGAGGAAATTCTTCGTCAGCGGGTCGGTTCCCATGGAGGATGCAACGGCGGCGATCGTCTTGCCGGCTGCATTGCGGCTCAGCACCGGATTGTTGATGAGCCCCTTGAAATCCGCCGATTCGCTGATCGCGGCCTTGATGCCCGCAAGGCTGGCCGCCACGGTGTCGAGCGAGCTGCTGTCGCGCGCCAGATCGAACAGCGCAACCGCGTAACGGCCGCTGAGGCTAGCCTGAATGCCGCCGGTAGTCTCCACGCGCTTACCGTCCTCCACTAGATTGCTGGTCATGCAAAAAGAGGGGCGCGGTCTTGCCGTCCCGTTCCCCTGTTGGGGCGCCGGTTAGCAGCGCGAATATGACTATGCAAGTCATGGAACGAGATTCCATCGACCGGATGGGAATGAAGCGATTTGCCTGAGTTTTTAATCGGTCAATTCGCGGTGTCGGGCGGGCTCAGCCGGCCTTTCTGGCAATGATAGACCAGCTGCTCGTTCGGCTGGGGCGGCAACAGGGCGGCAACGGTCGAGCGAAGCGCGGCGATTTTCGAAAGCAGTACGGAATCTGAGCCGCAGGTGCGGCCTGGCGCGTCCTTCACCTGTGCATGCGCCTTGTCCATCGTATCGCTGTCGGGAAGCCAGCGCTGGATGCGCAAAATGCCCGTTGCCGGATCGAAACGGCTGACCGCGATGTAATTGCCCGCTTCCGGCACGCTCGCCCGCTCCCATTGCGTGCCGATGCTGACATATTGGGTGCTGCCGTTGACGCAGCCGCTTTCGGTCCAGTGGAAGGGAATGTCGTTTGCTTCCGACACGGTGAGCCGGCTGCGCGTAAGGTCCACGCGGCAGATATTGTCGCCGGCCCAGGCATAGGCATTGTTGCCCGTTACCCGGCCGTCCTCGGGCAGCTTGATGCGTTCGTCGATGCTGGAGAAGCTCGGCTTCAGGAAGAACAGCGCCAGCGCCCCCAGCAGCATCACGCCGCCGCCGGCCAGCCACCAGGTCGCGCGTTTTTCGCGGCCCTGGCTGTAGAACAGGCCGCCCGCGCCGAGGCCCAGCACCGCCAGCGCCAGCAACACCGCAGCACCCGCCATCGCGTTTTCGCGCGCGGAGATCACGTCCCGCTCGGCCGTGTCGCGGGCCTTTTCGATCGCGGCTTCGCGCGCATCGGCCTTGGCGCGCTCGGACTGTTCGCTCTGCTGCGCCTCGCGCTGGGTCAGCGCGGCTTCGGCGGCGTCCGCTTCGGCCAGGGACCTGCAGGGCACGACCGTGTGCAGCGAAGAGACGCCGGCCTGCCGCAGGAAGGACGCGACTTCGCGCCAGGACACGGCGAATCCGAATTCGGCGTCATTGCCGTCCGACACCGACCCGAAGCTGTTGACGCCCAGCACCCGCCCGCAATCGTCGACCAGCGGGCCGCCGCTATTGCCGGCGGCCAGCGGCGCGGTGTGCAGGATCGTGTCGAAGCTGTGGCTTGATCGGCCGGACGAGACATTGCCGCTGGTCTTCACCGTGCCGAGCGGCTCGACCATTTCGCGAAGCCCCAGGCCCTGCGCGCGATCGACCGTGCCGGGATAGCCGATCGCGGTCACATGCTGCCCGTCGCTGACCGCGCCGCCGTAGAAGGTGCTGACGGGCAGATGCCCTTCCTCCAGCTGGATCAACGCCAGGTCATTGCCCGGCGAAAAGGCGATGACGCGCCCGCCATAGCTTTTGCGCCCTTCCGAAGGGATGACGCCGATGACGAGATTCTTTTCCTCGCGCGTCAGTTCGACGACATGGGCGTTGGTGATCACCTTGTCCGGCGCGACCGCAAAGCCGCTGCCATGGCCGACGAAATAGGCTTCCGACCCATCGGTGGCGACGAGGACGACGCGGACGACGCCGCGCGCGGCCGCGGCGATATCCTGTTGTTCCGCATGGGCAACGGCAGGGGCTGCAAGCGCGAGCAGCAGGCAGAGGCGACGAAGGAGAGCGACCATGGTGGCGCGCATTCATATGCTAAGCCCCGGCGGAGGCAATGCGAAAAGCGGTGCAGGAAGGCTTTTGACCGCAAGAGGCGGGAAGCATGGCGGATCGCGGCCGTCTATCCCATATGGATGAACCGGATGACTCGCCTTGACGCCTCGACCTTGACCATGCCCGACGCGCAGCAGTGCTGGGACGCCTTCCTGCGCCGCGATCGGGCGTGGGACGGCCGCTTCGTCGGCGCGGTGACGACTACCGGCATCTATTGCAAGCCAAGCTGCGGCGCGCGCCATCCCCGGCGCGAGAATATGGTCTTCCTGCCCGATCCGGCAGCGGCGCGGAGTGCGGGGTTCCGGGCCTGCCTGCGCTGCCGTCCCGACGAGGTGGGGCGGGATCGGGCAGCGGTGGAGGCGGCGAAGGCTTTCATCGCCGCGCAGGACGCCCCCCCGTCGCTGGAGCGGATCGCCGCCCATGCCGGCTATGCGCCGCATCATTTCCATCGCCTGTTCAAGCGGGAAACCGGGCTGACCCCGGCGGCCTATGCGCGATCGCTGCGGACGGAACGGCTGAAGGCCGCGCTGGCCGATCCGTGCAGCAGCGTCACCCAGGCTATCTACGAGGCCGGCTATAATGCGCCGAGCCGCGCCTATGCCGATGCAGAGCAGCATCTGGGCATGAGCCCGAGCGCGTGGCGGGATGGCGGGCGGGGCGTGGCGATCCGGCATAGGGTCGTGCCGACCAGCCTGGGTCCCGCGCTGGTGGCGGCAACCGAGCGTGGGCTGTGCCGCATCAGCTTCGACGAGGATGAGGCGGATCTGCGGCGGCGCTTCCCCAAGGCGCAGCTGCTGCCCGCCGATCCTGCGCTTGTGTTGCTGGGGGATCAGGTGGCGCGTCTGGTCGACGATCCGGCGCATCCGCTCGACCTGCCAACCGACGTGCGCGGCACGACGTTCCAGCAGGCCGTGTGGGCAGCCTTGCGCGCGATCCCGCCGGGGCAAACGCGGACCTATAGTGACATCGCCGCCGCGATCGGCAGGCCGGGGGCGGTTCGCGCGGCGGGAACGGCTTGCGGCGACAATGTGCTGGCGGTGCTGGTCCCTTGCCACCGGGTCCTGCGCGGCGATGGCAGCCTGGGCGGCTATGCCTATGGTGTCGAACGCAAGAAGGCGCTGCTGGACCGCGAGCGAACCGGCTGAACGGATTATTTTCGCCTTTTCTTTCAACGGGTCCTGCGTCATGGCGCATCGGGGCTATCATGGTGAAGGGGGGTCATATGAAGCGGGGATGGCGCGGCCTGTCGATGCTCACGGGGCTGCTGGCGCTGGCAACGATGCCGGGCGCGGCGGATGCGGCCTGGATGGAGGCGAAGAGCCGTCACTTCACCATCGCCAGCGACGGCAGCGAGACGAAGCTGAAGGAATTTGCGCAGAAGCTGGAAAAGTTCGATTTCCTGCTTCGCCGCGTGACCGGGATCGAGGATTCGGAGGCGGGCAGTCCGGTCCGGGTCTTCCTGCTGGCCAATGACGGCAAGGTGAGCGAGCTGGCGCGCAACGGCAATGCGCGCGGCTTTTACGATACGTCGGATCGCTTCGCCTTCGCGGTGCTGCCGCGCGGCGGCAAGATGAACGATTACGACCTGGGCGCCGAAGAAATCCTGTTCCACGAATATACCCATCATTTCATGCTGCACCATTTCCCGGCGGCCTACCCCGCCTGGTATGTGGAGGGTTTCGCCGAATTCTTTTCCGTCGTGAAATTCCCCAAGGATGGCGGCATCGTCTTCGGCAATGTCCCGATGTTCCGTGCACCGGGGCTGGTGCTGGGTTCGCCCTATCCGTTGAAACAGCTGCTGGAGCGCAATGCCGATGGGCTGGGGGCGGCCGATGGCGACCGCTATTATGGCACCGCCTGGCTGCTGACCCATTATTTCCAATATCAGCCCGCGCACCGGCAGGAGATTTCCCGCTATCTCAAGGATGTCGCCAACGGCGTGCCCGACATGCGGCTGGACAGCTATTTCACCGGCGGCGTCGCCGGGCTGGAAAAGGACCTGCGCGCCTATATGAAGAAGGGCCTGTCCTCGTCGCGGCTCAATGACAAGGAGATGGCGATCGGAGACATCAGCGTCGCTCCCCTCGCTGCGGCGCAGGGCGCGCTGATCGAGGACGAACTGCGCCTGATGCGCGGCGCCAGGACGGAGGAACTGCCCGGCATCATCCGCTCCCTTCGCCAGACCGCGGCGAAATTTCCCGACAGCGCCCATGCGCTGACCGTGCTGGCGGAGGCGGAATGGCAGGCGGAACAAAAGGACGAGGCGATGGCCGATGCCGACCGGGCGTTAGCCATCGACTCCAATCTGTCACGCGCCCACAGCGTCCGCGCCCGCGTGTGGCTGGACCGGGCGCAGGACAGCGACAAGGCGGAGGATTGGAAAGCCGCCTTGACCGCGATCGTGAAGGCGAACCGGACCGATCTGGAGGATCCGGTGCCGCTCCAGCTCTTCTATCGCTATCACCGGGTGAAGGGCGGGCCGATGCCGCAGGTCGGCTATGACGGGCTGGCCAAGGCCTTCGGGCTGCTGCCCCAGCATCCGGATTATCGCTTCGCCTTCGCGCAGGCGCTGGCGGCGAAGGGCGATTACAAGCAGGCGTCGCGACTGCTCAACCCGCTGGCCCATTCGCCGCACGGTTCGGACATGCGGGAGGCTGCCGTGAAGCTGAAGGCGGAGTTCGATGCGGCAGCGAAGGAGAAGCCGGCCGTGGGTGCCGCAGCGGAGTGAAGGGGTGCTGCTGATTTGGGTGGATGGCAGACACTCCCCCTCCCGCTGGCGGGAGGGGGCCGGGGGGTGGGCCAGCGCAACGTTGCGTTAAGCCCACCCCCTAACCCCCTCCCGCTTGCGGGAGGGGGAACAGCCCGCTCCTGGCCACTACCCGCCATCACCCCCCATCCCGCCATCCATGCGCGCCGATCAGCGGCACGAAGCGCACCGCTTCCATCTCCTCCCGATCGAATTCCGCCTCGTTCCTCCGCGTAAACCGCACCAGCCGCTGCTCGCTCGTCCCGCCGATCGGCATTACCAACCGTCCGCCGATCGCCAGCTGGTCCCGCAAGGGCAAGGGCAGGGCAGGGCCAGCCGCGGCCACCAGGATCGCGTCGAACGGCGCCTTCTCCGGCCAGCCCTCCGTCCCATCGCCCGTTCGGATCGTGACATTGGCATAGCCCATCCGCGCCATCCGCGCGGCCGCCAGGTCCGCCAGTTCCTCATGCCGCTCGATCGCGAACACCTCGGCCGCCAGCCGGCCCATGATCGCGGCGGCATAGCCCGACCCGGCCCCCACCTCCAGCACCCGGTCCTGCGGTCCGATCCTGGCCGCCGCGATCATGACGGCGACAATATAGGGCTGGGATATGGTCTGCCCGGCCTCGACCGGCAGGGGCATATCGTCATAGGCATGGTCTTGCAGCGCTTCGGGCACGAATGCCTCGCGCGGCACGTCGCGCATCGCCTTCAGCAGGCGCGCGTCGCAAATGCCGCGGCGCGCGATCTGATGCTCCACCATCGCCTGGCGCAGGCGTTCCATGTCCGCCATGCGGCCTCCTGCCGACTCGCCTCCGCCGGCGATATGATAGCCTGTTCGCGGTTGTGGCGCGCGCGTCCAGCCCTTGCCCTGCATCAGTCCCAGGCCGTGCCAAGGGGTTAAGCAGGGTTAACCGTCTTTCCTTCCAAAGGGCGGTTGGCGACGCAAAAACAACGCGTTATGGTGCGATGCCATTGGTCCGCGAGGTCGAGCCCATTGCTCAAGGTGATTCCGACCCACGAAACCCCCAGGACGTGGACGCCCCTGTTCACGGCCGCAGAGCAACTCGCTTATGCCCGCTCGCTCGATGATGTGGTCGATGTGGTGCGCACCACCGCGCGCAATGTGGTCGGCGCGCAAGGCATCACCATCGTCCTGGGCGAAGGGGATCTGTGCCATTATGTCGCCGAGGACGCGATCGCACCGCTCTGGGCCGGGCAGAAATTTCCGCAGGCGAGCTGCATTTCCGGCTGGGTGATGAGCCATGGCCAGCCCGCTATCATCCCCGACATTTTCGCCGACGATCGCATCCCCCACGAACTGTATCGCGAAACTTTCGTCCGCAGCCTGATCATGATGCCGGTCGACACGGGCAACCGGCCGATGGCGATCGGCGCCTATTGGGCCGAGGGCGAGGAGCCCGGTCCGCTGGCCGTGGTTCTTCTAAGCCAGCTCGCCCGGCTGGTCGGTGCGGCGGTGCGCAATGTTTCGCTGCAGACCTCGTTCGAAATCGTCAACGACATGGGGGCCGCCGTCGCCGCCGAGCAGGACCTGGAAAAGATCGTCCAGACGATCCTCGACGGCGCCGTCGAACTGACCGGCGCTGAATTTGGCGCCTTTTTCTACAATCTGGTCGACGACCGGGGCGAAAGCTACATGCTCTACAGCCTGTCGGGGGTTCTGCGCGAGGCCTTTGCCGACCTGCCCATGCCGCGTAACACCGCCGTCTTCGCCTTCACCTTCGCCGGGCAGGGCGTGGTGCGTTCGAACGATATCCGGCGTGACAGCCGGTACGGTCACAATATGCCGTACCACGGCACGCCGCCGGGGCATCCGCCGGTCGCGAGCTACCTCGCCGTGCCCGTCGTCTCCCAAAGCGGCGTGGTTCATGGCGGCCTCCTCTTCGGCCATCGCCAGCCCGCCCGCTTCACCGCCGAACATGAAAAGATCATGCTCGGCGTCGCCGGCCATGCCGCCATCGCGATCGACAATGCGCGCCTTCATCACAAGGCGCAGCGCGAAATCGCCGCGCGCACTATTGCGGAAGGCGAACTGCGGCAGCTCAACGCCACGCTCGAGCAGCGGATCGAGCAGCGCACCGAGCAGATTCGCGGCGCCTTCCGCGAACTGGAACAGAGCGAGCGCCGCTTCGGCCTGCTGGTCCAGGGCGTCACCGACTATGCGATGTGCATGCTCGACGTGCAGGGCATCGTCACCAACTGGAATCTGGGCGCGGAACGGATCGAGGGCTATGCCGCGCGCGAGATTATCGGGCGCCATTTCTCCTGCTTTTACACCGATGCCGACCAACAGGCCGGCATGCCCGCGCGCACGCTGCAGGTCGCTGCCGCCGCCGGCCGTTTCGAGGCGGAAGGCTGGCGCGTGCGCAAGGACGGCACGCAATATTGGGCCAACATCGTGGTCGACGCGATCCATGACGACAGCGGCCGGCTGATCGCCTTTGCGAAGGTGACGCGAGACCTTACCGAGAAGCGCGCGGTCGAGGACCAGTTGCGCCAGGCGCAGAAGATGGAGGCGGTGGGCCAGTTGACCGGCGGCATTGCGCACGACTTCAACAACCTGCTGACCGTGATCAACGGCAATATCGAACTGGCCGACCGCAGCCTGAAGACCGGCGGCGACCTTGCCAAGGCGCAGCGCGCCATCGCCAACGCCATGCAGGGGGCGGAGCGCGCCGCCGCGTTGACCCAGCGCCTGCTGGCCTTTTCCCGCCGGCAGCCGCTCTCGCCCAAGCCGCTGCATCTCGACCGAGTGGTCGAAGGCCTGTCGGATCTGTTGAAGCGGGCGCTCGGCGAACTCGTCCGGCTCGACATCAGCGGTTGCCCCGATCTCTGGCCGGTAGAGGCTGACCCCAACCAGATCGAAAGCGCGCTGCTCAACCTCGCCGTCAACGCCCGCGATGCCATGGCGGAAGGCGGCACGCTGACGATCGAGACCGGGAACGCCCATCTCGACGACGCCTATGTCGCGACCCACGCCTATGTCGTGCCGGGCGACTATGTCATGGTCGCGGTCAGCGATACGGGTATCGGCATGCCGGCCCAGGTGCTCGCGCGTATCTTCGAGCCCTTCTTCACCACCAAGGAGATCGGCCGCGGCACCGGCCTTGGCCTCAGCCAGGTCTATGGCTTCGTCAAACAATCGGGCGGCCATGTCGAGGTATTGTCGGAACCGGGGCAGGGCACGACGGTCAAGCTCTACCTGCCGCGCGCCGCCGGTGCCATCCAGTCCGTCGAGCAATCCTCACCGCTCGG
>DATFDS010000220.1:0-2195 GCA_035251955.1 Sphingobium sp. | reverse complement strand
CGCCTTTCGCAGGAAACGCTGCTGATCATCGACGAGGCGGACAAGGCTCCCCAGATTACGCGGACCGAATGTCTGTCCTATCTCACCGGCAATGCGCCCGCGAACCTGCGAATAGCCATTGGCGCAAGGCCAAGCCGGCCGATCGGCAATAACGGGGAACTGGTGGATACTCCCTATGCGCGCCTGTCGTCCGATCACCTTCGTTTCAGACGGGAGGAAACCATCGCGGTGCTGGCCGAAACTCTCGGCAAGGATCATCAGGTCGAACTGGCCGTGCGCCTCCATGAGATGGTCGAGGGATGGCCGCTCGGCGTTCAGCTGGCGATTGCGGCAACCCAGCGTAACGACGATCTGTCCGACGTCCTGGGAACGGCGACAGCTGACATTCGCCGCTTTTTCGTCGATCAGGTGATCGACCGCCAGCCGGAATGCACGCGGCAACTGCTGATCCGCATCTCCGCGCTGGACATGATCCATCCCGATCTGTGCATGGCAATGACCGGCGACAGCGGCACGCGCGAAGAACTCAAGCGCCTCTGCGAGGAGACACCGCTCCTTTCGCAGGCCGAAGATGGCGAATGGATGCAGCTGCACCCGATGGCTCGCGACGTGCTGTTCGAGCGTTTCCAGACATTGCCTGCCAACGGCCGAACGGCGATTGCCGCAAGGGCGAGTGAATGGCTGGCCAAGTCTGGCTATATCGAGGCTGCCGCCGAGCAGGCACTCGCCGCAGGACAGGCAGAGCGCGCCTACGACCTGGCCGATGCGGTGGTGCGCCAGATGCTCACCGATGGGCGGATCGGCGCGGTGCTTGAGTGGCACCGCCGCTTGCCCGACGAGGATTTTGAACGCCATCCCAGCTTCTGGTCACCCGCCGCCTGGGCGCTGGCCATGAGTGAACGCCACTCCGAGGCACTCCCACTGATCGACCGGATCGAAGCGCAACCAGACCTCGACGTCGACGACAGGTTCGAAGCCTCGCTGATGCGCGCGACGATCGCGGGCTTTTCCGATTCGGGTGACGAACTGAGCAGCGCGATGGAAGGCTGGGACGGACCGCCGGAAGCCGCCCGTGCGCAGGACGTTCCCATCTACTGGGTCATCCGCGGCCTCACTCTGCTTCAGGCTGGCCAGCCCGACCAGGCGCGGCTGAGCTGGCAGCGGTGCGAAGTCGCCGCGACTTCGTCAATGTACACGCCAATGACGCGCGGCTTTGTCGCATATGGCGTGGGCCTCAGCCAACTCTGGGAAGGACGCTGCGGCCTGGCCGAACAGGGCCTGCGACCGGCGCTGGCGCGGGCGGAGGACCGGATGGGGCGCCGCAACCTCGTCTCCTGCATGCTGGCGGCGCTTCTTGCCCGCGCCTGCTGGGAAAGCGGCAACAACGACGAACCTGCCGCGTTGCTCGCCATGCGCCTCGACGTGCTCGAACGGCAGGGACTGCCCGACGCGCTGCTTGGCGCTTATCTGACGCTGGCGCGGGTCTCGGAACATCAGGGCCGTCACGACAAGGCACTCACTCTGCTGGAAGAATTGCGTGCGCTAGGCATAACCCGCAACATGCCGCGCCTGCACTTCTCGGCGCAGTGCGAGATGGTCCGCCAACATGCCCGCGCCGGCCGGGCCGAAACCGCCGGCGTCCTTGCACGCCAAATCGAAACGGCCTTCACGCGGCAGCTGACGCAATATCCGACCGCCTTCCTGCCGGGGCTTGAACTGAAAGTGGCGCTGGCCAAGGTTCACGCCGCCCTTGCGCAGACCGGCGATGACCATTTGCACGAGGTTCTGCCGGGAATCGACCGGGCGATCGAAATCGCGCTATCGCTGAACCGGGGCCTCGAAACCGTCGAATTGCGCCTTCTCCAGGGCCTGGTGCTCGAACGGGTCGGCGATCCTGCGGCGGCCGCCATTCGTGAAGAGGCGCTGAGCCTTGCACAGATCAATGGCCAGTACCGGCTGAGCGCGCAATATGGCGGCGCGGGCTGGCCCAAGCCGACGGCGGCAACGCCGGCCCCGGCCGCCGCCACCCCCGCGAGCAGCGGTGCTATTCTGACGATCAAGGAACGCGAGATTCTGGGTTTGCTCGACCGCAGCCTCAGCAACAAGGAAATCGCGATGGCGCTGGGATTGTCCGAACAGACCGTCAAATGGCACCTGAAGAATCTGTTCCAGAAGCTCAACGGCGTCGATCGCAA
>DATFDS010000219.1:0-13144 GCA_035251955.1 Sphingobium sp. | reverse complement strand
CCAATCTCCTGCTGGAACGCGCTTGCCATTCTGATCCTTGGTTTGCGGCAGATACTCGCCCAACACATTCCGGGCACGAATGAGCTGGCTGATGTTCGGCGCTGCCCAACTTCCTGCCGTCCAGCGCGATCTCGAATCGGCATTCAACCGACGCGCTATGCCCATCAGCGAAACGCCTTCGATGCACCAACGGAATATCGACCTGATCCATTCAGCCCGTGCTTCAATTATCCGGTAGCGGCCATCGACCACTTCCATCCAACCGGGCATGATACGCGGGTCTGCTTGGCCATTCTTGGTCGCCCCGCGTTCGCGCGTCGCCACCCACGCACTTTTGATCCGCTTGCTTTTCTTGTCGCTCTCATCAAATGCCAAGCCGGCGCGAATGAAAGCTTCCAGCAAATCGGTCCAGCTCGACCGGACGCTTTCATTATCCCACTTGCGCCCCGTCGAGGTTTCAAAGATCGTGACGCCCGCCCCGGTGAGGCTGGTTATGAGATTGAGGGTCTGAATAGGTTGCTGACGGCTGAGTCGGTCCAATTGCTCGACCAGCAAGACCCATCCATCCAGTTGGCCAAGGCGTGAACGCTCTTCGATTTCAGCCAGCTTACCACCGGCATCACGGTTGCGCCCATGGTAAGCGGATCGACCATCCTCGATTAAGGTTTCGCGTATAGTCCAACCACGATGCTTCGCAGCGTCCTCACCAAGAAGCAGTTGGCGTCTGTGGCTGTCACCTTTGTTCTGCTCTTGGCTTGACCACCGGATGTAGAGGAGCGCATCCACTGAAAAGTCCTTTCTTTTCAGCGAGTGCTATCGTTAAAACCTTAACGCAATACTCTTATAGCACTGGCACCATTATAATACAGAGGTTCTGTAAGCCATGCCCCTGCCCCATGCCCGCTACATCGTCCTCGAACATGAGGGCGTGTGGAAAATCAACCTCGACAACCGCTATTATGGCCCTTTCCCGACGCAGGAAGCGGCGGTCGAAAGCGCCACCGGGACCGCCCGAAAGGCCAGTGAGGGCGGCTATCCGGCCAGCGTCCTGCTGATGCGGGGCACGCAGTTCGAAACGCTGTGGACGAACCAGCCCGGCTGAGCGAACCGCCGCGGCCCTGAATTTTTTTCACCCATTCGGGAACTGCTCGGCCTTCAACGCATTTAGTCCCTCCGGTTGCGCGGGCAGAGGTATGAGCAAGAAGGTTCTGATTGTCGAAGACGAGATTTTCGTCGCACTGGAAATCGAGCAGATAGTCGAGGATGCCGGATTCACGGTAGGCGCCATTGCGGCCGACCGAGACGCCGCGCTGGCTGCCGCCGAAGATTGCGACATCGCGCTGGTCGACCTGAACCTGCGCGACGGGCCGACCGGTCCCGGCATCGGCATGGAGTTGGCGGGCCAATATGGCATCCGGGTGATCTATGTGACGGCCAATCCCGCGCAGATCGGCGCTGCCGCCGAAGCGGCGCTGGGCGTCATCACCAAGCCGTTCCGCGCACACAGCATCGCCGCGACGCTGCAGCTTGCCGCGACCGAACATGCCGCACTGGAAGCGGTCGATATTTCGGGCTTCACGCCCTTTCCTTCGCTCCTCGGCTCATGGAGCGGTATGGAATCCAGAGGCTGATCGACAGCCCTTCCGGCCGCCATTCGCGCGCCATCCGCCCGCCCAGTTGCCGTTCGACGCTGAGCTTCATCAGCCGACTCCCGAACCCCTCGACGGTTGCGGGGCGGATGGACGGGCCGCCTTCCTCCCGCCAGTCGATGCGGTAATCCTCCCCTTCGCGCCGCACCCCGATATGGACGCGACCGTGCGGCGTGGAGAGCGCGCCATATTTTGCGGCGTTGGTGGCCAGTTCGTGGAACAGCAGCGCGAGCGGCGTTGCGGAACGGTCGTCGATCGCCGGATCGTCGCCCGCAAAGACGATGCGTGAGCCGCCATCCTCGCCATAGGGTGCGAAAATCTGTTCCAATATGCCGTGCAGCCGCCCTTCCTCGCGCTCGCCACGCGCCTCCAGCTTGTGCGGACGGACAAAATCATGCGCCCGGCCGAGCGCCATGATGCGGTCGCGCAGATCGTCGGCCACGCTGCGAATCTGCGGATTTTCGCGCGCCGAAAGCCCGATGAGGCCGGAGATGACGGAAAAGATGTTCTTGATGCGATGGGACAGTTCATGCGCGATGATCTCGCGTTCCTCCATCATCAGCTTCTGCTCGTGAATCTCGGTGCAAGTGCCGATCCAGCGCGTGATCTCCCCCGCATCGTCGCGGATCGGCAGCGCGCGGCCCAAGGTCCAGCGATAGTCGCCGCTGCGATGGCGCAGCCGATATTCGATCTCGTAAGGCTCGCCTGTCTCCAGCGAATGGCGCCAGCGCGCCCAGGCCCGCTCGCGGTCGTCGGGATGGAACATGCCGTTCCAACCCTTCCCGTCCGTCGACCCTTCCGGCACGCCGGTATATTCATACCAGCGCGCATTATAATAATCATGATAGCCATCAGGCAGCGTCGACCAGACCATCTGCGGCATGGTGTCGGCCAAAGTGCGGAACAGCCGGTCGCTTTCCGCCACCGCCTCCGCATCCCTGTTCTGCTGGGTGATGAGGTCGCGGTCGCGCCGGCGCCCCTCCAACTGCACCACCACCTGCCGAGCCAGCACTTCCAGGCCCTGGCGCTGGAGCGGCGTCAACCCTTCGCGGGGCCGGCTGTCGATCACGCACAGCGCGCCGAGCGGAAGGCCGTCGCCGCTCACCAGCGGCGCGCCCGCATAGAAGCGGATATGCGGCGGGCCGGTGACGAGCGCATTGTCGGCAAAGCACCCATCCAGCTGCGCATCGGGAATCAGGAAGATCGCGCTTCCTTCCATCGCATGAGCGCAAAAGGACAGGTCGCGCGGCGTTTCCGGCGTATCGATGCCGGTCCGCGCCAGGAAGCGCTGTCGATCCTCCTCGACGATGCTGATCAGGGCGATCGGCACGTCGCACAGGGCGGCGGCGAAGTCGGTAATCTGGTCGAGCGCGTTGAAGCCGCCGGCGTCCAGATCATAGCGCGCCAGCAGCGCAGCGCGATCGGTTGCCAGGCCGCGGCCTTCAGCCATCGCTGACACGTTCGATGTCCGCGCCCACGGCCGAAAGCTTCTCCTCCAGCCGTTCATAGCCGCGGTCGAGATGATAGACGCGGTTGACCTGGGTCTCGCCCTCCGCCGCAAGCCCCGCGAGGATCAGGCTCATCGACGCGCGAAGGTCGGTCGCCATCACCGGCGCGCCGACCAGCCGGTCGACGCCGCGCACCACCGCCGTGCGCCCATTGACGCCGATGTCGGCGCCCATGCGCGCCAGTTCGGGCACATGCATGTAGCGATTCTCGAAGATCGTCTCGGTCAGCACCGACGCGCCGTCCGCCTTGGTCAGCATCGCCATGAATTGCGCCTGCATGTCGGTCGGGAAGGCCGGGAAGGGCGCGGTGGACAGCGTCAGCGGCTTGAGCTTGCCGTCCGACGAAACCTTGATGCCGTCCTTCAGTTCCTGGACCTCCACGCCCGCCTCCCGCAGCGCCGCCAGGATCGCGTGCATGTCGTCGGCACAGGCGCCCGCCAGCTCCAGCGATCCACCGGTGATCGCCGCCGCGCAGGCATAGCTGCCCGCCTCGATACGGTCGGGCATCACGCTGTAGGTCGCGCCGTGCAGCCGCTCGCGGCCGTGGATGATCAGCTTGTCGGTGCCGACACCTTCGATATCGGCGCCCATGGCGATGAGCAGCCGGCAGAGGTCGACGATTTCCGGCTCGCGCGCGGCATTTTCCAGGATGCAGGTGCCCTTGGCCATCACCGCCGCCATCACGGCATTTTCGGTCGCGCCGACCGACACCACGGGGAAGGTATAGATGCCGCCCGGCAGGCCGCCATCGGGCGCACTGGCCCGCACATAGCCGGCATTGATCTCGATCGCCGCGCCAAAGGCTTCCAGGGCCTTCAAGTGCAGGTCGATCGGCCGGTTGCCGATCGCGCAGCCGCCCGGCAGCGACACCCGCGCCTCGCCCGCCCGCGCCAGCAGCGGGCCGAGCACCAGGATCGACGCGCGCATCTTGCGCACGATGTCATAGGGCGCCTCGGTGGAGGTGACGCGACCTGCGCGCAACGTCATCACGCGGCCGAAATCCTCGGGCCGCGCGCCTTCGATCATCGTCGACACGCCCAACTGGTTGAGCAGGTGGCCGAAACTGTCGACATCCGCCAGACGCGGCAGATTGCGCAGCGTCACCGGTTCGTCGGTCAGCAGCGCGCAGGGCAGCAGGGTCAGGGCTGCGTTCTTTGCGCCGGAGATGGGGAGGCGGCCGCTCAGCGCTTTGCCGCCGCGAATATCAATGCGGTCCATCGCCTGGGTTCTTAACGTTAATTGCGGCCCGCGCAAGGCGCGACGAAGCGGTCGCGGGCCGACCAGGTCCGCCCTTGGGCCAGCGGCATGAAACATTTGCGCTTTCCGGCCCGCGATATTGATCGAGTTTAGTGCAAGCCGCGCAAATGCAGCCAAAAGGACGGCAGGGGCGTTGTGCCATCGTAACGACAAATCACAAGGGTACTTTGGGTGGCGACAAGTTGTTTCGCGGATAGGCTGGCCAAACAGGTGCCATTATCCGAAGCGGAAAGAAAAGCGCTTGCCAGGCTGGAAGAAAATCCGCGCAAGGTAAAACGGGGCGCGATGATCCAGCGCGTCAATGAAACCATTACGGAGCTGTTCGTGCTGCGTGAAGGACGCGTGATGAGCTTCGTCATCCTGCCCGACGGCAGCCGCCAGATCCTGCGCGTCTATTTCCCCGGCGACTTCATCGGTTCGGCCAGCACCATCTACAGCAAGGCGCCCGAATCCCTGGTCGCGCTGTCCGATGCCATACTCTGCCCGTTCGACAAACATGCCCTGCGCCGGCTGCTGGAGGAATATCCGCGCGTCGCGGCGCTCCTCTTCCTGCTGTCGAATGCCGAAAGGGTGGCGCTGACCGATCGGCTGGCTTCGCTGGGCCGCACCTCGGCCAAGGCGCGGGTGGCGTCCTTCCTGCTCGACATCTTCGATCGCCTGCGCGTGACCGACGACGGTATCGTCGACAGTTTCGACCTCAAGCTGACGCAGGAGGAGATTGGCGACGCGATCGGCCTCACCTCCGTCCATGTGAACCGCATGGTCCGACAGATGGAACAGGAAGGGCTGATCAGCCGGGCCAATGGCCGCATCACCCTGCTCGACATGGCGCGGCTGGAAGAGATCGGCCACTATACCAACCGGCACAAGGATATGGACCTCGACTGGATTCCGGCGCTGCCCTGAAGAAAATTGCGTCTAAAGTGCGACGTGCTCCTGCGAAGGCAGGAGCACGTTGTACCAAGGCGCATGTGCCGAAATCGGGCCAGCGTCAGGCGAGCAGTTCGACGTCCCAATAGAGCCAGTCATGCCAGCTTTCGTGCAGATAGTTGGGCGGGAAGGCGCGGCCATGTTCCTGCAGCTGCCAGCTGGTGGGGCGGATCGGCGTCACATGCAGCTGCATATGCGCCTCCTTGGGCGTGCGGCCGCCCTTCTTGAGATTGCAGGGCGAACAGGCGGTCGCGACATTCTCCCAGGTCGTGCGCCCGCCCGCACGGCGGGGGATGACATGGTCGAAGGTCAGGTCATGGGGCGAGCCGCAATATTGACACGCGAACTTGTCGCGCAGGAACAGGTTGAAGCGGGTGAAGGCCGGATGCTCGGAAGGCCGCACATATTGTTTGAGCGCGATCACCGAGGGGATCTTCATCTGCCGGCTGGGGCTGTGCACCTCCCGCTCATAGCTGGCGACGATGTCCACCCGATCCAAAAAAACCGCCTTGATGGCGGTTTGCCAGGGCCAGAGGCTCAGTGGATAATAGCTTAACGGCGTATAGTCCGCGTTCAGGACCAAGGCCGGACAGTTTTCCGGATGTCGTATCAGGTCGGGATGGTACATAGAACCCTCGAGCGCCCTTGCCGCCGTCCTGATTGACCAGAAACGTGACGGGAGCATGACAGCATTAACCACCCCGATCCGTCAAGGGCCTGTATGACCGACACGTCGCAGACACAGCATATGGTGACTCGCTTCGCGCCGAGCCCCACGGGTAGATTGCATGTCGGCCATGGCTGGTCGGTCCTGCTCGCCAGGGATCTGGCCCGCACCAATGGCGGCTTGTTTCGCCTGCGGATCGAGGACATCGACGGCACCCGCAGCCGCCCGGACCATGTCGCGGGCATTATCCAGGATTTGCGCTGGCTCGGCATAGAATGGGATGGCGAGATCGTCTTTCAATCCGCGCGGCTCGATCATTATGACGCCGCGCTCGGCCGGCTGCGCGCCATGGGCCTGCTCTACCCCTGTTTCTGCACCCGCGCCGACGTTCAGGCTCAATGGGCCGCCAGCGCCAGCGCGCCGCATGGGCCCGAGGGTCCGGTCTATCCGGGGACGTGCCGCAATCTTTCAGCCGCCGAACGATCCCGCCGCATCGCGGAAGGCCGGGCCCATGCGTGGCGTCTCGACATGGCGCAAGCGGTGGAGCGCGCGGGCACGATCGCCTGGCAGAGCGTCCCCTTTCCGCCCGATCATGGGATGCGGGGCCAACCTCATACCGCAAACCCGCTCTTCGCCGGCGACGTCGTGCTGGCGCGCAAGGACGCGCCGGCCAGCTATCACCTGTCCTGCACGCTCGACGACGCAGCCATGGGCGTCACCCATGTGCTGCGGGGCGACGATCTGCGCGCGGCCACCGATATCCACCGGCTGATCCAGGCGCTGCTGGACCTGCCCTCGCCCGCCTACATCCATCATCCGCTGCTGGTCGGCGCGGACGGCAGGCGCCTTGCCAAGCGTGACGGCTCGATCGCGCTGGCCGATCTGCGCGCCGGGGGGATGGACCCGCGACGCCTCGCCGAAGATCTGCGCCGGCTCCGCTTTCCGATTGGCATTTCGCTGGCGAACACCTAGATTTGAGCCATGAACACAATCCTTGTCATCGCCCTGATCCTTGCCATGGCCGCAACGCTGTTCGCGCTGATCCGGGGCATCATCGCCTTCCTCCAGGCGACGAAGGAGGAACTGAACGCGCCCGAGGGCACGCCCAGCGCTTCCAGCCTCAAGCAGAACAAGATGATGATGAACCGCATCCTGTTCCAGGCGGTGGCGATCATCATCATCGCCATCCTGCTGCTGATGAAGGGCAATAGCTGAACCGGCCATGGTGAAGCTGAACAAGATCTACACCCGCACCGGCGACGCGGGCACCACCGGTCTTGTCGACGGATCGCGTCTGCCCAAACACGCCCCGCGCATGCAGGCGGTCGGCGATGTCGACGAAGCGAACAGCGCCATCGGCCTCGCCATCGTGGCGATCGGCGATGCGCCGGAGGCGGCCTGGCTGACGGTGATCCAGAACGACCTATTCGACCTGGGTGCCGACCTGGCCACCCCCATTCCGGAGGGCGAGGACGAACCCTGGGCGCTGCGCATCGTGCCAAGCCAGGTCAAGCGGCTGGAAGACCAGATCGACGCGATGAACGCGCAACTGGCGCCGCTCGACAGCTTCATCCTGCCCGGCGGATCGCCCGCCGCCGCGGCCGTGCACCTGGCGCGCGCGATCACCCGTCGCGCCGAGCGCAGCGCCACCGCTGCCGCGACTGACGTGGCGCTCAATCCGCAGGCGCTGGCCTATATCAATCGCCTGTCCGACCTGCTGTTCGTGCTGGCCCGGCGGCTGAACGACAATGGCGCGGGCGACGTGAAGTGGGTGCCAGGCGCATCGCGATGATCCGGGCACCGCATGCTCCTGCGCAGGAACACGCTCGCGTCTCGTAGTAGGTCCCGCCCCCCAATTCCCCGACCTTTCCGGAACCTAATTCCCCCTTCGGCGCTTGTTTTCACGAGAGCGGCGCAACCGTATCAGAAGGGGCATGCATGGCAAGAATGCGGACCGCACCGAACCAGGACGATTTAATCGCACGATATCGCGACGTCAGGGCGCTGAGCGAGGCGCTGGCTGCTCCGCTTTCTGACGGCGATGCGACGGCGCAGTCCATGCCCGACGCGTCGCCGGCCAAATGGCATCTTGCCCATGTCAGCTGGTTTTTCGAAACCTTCATCCTGCGCGATCATGCGCCTAACTATCGCCCGTTCGACCCGCGCTATGCCCATCTGTTCAACAGCTATTATGAAGCGGAAGGGCCGCGCCATGCCCGGCCGCAGCGGGGCATGCTCACCCGCCCCAGCCTGGAGGAGGTCCTTGCCTATCGCGCCCATGTCGACGCGGCGCTGATCGCCGCCTTTCCATTGTTCGATGAGCCGGTCCACGCCCTGATCACGCTGGGGCTGCACCATGAACAGCAGCATCAGGAATTGCTGCTGACCGACATGCAGCACCTGCTGTCGCTCAATCCGCTCGAACCCGCCTTGTTCGACGCGCCGAGCGGCATGCCCGCGGCCGTGCCCGGCCCGCTCCACTGGATCGAGGGACGGCAGGGCCTGGTCGAGATCGGCGACGATGGGAAAAGCGACTTCGCCTTCGACTGCGAAGGGCCGCGGCACAAGGCACTGCTCCACCCCCACGCACTTGCCCATCGCCCGATCACCAATGGGGAGTGGATCGCCTTCATCGAGGAGGACGGCTATCGCGATGCGGCGCATTGGTTGTCGGACGGCTGGGCCTGGGTGCAGGCGGAAGGAATCGAGGCACCGCTTTACTGGAGGCGGGAGCCGCAGGGCTGGACCCGCTTCGGCCTCGATGGCCGCAAGCCGGTCAATCCTGCGGCCCCGGTGGCGCACATCAGCTTCTATGAAGCGGATGCCTATGCCCGCTGGGCCGGTACGCGGCTGCCGACGGAAGAGGAATGGGAAAGCGGCGCGCTCAACATCGCACCCACCAGCGGCAACCAGCTTGACGACGCCGCCTGCCCTCGTCCCCAGGCGGCCGATGCCGGATCGGCGCTGACGCAGATGTTCGGTGACGTGTGGGAATGGACCGGCAGCGCTTATCGTCCGCACCCCGGCTTTCACCCCGCCGAGGGGGCAGTGGGCGAATATAATGGCAAGTTCATGTGCGGTCAGTTCGTGCTGAAAGGCGGCAGCTGCGCCACCCCGCGCGGCCATGTGCGGCCAAGCTACCGCAATTTCTTCTATCCCCACCAACGCTGGCAATTCACCGGCCTGCGCCTGGCAAAGGACCTGTGACGATGCTGTTGGAGCAAGATCGGCCCTCGACCGCGACGACCGTCGATCCGGCCTTCCGTCGCGACATATTGGCCGGGCTTTCGCGTGAGCCCAAGGCGACGCCGCCGGTCTGGTTCTACGACCAGCGAGGTTCGGAACTGTTCGAGGCGATCACCGACCTGCCGGAATATTATCCGACCCGCACGGAAACCGCGCTGCTGGAACGCCATGCCGCCGATTTCGCCGGCGCCGTCGGGCCCGGCCGGGCCGTGGTGGAATTTGGCGCAGGAAGCGCGCGCAAGACCCCCCACCTGCTGCGCGCGATCGATCCCGCCGCCTATGTGCCGATCGACATCAGCGGCGACTTTCTGCACAGCAGCAGCGCGGCGCTCGCCTCGGCCTTCCCCGGCCTTCCCGTGCTGCCTGTCGTCGGCGATTTCAATGCCAGCCTGTCGCTCCCGGCGGCGATAAGCGGCCACCCCCGCCTGGGCTTCTTCCCCGGATCGACCATCGGCAATATGGAACCCGACGCCGCCGTCGACCTGCTGCGCGCCATGCGCCACCTGCTGGGTGAAGGCGCGATGCTGCTGATCGGGATGGACCGGATCAAGGATCGCGACCGGCTGATCGCCGCCTATGACGACGCGGCGGGCGTAACGGCCGCCTTCAACCTCAATCTTCTGGCCCGCATCAATCGCGAGCTGGAAGGCGACCTGCCGCTCGACAGCTTCGTTCACCGCGCGATCTGGAACGACGACAAGGCGCGCATTGAAATGCATCTGGAGGCGCTGCGCCCGCTGCATTTCCACGTCGCGGGCCAATGTTTCCACATGGCGCCGGGCGAAACCATCCATACCGAGAGCAGCCACAAATATGGCGCTCGCGACGAAAGGCTGCTGCTGCGCGCCGGCGGCTGGGAGCCGTCACGCGAATGGACCGATGCGGAGGGCCTGTTTTCCCTGATCCTGGCTGATGCTGTGGAAGCTTAGCCTGTTGTAGCGCAGCGTGTTCCTGCCTTCGCAGGAACATATCTCAACATAAGCCGAGCTGCCTTAATCCACGACCTTCGCCGACCAGGTCGTGATCCAGTGCCAGGAGCCGCGGCACTCGCCCATCGCACTGGCCTCCGACAGGCGGAAACGCTGGCCGTCCCAGACATAGGTTTCGCTGCCGCCGCAATCGCCCAGGCCCCGACCCTTGGCATAGCTTTGCAGCGTGGCATTTTCCGCCGACCAGTCGGCATTGACCAGCATCGGATGCGCGGCGTCCTCACTCCAGCCGGGCTGATAGTCGAAACTCGCGAAGCGGAAGGTCCGCCGGCCCGGAACGCCGGTGGCGATCACCGGGACCGAGGAGAAATTATAGGCCCCCGCGCCGCAGGGCACCAGAACCAGCGTCTCCGTCCTGGAGAGGCGATGCAGTTCCGGTGCCGACGCGTCCCGCATTTCGTCGGCGCAATCGGTGAATGTGCCGAGCGCCGTCAACTCCTCCCGCCACAATGTCACCGGCGCGGGGCCGACGGGGACAGCGGCGCGGCGGATCGACAGCGGCGGTGGCGCGCTGCGCACGGCGCTACGGGCGAGCGCACCGGTCGCCACCAGGGCCGCCTGCGTGCCCGCCCGCCCCTGCCGCGCATCCATATAACGCAGCGCGGCAGCGATGCCGGCGAGCGACGGCCGCCCGATCAGCTTCGCGCCCGCCTTCACCTCCAATATCGAGCCTCGCGCCATGGCGAGGGCGAGGGCGGAGGCTTGCGGCCCTTGCAGCGTGGCTTCGCCCTGCACGCTGCTCGCGCCGGCAATCTTGCGGCCGTCGACCAGGAAGATCAGGTCTTCGCGCCCCTTGCCCTCGCGGCTCAGCCAGATTTCCGGGTCGGCCGCGCCACCGGCATCACGCGCGATGCCCATCATGACCGGCACATCGGGCCAGTCACCGCCCTCGGGCAGCAGCGACACGGCTTCGCACCGGCCGCGATTGTCGCAGCCGATGGTCCAGTCCTTGTAGCTTTCCAGCTTGCCCGGCCATGGCGCCTGCGCGTCCGCCGGTGCCATGCCGATGATCGCCGACAGCGCCGCTGCCAGCACGAATATGCGTTGCGCCCCCATGGGTTAACTATAACTTAGTTTATAGGCGCGCGGTAGAGTTTCCGTTACGCGCCCTTAATAATCAGCGCAGGCTGAGCATCAGCCCCGCGAGCGCCGCGCTCATCAGATTGGCGAGGCTGCCTGCGACCAGCGCCTTGAGGCCAAGCCGCGCGATCACCGGGCGCTGGTTGGGCGCCAGATTGCCGGTGACGGCCATCTGGATCGCGATCGAACTGAAATTGGCGAATCCGCACAGCGCGAAGGTGACGATCGCGACCGTAGCGGGCGACAGGCTGCCCTGCACCTGACCCAGGTTGATATAGGCCACGAACTCGTTGAGTACGACCTTGGTGCCGAACAGGCCGCCGGCCACCTGCGCCTCGCCCCAGGGGATGTTGAGCAGATACATGACCGGCGAAAAGACATAGCCGAGCAATTGCTGGAAGCTGAGGTCCGGCCAGCCGAACCAGCCGCCGATCCCGCCCAATATCCCGTTGGCCAGCGCCACCAGCGCGACGAAGGCCAGCACCATCGCGCCGACCGCGACCGCCAGCTTGACGCCCGTCTGTGCGCCCTGTGCGGCGGCCATGATCAGGTTGGCGGGCTTTTCCTCGTCATGGCTGGCCGGCGGCAACGGCTCTCCCGGCGTGCCTTCGGGCAGCAGCGCAGCAGGGCCGGCGCCGCTGATCCGGGCTTCGGGCAAGGCGACATCGGGATGGTCGCCGAGCGGCAGTTCGATCTGCGCGGGCCGTTCATCGGGCATCATGATCTTCGCCATGAGGAGCCCGCCCGGTGCGGACATGAAGCTCGCCGCGAGCAGATAGTCGATCTGGATGCCCATGGACGCATAGGCCGCCAATATGGTGCCGGCGACGCCCGCCATGCCGCTGGTCATCACCGCGAACAGTTGCGGCGGCGTCAGCGCGGCCAGATAGGGACGGATGACGAGCGGGCTCTCGCTCTGCCCGACGAAGATATTGGCGGCGGCGCACAGGCTTTCGACCTTGGACACGCCCGTCACCTTCTCGATCGCCCCGCCCACCCAGCGGACGACCTGCTGCATGATCCCCAGATGATAAAGGATCGAGACGAGACTGGCGAAGAAGATGATCACCGGCAAAGCGGCGATGGCAAAACTCGCACCGCCGATTTCCGGTTTCGCGAGCGGCCCGAAGATGAAGTCCGTCCCCGCCTGCGCATAGCCGAGCAGGTTGGCGACCCCCTTCGACATGCCCGCGATCACCGCGCGGCCGGCCGGCACATAAAGCGCCAGCATCGCGATCCCCGCCTGGAGCAAAAAGGCCGCCCCCACGACGCGCGGCCGGATCGCCCGCCGGTCGGAAGACAATGCGAAGGCGATGGCCAGGATCAGCAGGATGCCGGCTAAACCGATGAGAAGATGCATGAAATGCCTTCGCGGGAGAACGCTGGTGCAGCGCTTATAGGGAGTGCGTAAGGCGGAGGCCAGCCGCTATTGGCGGGATTTGGAGGCCTGGTTTGGGTGGATTTCCGCCACCAACCTCCGTTCGCCCTGAGCCTGTCGAAGGGCTTTGCTGAGCGAAGGCGAAGCAGGGGAGCCTCGCTCCGCTCGGCTGAGGGCTTCGACAAGCTCAGCCCGAACGGTTAACTTAGGCCTGAAATTGGCCGACAACAGCTCATCCCTCGAATCAAAAAAGGCCGGCGTCCCACGACACCGGCCTCTTTTTCACCCAGCCCTAAGAATCAGGCCGCCTTGGCGCGCGACATGCGCTTGCGCTCGTTCGGGTCGAGATAGCGCTTGCGCAGACGGATGTTCTTGGGCGTCACCTCGACCATCTCGTCATCGTCGATATAGGCGATCGCCTGTTCCAGCGTCAGCTTGCG
>DATFDS010000218.1:0-5415 GCA_035251955.1 Sphingobium sp. | reverse complement strand
AATCGATCGGGCGTCGGCGCCAGGGACTTTAACGACGTCAACTATCTGTACGGACGCCTCAGCATCGTCGGCGACCTGACGCCCAATCTCGAAAACTACCTGATCTTCCACTATAGTCATTCAAATACCCACGGCTATGCCTCGCGCATGGTCGGCTGCAACCTGAATGCGACGGGCCTCGCCTTGCTCCAGGCGACCTCCTGCGCCGCCCAGCTGGCCCGCCAGACCGCGCGGGGCGACAGCCTCTATGATGTGGAGACGCGGATCGACAATCCCTTCATCAGGATCGACACCTGGCAAACCATCAACACCACGAAATGGCAGGTCAGCGATACTCTGACGATCAAGAACATCTTGAGCTACGGAGAATATAAGGAGTTCGACTATTTCGACGCGGGCAGCAGCAACTTCGTCGTCGCGAACGTCAACAATCAGGGCGGCTTCCGCGCGCGCAACATCAGCCCCGCTTTCCCCGACATCGTCATTCCCGCCGGCACGGCCTATGACCGCGTCGTCCTGGACGTGATTTCGCCGGGCGCTCCCGCAGGCGCCGAAAGCACCTTCATCGAAGAGCTGCAGGTCCAGGGCAAGACCGCCGATGAACGGCTGAATTACACGATCGGCGGCTATCTGGAATTCAGCAGGCCGCTGAGCTGGAACCAGAGTGCAACGGGCATCTTCCTGCGATGCGACCGTCCCAGCAACCTGTCCTGTACCAACCCCATCCTGGCCGGCAGCGTCGGCGAAAGCCGCACCCGGTTCAATTTCGACAATCACGGCATCTATGGCCAGGCGTCCTACCAGCTGACCGATCAGCTGACCCTCACCGGCGGGCTACGCTGGACGTTCGACAAGATCGTCGCCACCGACCGCACGACGCGTGCTTCCCTGTCCACCGCGGCCGGCTCGTTCATCGATCCCAGGACCGGCGTATCGATCAGGCGGACATGCGCGGACACGGCCCGTTTCGCCAACATCGCCCGAACGGATCCGTCCGCGTGCGACAAGACCATCGCCAATAAATCGGACGCGCCGACATGGATGGTCGGCATGGATTACAAGCCGTCGCCCGACTATCTGCTCTACGCGAAATATTCGCGCGGCTATCGCCAGGGGGGCATAAACTTTGCCTTCATAGGGCTCGAAACCTGGGAACCCGAAAAGCTCGATACCTATGAAATCGGCGGCAAGGCCAGCTTCCGAGGCGCGGTCAGCGGATATTTCAACATTGCAGGCTTCTACAACAACCTCACCAACCAGCAGGTTGCCGCTCTGCTTGTTGCCACTCCCGAGGCGCAGGCACGCGGCATCAATGCGGGCTCGTCCATCGTCAATGCGGGCAAGTCCCGGTCCTACGGCGTCGAAGTCGACGCCTCCGCCCTGTTCTTCGACAGTCTCCGCCTGTCCGCCGGCTACACCTATCTCAATACAAAGATTGTCGAGGTTGCTACGGCGGCGGACCTTGCCCCGAAGCTGGCTGGTACGCCATGGGCATCGGTTACTCCCCGCGTGAAGGCTGGAAGCAGTTTCCTCGATAGCCCCAAGCATCGGCTGTCAGTCACCGGCACCTATACCCTGCCACTCGACAACAGTGTCGGCGACGTGTCGATCGGCGCGACCTGGGTCTATACTTCGAAGTACATAACCAATGCTCTGGAGCCGCAATATGTCAACGGCTTTCCGATGGGGATCACCCCGCCGAGCAATCTGGTCAACCTGAACCTGGACTGGAACAGCGTGGGCGGATCTCCCATCGACCTTGCTCTGTTCGCCACCAACGTCACCAAAGAAAAGATCAAGCTGCCGAACCAGAACTCATACACCGTTTCCGGTGTCGCCGAAGTGGGGATGAGCCCGCCCCGGATGTACGGCCTGCGCCTCAGATACCGGTTCGGCCAATAGAAAATTCGTAAAAGCGATCGGAAAGGCAGATATGACACAGCCGTTAAAACTTGAAGGAAAAGTCGCTATCGTTACCGGAGCGGGAGGCAAGCCCTCCGCCACGGGCGCGTTCGGCACGGGCAAGGCGACCGCCCTGTTGCTGGCGCAGCACGGCGCGAAGATCGTCGTCGTCGACCGTCATCAGGATCGGGCCGACGGCACGAAACGGCTGATCGAGGAAGCGGGGGGAGAGGCTGTCACGGTTATAGCCAACCTCGCTGCCGAGGCGGACTGCCAGCGGATCGTCCAGGAGGCGATCGCCGCGTTCGGCAGGGTCGATATTCTCGTCAACAACGCCGCTGTTTCCCCCTGGAAGACGCTGCTGGAGACGACGGCGCAGGACCTGCAGGATAGCATCACCGTGAACCTCACCATCCCCTTCCTGCTGAGCAAGGCCGCGATTCCGGAGATGATCAAGGAGGGCGGCGGCGCGATCGTCAATATCTCGACGCTGGCCGCCATCCGCGGCGCCGCCACCATGCCGGCCTATTCGGCGGCCAAGGCGGGGATGACTGGCCTTACCATCAGCACGGCGGCCGGCTATGGCCAGCAGGGCGTGCGGTGCAACGCGATCATCGTCGGCGCGCTCGATACGCCGCTACGGCGATCGGCGGTTCCCGGTGACTATGTTCCGCGTTTCACCGCCCTGAGCACCGAGGGCGATGCCTGGGACATCGCGCGCGCCACGCTCTTCCTGGTCAGTGACGATTCATCCCATATCACCGGCGTCCTGCTTCCGGTCGACAGCGGCAACTCCATCCTCAGTCCCTGACCAGCATCGAACCGCCAGATGGTTGCACATTCGAATGAAGCCGGGAGATTGAGGTGTCGAAAGCGATTGAAGATATTGGCACCATCGGAAACCTCATGTGGAAACGCGGGGACAGGGTGGCAAAGGAATCGATTCCGCCGGCGGCGCGGCGGGCCGCGGTCGCCGCATTTGCGGGCAGCTTCATCGAATTCTACGACTATTCCGTCTTCCACGTCCTGCTGGTGTATTTCTCGCCGCTCTTCTTTCCCGGGACCAACCATAACGCCTCGCTTCTGGCGGGGCTGGCGGTCTATGGCGTGGGCTTCATCGGCCGTCCCCTGGGGGGCATCCTGTTCGGGCGCATTGGCGATCTGCGCGGGCGGCGGGCGGCGCTGATGATGACGATCGGCCTCATGGGCCTGTGCACCGCCCTGATCGGTCTGCTGCCGAGCCATGCGGCGATCGGTCTGGCCGCGCCGGTCCTCCTCGTCATCCTTCGTTTCGGACAGGGTCTTTCCGCCGGTTCGGAAATAATGGGATCGGTGACGCTGGTCATAGAAACGGCTCCGGCCTCGCGGCGCGGGTTCCTGGCGTCGATGACGCCGTTGGGCATGGCGTCGGGTGCGCTTTTCGGAAGCGCAATCGCGGCATCCGCCAGCGCTCTTCTGTCGCCCACGGAGATGCACAGCTATGGCTGGCGGATCGCCTTCCTCCTTGTCGTGCCTCTGACTCTGATCGCCTTCCTGTTGCGCAGGAGGGTGGAGGACTCCCCCGAATTCGCGGAGCTGGCGCGAAGCCATCACACGGTGAAGGCGCCCTTGCGCGAAGCGTTGATCCCCAACTGGCGACAAATGCTTCTGGCAAGCGCAGTGGCGATTACCGTCAATGGACCGGCAAGCGCGGCGACCTTCTTCATTCCCTATCTGGTCGGCACTCGTGGCCTGTCGTTCGCCGCGGTGGCGATGGTCAATTCCATTGCCTGCGCCATCACCTTGCTGGCGCCGCCCGTGGCCGGTCTGATGACCGATCGCCTGGGGAATCGTTCGATGCTGGCGTTGGTGTTCGCGGCGTTTTTCGTGCTTGCCTTCCCGATCATGTGGCTGATCGGGACGACCGACAACCTGCTGGTACTGGGCCTGATACTCACCCTGAATCTGGCGCTCAGCCAATTTATCGCAGTGCCTGCGTGGAGCTATATCGCGGCGCTGTTCCCGGCGAACGTGCGCTACACCGGCTCGACGCTTGCCGCCAATGTGGGTTCGGTCCTGGTCGGAAGTTCCGGCGGTTTCGCGGTAGCGGCGCTGGTCTTCGGCACGGGATCCCCGCTGGGCGCGACGATCTGGATCAGCGGCTGGAGCCTTGCCGGCCTCGTCGTGCTGGCCCTCAGCAGGGGCTTTGCGCGCAGGCTGGCCTATGCTGCCGATGGCGCGCGCCACCGTTTCAGTGACCCCAATCCGGGAAGCCACTGAAGCGGGGACGTGGTGTGCGGCGCGCGAAAACCGCGAATTCCCAGGACTTCATTCGGATAACCTCAATGACTTGCTTGAACAACTTCTGCCCCGCTCCATCCCATGACGGGGATTCGGCATGAACGCTGAAGAAAACGGCCTCCCGATGCCGCGCCGGCTGCTGGCCATCTGCGCGGTCAGCTTCGGTCAGGCGCTGTGCATCATGGACGGCTCGGTCGCCAATATCGCGCTACCGACCATCGCGTCCGATCTGCGCGTGGACAATTCCGCTGCCGTAATGGTCGTCACCATCTACCAACTCGTTCTCGTCATGGGTCTGCTGCCCTTGTCCGCCCTGGGGGACAAGATTGGCCACAATCGGCTCTACCGGCTTGGACTGTTGGTTTTTTCCGTGGCGACCGGATTGTGCTTCATTGCCGACAACCTTCCCTTGCTGCTGGTCATCCGGGCGATGCAGGCGCTGGGAGCCGCGGCGGTGCTGAGCGTTTCCATGGCCATCGTGAAGGCGATTTACCCGCCGCATCAACTGGGTCGTGGGTTGGCCTTGAACACGATCGTGGGGGCCAGCGCCGCAGCGCTCGCGCCTACGCTCGGCGGCTTCATTCTGGGCGTCGCGCCGTGGCCGTTCATATTCGTCATTGGCGCCCCTCTCGGGATCATTTCCCTTCTTCTCGACAAGGCCCTGCCACCATCCGCGCCCAAAGGCGGTTCCTATGATGTCTGGGGTGCGTTGCTCTGCGCCGCCATGTTCGGGCTGACGATTTCCGGGATCGAATATGCAAATCAGGGCGGTTCCTGGAGAATGGCGGCTGCGATCGTCGTCGCAGGCCTTCTTCTGGGATTTTTCTTCGTCCGTCGCGAATTCGGGAGAACCAGACCGCTGTTGCCCGTCGACCTGCTGGTTCGCCCCACCCTCGCTTTGCCCACCGCTGGAGCGGCCCTGATCTATACGGGATTTACGATCGTGATCGTCGTGCTCCCGTTCCAGCTTCAGCAAACCCACGGTTTCAGTCCGATTGAAATCGGCACGCTGATGGCGTCGATACCTGTAGCGTCCTTCTTCGTGGCCCCGGCGGCGGGCATCCTTTCCGATCGCATTCGGCCCGAGCGGCTGGCGCTATTTGGGTCCCTGATGTCGGCAATCGCGGCGGTGGCGCTGGCGCGACTTCCTGCGGTCGCCAGCCAGCTCGAAATTCTCTGGCGGCTTATCCTGCTTGGTGTCGGAGTAAGCTTTTTCACCAGCCCCAATACGCG
>DATFDS010000217.1:0-16034 GCA_035251955.1 Sphingobium sp. | reverse complement strand
TGATGACATAGGCGATCCGCAGGGCGCTCAATGGGCGAGGCTCCGGCGCCAGACGAGCGCGGCGAGCACGCCGCTGGCGAGCAATGCCTGGCCGACGGCCTGCATCCCCGCGCCCATCAGGCCGGCCTGATGCAGCAGCCACGGCAATATCGGCAGGAAGATCAGGCTGGCGAAGAGATTGGCGCTCATCGACAGCGCCGGGAAGCCCATGGCCGACAGCGCTGAACTGCACGGAGGGCCGATCACCGCGATCATGCGGGCGATGACCAGCACGACCATCAGTCCGCCCGCCGCCTTATAGGCCGATCCCGCGAGCAGTGTGACGATGGGCGTCGGGAACAGGGCGACCGCCACGACCACGGGCGCGGCGGCGAGCAGGGCGATGCCGATCACCCGGCGCAGCGTCCGGCGCAGCGGGGCGCCGCCCTGTCCGGCCGCGACCATGCGCGCCAGCTCCGCATAGGCGGTGTTGCCCAATATCTGCGCGGGCTGGGCGATGATGACGGTGGCGCGCTGGGCGACGGCGAACAGCCCGGCCATGGCGGGGCCCAATATCCAGCCCACGATCAGCGGCGCGATCCGCCCCGCAAGCTCGCTCAGCGTGACATCGGCGTTGCTCGCGACCAGAAAGCGCCAGATGCCGGGATTGTCCGCCTTGGCGCTGCCTCGTTCCGGGTGCAGCAGCAGGGTGCCCAGCCGCCGCCGCGCGCACCACAGACCCATGCCCCAAAGCACCGCGAATTCAGCCAGCGCCGCCACCAGCCAGGCCGCCAGAAAGCCCTTCAGCCCCCAGCCGAGCAACAATGCCAACGTCGCGCCGGTCAGGCGGACCAGCGGCTGCACGATATTGTGCAGCCCGATCAGGTCGAACCGCCCGATCAGTTGGAGATAGCCTGCGGGCGCCGAACGGACCGACCCCAGCACCGCGAAGCTGTAGGGGATGGCGAAAGCCACCGTTTCGGGCGGCCAGCCCAGATGCGGACCGACCAGCGGCGCCAGCAGCATGGCGGACAGGATCGCGGCGCCGCCGCCGGTCAGCTCGACCATAGTGCCGAAGCGCAGCAGCCGGGCGAGCCGGTGCGGCGCGTCCGCCTCGGCCGCTTCGGCGCCATAGCGGACGATGGCCTGCCAGGCGGGAAATTCGACGATGCCGCAGACGGCGGTCACATAGCCATGGACCAGCACCAATATGCCATAGTCGCGCGGGCCGAGCGCGCGGGCGGCGATGATGAGATAGACAAGGCTGATCAGCCCGGCGCCGGCCTTGCCGCCCAGCACCAGTCCCAGTCCCTTGAAGATGCGCCCTGTAATCCCTGCGCGGTCCGTCATGCCTGTGCTGAAGACCAGTCTTTTTGGCGCAAGGCAATGCCCATGCTGTTGCGGGCGGCAAGGCGCCGGCCAAGGAAGCGGTAGAAATACCAGTCCATCGCGGCGGGCGGAAGATAGCGGTAGAGCAGGCGCTCGGCACGGGTCCAGCTCACCGCCTTGCGCGAAGCGCGCCGGTCCGACGGGAAGCAGACATGATCGGCATGATAGAGCGCCGGGCCATGGCGCATGAGCCGGTGGGCGATTTCATGGTCCTCCAGCACATAGGGCCAGCGGCCGACATCGAAGCCGCCGGTTGCGCGCAGCGCGTCGGTGCGGAACGCCTGCGCATACCCCCCGGCATGGCATTTATGACGGAAACGGCGGCTCTTGCGCAGGATTCGGGCGGTGCGTCTGCGCGACAGCGGATCGTCCGCCGGAGCATAGAGATCGATCGCCATCACTGCGGCCGCTTGCGGCCCGGTTTCGAACATCGCCATGATGTGCCGCACATAGTCGGGCGGATAATAGGTGTCCGCATCGCATGTCGCGACCAGAGCCGTATCGACCTCAGCCAATCCGGCGGCCAGCGCATGGATTTTCCCCGGCGTCGGACAGGACAGCATCGTCGCGCGCGCGCCCAAAGGCGTGGCGTGGAGCAGGGCTTCCTCCGCGCCCTTGTCGGTGGACCCGTTGTCCACGAGGAGCAGCCGGAAACTCTGATCGCTCTGCGCGGCAAGGCTGGCGACAGTGCGTCCGATCCACCCTTCCTCGTTGAAGAAGGGCAGGATGATGGTGAGCCGGGCCGTCATGCCGCCGCCACCTCGACGCGCCGGATGGCCGTGCGGCGGGCCTTCGCCAGCCCGGCAATGACTTGCGCTGCCCGCTCGGACGATGGGCGGCCGTCGAGATCGAAACTTTCGGCGAACATCTTTTCCTGAACGGCGCGATAATGCTGCCGATGCAGGTCGTCCGCCCGGACGAGCGCGGCGGGCAGGTCGGCGGGACCGGCAATGACCTCGCCTGCCTGCCAGTGCGCGAAATTGGGGTTACCCTGCCAGTCGATGCCATGGCTGTTGAAGAAGATGCAGGGGCGCGGGCGCAGCAGGAATTCATAGACCTGACTGCTGGCGTCACCCAGATAAACATCGGCCGCCATGGTGTAGCTCATGTCGGTCGATGCGCGGCTGCCCAGGTCGATATGGATATTGTCGCCGTGCAGATAGCGGTTTTCGATAGTGCCCGCCCGGCTGACCGTCAGCCTGTCGATGGTGATGACGAACGGCCGCTCGAACAGCATGACATGGGGGGCGAAGATCAATTCCCGCTCGTCATGATCGCGGAAGAAATCCAGCACCTTGCGGCCATGCTTGTACCAGGACGACAGATGCGGAGAGGGATGCGGGTTGTAGAGGACCACCGGCCGGTCGCGCTCGATATGATGGCTGCGGCCGGTCTGGCGGACCATGTCGAACTTGGGATAGCCCACGATGCTGATCGTGTCGGGATCGACGCCCGCATCCACGATCAGGCGGCGGCGAATCTTCTCACCCGAACACAGCACATGGTCAAAGCCCGCGCTCGCCTTGTCGAAGCCGATCGCCCGGTCGCCCGCGCCATGCCGCGTGTGGATCATGCACAGGTTCGAAAGGCCATAGCGGGTCTTGAGCAGCAGGGACGTCTTTTCCGCGACGACGAGCATGTCGAGACTGCGGAAGAAATCCAGATTGTCGCGATAGATGAGCAATTTGGCGGCAGGAACGAGGCTGCCGAGCAATCGGGCGACATGCATCGACCGGGGCGCCAGCGCGAGCTCCACATGCTGGATGCGCGAACCCAGCCATGCGCCGGCGAGGCGACGCACTTCGCCCGCCAGCCGGTCGTTGGTGGTAGCGATGATGATCTCGCCGTCGAACCCGCCCTCGGCAAGGGCGATCGCGATGGGCAGGCTGTGGGCGACCTGATGGATCTGGTCGTGGTTGAACAGGAATCCTATGCGCATTGGGGCAAGACGTCACCCCTGTCGCGCTACCTCAGTCGGGAAAATGCGCGTCGCGAAAAAATCGATCCCAAGAACTTCATTGCCATCGCAAGGCCGGCCCGTTGGGAATCTCCCTAAAGATCATCCGACGGTGATGGTGTCCGCTTGTGAATTTATGCTTTCGCTGCGTCGGCATAGCCTCCAAACAGGGGGCGATGAGTCCGGAAGAGCAAGCTGACCTTGAGATTGCCTATGGCGTACATCGCGCTGATCTGATGCGGCTGTTGATGGCAAGGTTGGCGGATCGGACCGAGGCGGAGGATCTGCTGCAGGAACTCTGGCTCAAGGTGAAGCAAAACCCGGCCGGGCCGGTGCAAAACGGCAGAGCCTATCTGTTCCGCATGGCCCAGAACCTGGTGATCGACCGGTTGCGTGAGCGCCAGCGGCGGATGGAGCGGGAGCGGCGCTGGTCGGATACGGCGACGGATTTCGCGGCCTCCGGCATGGAGCTTGCCGATCAGCGCAAGACCGCCGAGGAAGCGATGCTGGATCGGGAAGAAATCGCGACCCTTGTCTCCGCGATCGCCAATCTGCCCGAAGGCGCGCGTCGTGCTTTTGAATTGCACAAAATTCAGGGGCTGAGCCATGCGGAGGTTGCCGCCATATTGGGAATCAGCAAGAGCGGCGTGGAAAAGCATATGGCCGTCGCCATGAAATATCTCAGACGCGCCCTAATGGACTGAGGTGTGACAGAATGAGAACGTCTCATACATACAGGGATGATGGAAAGGGCTCGCCATGACGGCGCGGTCAGACATTGACGAGCGCGTGCTGGATCAGGCCTTGGCCTGGCAGGCGGCGCTTGAGCAGGACGATGCGGACTGGGACGGCTATATCGCGTGGCTGGAGGCAGACCCGCGTCATCGTGAGACGTTCGATTCTGTGGCGCTCGTTGCTGCGGCGGTGGACGATCACCGCGGCGAGATCGGTAATCTGCTCGTCGCGCAGACGCCCATGGAGCGTCCACGCACGCGCCTTGCACGCGCCTTTGTCTATGCGGGTGGCAGCATAGCGGCGGCGATCGCATTGATGGTTGCCGTGCCGGTCCTTTGGACACCCTCGTCTGTGCAGACGTACAGCGCTGACAATGGAAGGAGCCGGTCAGTCGCTCTTGCCAATGGCGTTCGTGTGACCTTGTCGCCGGCGAGCAGCGTTGTGGTACGCGGCAAGGACGCCGCCCGCATTGAACTGACTCGCGGCGAGGCGTTTTTCGATATCAGGCACGATCCCGCGCGATCCCTTACCGTGTCGGCGGGCGACTACAGCATATCGGACATCGGCACGCGTTTTTCCGTCAATCTTGCCGCTGGAACATTCCGTGTCGGCGTGTCGGAGGGCAGAATTTCCGTGGCGTCACCTCGTTCCGAACAGGATGTTGAGGTGGCGGCCGGTCATCAATTGGTCGGGGGGCGTGATGGACTTACACTTTCGCCGGTGGCGGCGGGGGAAGTTGGTAGCTGGCGCATGGGCCATCTATCCTATAGCGATGCTCCGCTTTCTCTCGTCGTGGCGGATATTTCCCGCTATTCGGGCAAGCCGATCCTGATTGATCCATCGCTGGAGAAGACGCATTTTTCGGGCACCCTGGTCATCGGTGACGGATCGAGGCTGCTGCCGGACCTTGCCGCGGTCATGGGCGTTGGGGTCCGCGTGGAGGGGAACGGCGCTCGCCTCGGCGCTGCTGCTGGTCGCTGAGGCGGGCGGCGTCGCGCCGCCAGCCCAGGCGCGTGAGCAATCCTATTCTTTCGACATCCCGGCAGGTCCCCTGAGCATCAGTCTGGTGCGATTTTCCGAGATTACCGGGATTTCGGTGGGGTTGCCGGGTGACATGCCCCGGATAAATACCCGCCGCGTCACGGGCACGATGCCGCCCGACGCGGCCTTGCGCCAATTGCTCGACGGCAGCGGGTTGAAGGCGCGCCGAATCGGCGGCATCTATCGCATAGAGCAAGCGGCCCGGTCGGTTCGGGAAAGGGCTTTCTTTCCCGCACAGGTAGGCCCACCGCCTGCCATGCCACTGCACGACATCATCGTCACCGCGCAGAAGCGTCCGCAGATATTGGCGTCGGTGCCCCTGTCCGTTGCGGTCATAGCGCTGGACAGCCTGGCGAGCGGATCACGAGCGCCGACCAGCCGCGACATCAGCCTCAGCGCCGAGGGACTGGCGATGACCAACCTGGGGCCGGGCCGTAACCGCCAGTTCATTCGCGGCGTCGCCGACAGCCCCTTCAACGGGCAGAGCCAGTCGACCGTCGCTGTTCAGGTCGATGAGGCACGCGTCACCTTTGATGCGCCCGACCCCGACCTGCGGTTGATCGATGTGGATCGGGTCGAGATTCTGAAGGGGCCGCAGGGGCCGCTTTACGGATCGGGCGCTCTGGGTGGGATCTATCATATCGTCACCCGTCGCCCCGAGCTGGATCAGTCGTCGCTTTCGGTTCGGCTTTCCGCCGAAGGCGTTCAGCATGGCGGGATCGGCCCGGGCATTGAAGGAGTGGTCAATCTGCCCCTGGCTGAAGGGCGGCTCGCCTTGCGCGGCGTTGGCTACCGTTTCGAGAATGCGGGCTGGATCGATAATGCCGATGGTCGCAGAAACAGCAATTCGGCCGAGACGGTGGGCGTGCGGCTGGGCCTGCGCTGGCGTCCAGTCGAGGATTGGACGGTCGACGCCGGCCTCGCGCTTCAGGACATTAATGTGCGCGACAGCCAATATGTCGATCCCGCCGCGAAAATGCTGAGCCGCGCCAACAGCCTGCCCGAGCCGACGGACAATGACTTCAAGATGGCGCATGTGACGGTTGAAGGCGATCTGGGCGGACTGCGGCTGGTATCGGCGACAAGCTATGTGGACAACGGCTTCGATTATATGCTCGACGCCAGCGATGCCGCGGCCAGCTTCGGCCTGACAGGTGCTGTCCTGTTCGCCGATCGTCGCGCCTATTCGTTGTTCAACCAGGAACTCCGGCTGTCTTCGGAGGGAGTGGACCACTGGCTGGTGGGCGCCTCCTATCTGCGAGCGACGACAGGAGGGGTCTCGACCGTCATGGGACAGTCCGGCTCACCGCAAATCGTTGCGGCACTGGACCGCAAGACGACAGAATATGCCATTTTCGGCGAGGCGACCTGGCGACTGTTTGCGAAGGTCGATGCGACCTTCGGCGCCCGGTTGTCGGACACTGTTTCGGAGGACGCAGCCTCGGAGAGATTAGGGCAGCGCGCGCTGAAGCGCAGCAAGATCATCTTGTCACCAAGCGCCGCCCTGTCCCTGCCTCTCGATGGCCGGGGCATCCTGTATCTGCGCTATGCGCGCGCCATGCGGCCGGGGGGACTGGCACCTGCGGACACCACCGTTTCGTCTGGCCGGTTTGACTCGGATGAACTGGGCACGGTTGATTTGGGTGTCCGGCACGCATCGGCGGACGGACGCTTGTCGCTGTCGGCGAGTAGCTATTATTCGCAATGGAATGAAATCCAGTCGGATTATCTGCTGCCCAATGGCCTGATATCCACGCGCAATGCCGGACGCGGCCTAATTTACGGCGTCGAAGCCGCGTTGGAATGGCAGGCGGGCGCGGGTTTCAGCATCGCGGCCGGCGGAGCTATCCAGAATGCGCGCCTGACCCACGAGCAGGATGGCGTGAAGTTGGATGACCGGCGCCTGCCGGTGGCGTCCGGGCTCAGCGCCAGGCTGTCGGTGGCCAAGACGCTTGCATGGGAGGCGTGGCATGGACGGGTGATGGTACAGGCCAATTATGTCGGCGATGCTCGCCTGAGTTTCGACAGCGATCTGGATCGGGAAATGGACGAATATACGGTCCTGGGTATGCATTGGGAACTGTCACGCGGGCCCTGGACCGTGGGGGCAGCGCTCGACAACCTGCTCGATGTCAAGGGTGACAGCTTTGCCTTCGGCAACCCCTTTTCGATTCGGGACCGTCGACAATTCACGCCGATTCGTCCGCGAACGCTTACGCTTTCGATTGCGCGGGATTGGTAGGCGACCCAAGTCTGCGAGATAGTTTGAACAGCGCGGCATAACCGACATGATCGGACAGCATACTGCCGTCGGCGGCATGGCCGAAGGGCACGTCGATCTTGATCAGGCTGATGTCGGTCGCCTTGCCGCCGGCATAAAATTCCCAATCCTTCGCCCGGTGCTGCGAAAATGCGGCGTCCGGTGACAAGCGGATGCCGCCCCGGCTGGCAGCATCATAGGCGTCGCGCACAATATCGCCGTTCGCCACCCAGCGCTTTTCTGCCGCCCCCATCAGGATATTGCGGCGATCTGCTGCCTTGCCGACATTGAAATCTCCCGCGACAATCAACGCGTGCGCGGGATTGTGCGCCTGGCGGATAAAGGCGGTCAGGCAGGCTATCTGCAGACGATAGGCTTCAAATGAGCGGTCGTCGGACACCTCCGAGGCGCGTCGGCTGTTGAGATGCGTGGTGACGATGTCGATCTGGTCGGGACGATCGGGCAACTGGATACTCGCCATCAGCGCGCCCTTGTTGGCAAGGCAATCATAGCCCGCGCAGGCCAGGGCGGGATAGGCCATGCGGCGGACGCCGGTAATGGGATAATCCGACAGGATCTGAAGCCCACTGCCGACATATTTTCCCATATCTTCGCCTTTCAGCCAGGAGCGGCCGTCAGCAAGGGGGATGCCAGTTCTGGCGGGGACCGCCACGCCCGCCATGTCGGCGGAAGGACCTTGCGCGATATAGCGATAGCCTGCGGCCCGGCCGATCGATTGCGCGTCCTGGGTGAAGGCTTCCTGCAGGACGACGATATGGGGATTGCGGCCCGCGTGACGCATGTCGCGCAATGTCGCCGCGATGCGGGCGAGTTGCGCTGGCCGCCCCCACGCGATCGGCCAGGGCAGTCCGTGGATGTTATAGGTCATGACCGACAGTTCGCCGGTGAAGGGCGGCGGTGTCACTTGTGGGGCCGTTGGGGGCAATGGCACGGGCCGCGACGCACCCACGGCCATCGCAACAGCCAGGACCAGCAATGCCGTTTGGAACTTCTGCAACCGTCTTCTCCCGCTGCGATGGCGGAATGACGGCGGCCTTCCGGCGTCACCTCAGTCGAAGGAAAAATTTCATGTGCCAGGCTGCGGTTGCTTCTGGCGATGCCGTCTTCTTGTCGGGGCATGCGCGCAACGGGCGGATGTCCCCTGACATTGTAGGTCCATGCGCAGGCTTCTCCTTTCCATTCACGATGTCGGTCCCTGCTTCGAGGCGGAGATCGACCTGTTGTTCGAACGGCTTGTCCGTCACGTTCCGCCTGACTGTCTGGCGATGCTGGTGGTGCCCGATCATTGGGGTGAAAATCCCATCATGCCGGGAAGCGCGTTCGCGCGGCGCCTGCGCACCTGGTCGGAGATGGGCATCAGCATGTTTGCCCATGGCTGGTATCACAAGGATATGGCTGATCATCGCGGTGCCCTGGCCCGGTTCAAGGCACGACATATGACGGCTAGCGAGGGCGAGTTTCTGGGCCTCGATAGGCAAAGCGCGGCCGATCGCATGGCGGGGGCGCGCGATCTGGTGGAACAGATCATCGGGCGGCCCGTGGCGGGCTTCGTCGCGCCGGCCTGGCTTTACGGGGCCGGGGCGATGACCGCGCTGTCCGGGTCAGGATTTCTCCTTGCCGAGGATCATATGAAGGTCTGGCAACCCGAGACCGGCCGGGTGCTGGCGCGTGGACCGGTCATCACCTGGGCCAGTCGCAGCAGTGGACGGATTGCATCCTCGCTGTTCGTGGCGCGGGTGCTGCCGCCGCTGTTGCGGTTCGCGCCTGTGGTGAGGGTTGCTGTCCATCCGGGTGACGCCCATGTGTCCGCCCTGCTGATCAGCATCGATGACACGCTGCGTCGCCTGCGCCGGACCCATCAGCCCGCGCGTTACGCCGATCTCCTGCCCGATGAAGAGTCCCGATTTGCGCATTCTCACCTTCCTGCACAGCTTTGAACCCGGCGGGGTCGAGCGCATCGCGCTGCGGCTGGTGCGTCAATGGAGGGACGGAGGCATCGATGCACCTCTGTTCATGGGCAGGGCGAGTGGGGCCATGCGGGAGGAACTGGCCAGCGATCTGGTCTATCACACGCCGCGCCTGCCGCCCTTCGCCATCGACTGGTGCGAGACGCTGTGGATGATTATCACGCTCCCGCGCTTCATTCGACGGACCGGGCCCGATGTGCTGTTCTGCGCGGGCAATAGCTACGCCGTTGTGGCAGTGGCCATGAAACTGATTTTGGGAGTCCAATGCCCCCCTGTACTGGCGAAGGTCAGCAATGACCTCGACCGGCACGATATGATCTGGCCCGTCCGAAAGCTGTATCGTGTCTGGCTGCGCATCCAGGGCCGCTTCATCGACCATTTCATCGGCATGGAACAGCCTATGGCGGAAGAGATAGAGGCTGCCATACGGCTGCGATCCGGACGTATCACTATCATTCCTGACCCCGCTTTGTCTTGTGCGCAGATTGTTCGGCTGAGCTCTTTGCCGCGGCATGCGTCCGAACCGCCGGGACGTCGCTTCGTCGCGGCCGGGCGGCTGGTGCCGCAGAAGAATTTTGCGCTAATGATCCGGGCCTTCGCCACGGGGTCTGTCCCCTCCGACCGGCTGGTTATCTTCGGGGACGGTCCTGAACGAGCTGCTCTGACGTCTTTGGCGAACGAACTGGGCCTGTCGGATCGCGTTCGTTTCGCCGGTCATGTGTCCGGCGTGGCAAGCCGCCTCGCCGATTTTGACTTGTTCCTGCTTTCATCAAACTATGAAGGCGTGCCCGCCGTGCTTTTGGAAGCGCTGGCGGCCTGCCTGCCGATCATCACGACGCAATGCAGTCGCAGCATTCGCGCCATGATGGGCGACGGCACGCTCGCCCGGATAGTGCCTCCCGGTGATGAGGCAGCTTTCGCGCGCGCCATTGCCGAGGCGAAACCGGGGACGCAGGACAGATTGGCAAGCCTGAAGCAGGCCCGGCGATTCACCATCGAGACGGCATCCGTCGCTTATCTTGTTGCCTTTGCCGCTACGCTCGAAGCCGGGGCGGTCAGCGAGAATATTCTTGCCACCGACTGAGGTGCGATCGGAAAGGCGCCGTCTCAGCGACGAAGACAATAGCGAAGAGCAGATTATGACCGGCACACCTTCATCCGGCGCCTTCCTTCCGATTTCTGCCAGTCATCTCGAAAGCCTTCCCGTCGAACGTGTGATTGATCCCGAACCGCTGATCCGATCGGGACGAAACTGGACGCGGTGGTTTGGACCTTTGGTTTCCATTCTCATACTCGTGGTTTCTCTCCACCAGTTTCAGGGACTGGAGGTGCGCAAACTTTGGTCGCTGATGCCCACCGGGACCGCCTTCTGGGCTGCTTTCCTGCTCTATTACAGCGCCGGGCCCCTATCCGAATGGGTGATTTTCCGCCGGCTGTGGAATATTCCGCTGGAAGGTCTGGGTGCGCTGCTGCGCAAGCTGGTCAGCAATGAAATCCTGCTCGGCTATCTGGGCGAAGTTTATTTCTACGCCTGGGCACGGCGCAACGCGAAGATCACCACCGCGCCTTTTGGCGCTCTCAAGGATGTGACGATCCTTTCCGCGCTGGTCGGCAACATCATCACCTTGGCGATGGTCGCTTGCGCCATCCCGATATTCGATGGGCTCGACCTGGGCGCTCGCCATTGGGATGTCATTGGCTCGATCCTCTTCGTGCTGGCGACATCGCTTGCCGTGATGCTGCTGCGCAAGCGCCTGTTCACGCTGCCGCGGTCCGAACTATGGCGGGTGGCCGCCATTCACCTGATCCGTATCATGGCGACGACCGTTCTCGCCGCCGCCATGTGGCACATATTGTTGCCGAATGTTGACCTGAGCTGGTGGTTGTTGCTGGCAACGCTGCGCCAACTGGTCTCGCGACTGCCGTTTCTGCCCAACAAGGATGTCGTGTTTGCCAGCATGACCGCCTTCCTGATCGGCGCGGGCAATGAGATCGCCTCGGCCATGGCGTTAATGGCGACACTGATCCTCGCGGCGCATCTGCTGGTCGGCATGATACTGGGCACGATCGGGCTGCTCCGGGAAGGCCGGATCTGATGCTGCTGGACATGATGATCGCCGCGTCCATTCTCCCTTCGTCGCCGGACCTCGGAAAGGCGGAGGGACAATGTCGCCCCGGGGAACGGGGGCCCGCCTTCATCGTGGAGGTCGAAGGATTCAAGGACCGGAAGGGGCGGCTGAAACTGGAGCTCTATCCGGCGAACGACAAGGATTTTCTGGCCGATGACAATATCCTGATCGCGGCGGGCAAGCCTTTTCGCAGAGTGGAGGTGCCCGTGGCGCCTTCAGGCCCCGTCTCTCTGTGCATCCGTGCGCCGGAGCCTGGACGCTATGCGCTCAGTCTGCTGCACGATCGCAATGGCGACCGGAAATTCGCGCTGTCGGCCGATGGCATCGGTTTTGCCGGCAATCCTAAACTTGGCTTTTCCAAACCCTCGGCTGCTGCGGCCAGCGCGGTCGTCGGCGCCGATCCGGCCCGGATAACCATCATTCTCAATTACCGAAGGGGCCTGTTCTCCTTCGGTCCGTTGGAGCGCTAAGAGATGCGTATCGTTGATGTCTGCGCCTTCTATGCGCCGCAGGGCGGCGGGGTTAAAACTTATGTCGAGCGCAAGCTTAGCGTGGGAACCGCCGCCGGTCATGAGATCGTCATCTTGGCGCCTGGCCCGACAAAGACTGTCACGGAACGAGAGGGCGGACGCATCGTCACGCTGCCCGCCCGCCGTTTCCCGCTCGATCGGCGCTACCATTATTTTCATGATGAAGCTTCGCTCCATGCCATGCTGACCCGGTTGCAGCCCGATCTGGTCGAGGCGTCCTCGCCCTGGTCGAGCGCGGCGATGGTCGGGCGATGGCCGGGCAAGGCGGCCCGCGCCCTCATCATGCACGCTGACCCGCTATCGGCCTATGCCTATCGCTGGTTCGGATCGGTCGCGACGCGAGAGGCGATCGATCGCAGTTTCGATTGGTATTGGCGGCATCTGCGCCGTCTGGATGCCATGTTCGATCTGGTCGTCAGCGCAAGTGACAGCCTGTCGCGGCGGCTGCGCGCCGGGGGACTTGCGCGGGTGGAGACCCTGCCCATGGGCGTTGAGCCCGGCATATTCTTTCCCGCGCGCCGTAGTGAGGCGCTGCGCGAGCGATTGCTCGACCGGTGCGGGCTGCCCGCGCATGGCACGCTGCTGATAGGGGTTGGCCGGCATGCGCCTGAAAAGCGTTGGCCGCAGGTGATCGAGGCGGTAACGGCCGTCGGCTATCGACAGCCCGTCGGCCTGGTCATAATCGGCGATGGCCGCGACCGCGCGCGCGTGCGGCGGGCCGCAGCGCATAATCCGCATATCCACCTGCTGGCGCCAACCCGTGATCGGGAATTTCTCGCCGATCTGCTCGCGAGCGCGGATGCGCTGGTGCATGGCTGCGAGGCGGAGACTTTCTGCATGGTCGCGGCCGAAGCCCGCGCCAGCGGATTGCCCATGATTGTGCCGGATGAGGGTGGCGCATCGGATCAGATCGAACCTGGCACAGGCCTGCACTATCGGTCTGGGCAATCCGACAGCCTCGCGCAAACGCTTTGCCGGTTTCTGGCGACGGATCCTGCCGGCTATCGGGAACGTGCGGCGGGGATCGCGGGATCGGTCATGACGATGGACGATCATTTCCGACAATTGTTTGACGCCTATGCCCGCTTTGGCCAGGCGCAACGCCATGCCGCATGATTTGTCCCTGAAGGATGAATCGGCGCCCGTCGGTTCGGGATCGCGCGAAAGCAAGACCGTCCCGGTGGAACATCGTCTTCAGAATATAAAGGTTGGCGAGCCGGCATTTCGTCGGCAGTTCAGCTGCAGGGGCTGGCCGCTCATGGCCCGGATCATATGGTGGGCGCTCCGGAACGACCGCTGAAGAGCGGCAGGCCCTCTGATCGACGCGCATGTTTGGCAAACATTGGGGAAATGTCATTAGCCAATGTTTCTTGTGTTTCCTAAATATCGCTTATTGGAAACATAAAGCCTCCTTCCGTGATCGATCCTCCATTCAATATTAACGCGCGAAAGGCTGCGATCCTGCTCGTGGCGGGAATTCTGCCGTCCGCGCTTGGCGGCTGCGCGCATTATGCCGCAGACCCCTTGCCGTCGACCCTGAGCGGGGAGGGCGCCCTCCGCGATCCCCTTTCCCCGGCGACCTACCCGGTGACGACGGATGGCGCCTTGGCAAGCGAACGCGTGATCGACCTTTCCCAGCCCCTTACCGCACAAGCCATCGCCTCGCTCGCGGTGATTGCTAATCCTGACCTCAAGGCACAGCGCGCCAAGGCCGGGGTGAGTGACGCACAGGTCTATGCCGCTGGCCTGATGCCTGATCCGACAATTTCGCTGGGGATCGATCATCTTCTGTCCGGCAGCGACCCGGTCGATGGCTTGGCCGCTGCACTGGGGCTGGACCTCAACGCGCTGCGCACGCGTGGCGTGGCCCGTCGAAAGGCGGAAGCTGAACGGCGCAAGGTCCGCACGGACCTGGTGTGGGCGGAATGGCAAACTGCGGGGCAGGCGCGCCTGCAGGCTGTTCGCATCAAGGCTCTGGAGGAGCGGCTCCGCCTCGCGGAGCAAAGCAGCCGCTCGGCCGATATGCTGTTGGCGCACTATGCGGCCGCTGCGGGGCGCGGTGACGTGGCCGCCGATCCGCTCCAAACCGCCCGGATTGCCGCGTCGGATGCCGGAGACGTGGCGCGGCAGACGGAGAAGGATCTGGCGACCGCGCGGTTGGAACTGAATTATCTGCTCGGACTGCCGCCCGGGACCAAGTTGCAGATTGCATCTTCCCCGCCGTTCGATGTGCCACAGGATGCAGGTCGGCTCTTCACCATCGCTCAGGCACGACGCGCCGATCTGCGTGCGCTGCGAGAAGGCTATGCGGCGCAGGAAGCCGCGCTGCACAAGGCGGTGCTGGATCAGTTTCCGACGCTCGACCTCACCATCAATGCGGCGCGGGATACGGGCAAGAATGTGACGCTGGGACCGGCGATCGGCTTCACGCTGCCGCTATGGAACCGCAATCGAGGGGGCATCGCGATTGAAAAGGCAACCCGCGCCGCGCTGAAGTTGGAATATGAGGCGCGGCTTTTCCAGACGCGGGCCGATATCGCTGCCGCCCTCTCCGCGCTGGGCATCGCGCACGCCCAATATGCCGCGCAGCAGGCGAGTCTGAGCGGCGCAATCCGGTTTGCCGCTGCAAGCCGACGGGCTGCCACGCGGGGCGATCTGTCGGAGGCCACCGCGCAGGCGACCGAGCAGGTCGCCCGGGACCGCAGCATGCAGAGCGGGCAGGCGGCACAGGATATCGCGGAACAGACGATCGCGCTGGAACTGTTGACGGGCGTGCCGAGGGAGCAATGGAAGTGAAGACGATCGCTGGTTGCATAGCCGGGCTTGCCCTGCTGAGCGCATGCTCGTCACCTGCCGAAGAGGACGCGCCCGCGCCCGAGGCTTTGGTCACGGTCGCTGCCGTCGTGCGGCAGCAGGTCGGAGAAACGGTCAGGCTCTTTGGCGTGGCGGACACTGGTCCGGGCGGCAAGGCCAGTCTGGTGGCGCCGATCGAGGCTCGGTTGATAGCGATCGACGCGCCGGTGGGCTCGCCGGTTGGGCCTGGCCAGCCGGTCTTGCGCCTCGCGCCGGGGCCGACCGCCGCGCTGGATATGGCGAAGGCGCGAAGCGATGCGCAGACAGCCAATGCCGCTTATGCCCGGGCGCTCCGGATGCGCGCCGATGGCCTGGCCAGCAATGCCGAGGTCGAAACGGCACGCGCCGGTCAGGCGAGCGCCAACGCGACGGTGCGAAGCCTGACGGGCAGAAGCCTTGTCCTTCGAGCGCCGTTCGCGGGCCATGTCGAAGCGATCAGCGCGGCGCCGGGCGATATCATCGCGGCCGGAACCACGCTGGCTTCGATCAGCGGCAATGGCGCGGTGCGCATACGTTTTGGGCTCGATCCGGTGCTGGGCAGGCGGGTAAATGCGGGTGCGCCCATGACCGTTTCTCGCGCCGGGGACAGCGGGAAACTGCCCTCGACCGTGGTTTCGGTCGACCCGGTCGTCGATCCGCAGACGCGGCTGGCCTCCCTTTATGTGCGCTTGCCGGCGTCGTCCTCGATCAGGGCGGGCGAAGCGCTGACCGGCACGATCACGATGAGTGGAAGCTCGGACGCGATCGTCATTCCCTATGGCGCGCTGCTCGATGATGCGGGGCAGCCCTATGTCTATGTCGTTGTTAGGGGACTTGCTCACCGGCGCGACATTCTGACGGGGGTGAGCGACGGCAACCAAGTCGCCGTGCTGCGCGGCCTGGCGGTCGGCGAGCAGGTCGTCGTGGACGGCGGCACCGCGCTGGAAGATGGCATGAAGGTCCGCCTGAAGTGACGGCCTTGCTGGAGCGGCACGCCCGTTCGATTTGGTTGTCCGTAATCCTCTTGACGCTGGGCGGCCTGCTGGCCGCGCGTTCGATGCCGGTCAGCCTGTTTCCGCATATCGATTATCCTCGCGTTGTCGTCACCATCGACGCAGGCGATCGCGATGCGGCCCAGATGGCGGCGGAGATCAGCCGTCCGGTCGAAATCGCTCTGCGCGCGGTGCCGGGCGT
>DATFDS010000216.1:0-6008 GCA_035251955.1 Sphingobium sp. | reverse complement strand
AATGGAACACCGATCCGCCGTCGGCCGTGATGGTCTGGCCGGTCACGAAGGCTGAATCCGCGCTCGCGAAGAAGAAGATGGCGTTCGCGACATCTTCCGCCGTGGCCGCGCGCTTCAGCACCCGGCTCGACATGGCGAATTCCTGAAAATGTCCCGTGATGTGATCGGCAGCCACGACGCTTTCCGTCATCGTCAGCCCCGGCGACACGCAGTTGACAAGCACATTATCGTCGCCGAATTCGGTCGCCAATGATCGCGTCATCGACAGGATGGCGCCTTTGCTGGCGATATAGTGCAGCATGCCCGGCGCGCCCTTGAAAGCGGTGCCGGACGCAAGATTGATGATGCGGCCCCATTTGGCGCGGCGCATGTGGGGCGACACTGCCCGGCACATGCGGAAAACGCCCAGGACATTGACGTCATATACCCGTCGCCAGTCCTCGATGGCCTGATCCTCGAACCGCGTCGGGTGCAGTTCCGCTGAAACCGCCGCATTGTTGACCAGGATGTCGACCGATCCAAAGCGCCTGACTACTTCTTCGACGCCGGCGGCGACGCTGGCATCGTCCCGCACGTCGATGTTCAGCGCGACAACGTCAGGATAGAGAACACGCAACCGCTCGGCTGCTTCGTCTTGCCCTTTGATGTCCGCGATGATGACGCTGGCGCCTTCAGCGGCAAACCGTTCCGCGGCAGCATATCCGATCCCGTAGGCGGCGCCCGTCACGATCGCTGTCCGGCCTTTCAGCCGCGTTGCGCTCAATTGCATAAGCTCTCCATTCAATTTTCGCAGGCTTTCATTGCGCGCCCATTCCTTTAGGCGAGAGACGCCCGATAAACCCGGTGAAGCAGCTCTCGAAGCTGCCGATACTCCTTGTCGGACAAGGCGCTGGCATAGACGCGGTCGAGGTCGTCGGCCCAGGCGCAGCGCTTCAGTTCCTCCTTCCCTAGGGCGGTGAGCCACAGCCCGGTGCGCTTGCTGTCGTCTTCCCGCCGCTCGACCAATCCCTGGCCGAGCAGATCCTTGACCAGATTCGCCATGTTTGATTCCTGGACAAGCAGGATGCGGGCTGCATGCACCTGGCGAATGCCCGGGTTCGCCTGAAGAAGGCGGAGCGCAGACAGAACCGCAAAACTGACCGGCAGTCCACCTTCCGCGCGGATGCGTTCGTTGATCTGGACCTGAACGACGCGGGTCAAGAAACCGAGCGAGTTTGTCAGGGGCGTGAGTTCATATTCGCCCTCCCCCACCGCAGTCTTGTCCGTCATGGCTTCCCTGACCCTGCCCAACGCCTAATTCCCGATGCCCAGCGCGTCTTGAAGCAGGGACTGCATCGCTGTCCAGGAACGGCGGTCGGCAGCAGCGTCATAGCGCGCGAAGTCGGGCCGTCCCCAGCTGTCCGCGCGCCAGTTGGTAAAGGTGTGATAGACCCCGCCATAGACATGGAGCTGCCAATCGACGCCGGCAGCGCGCATCTCCGCCTCGAACGCTTCCCGCTCAGCGACGGGGACGCCGGGGTCCTCGCTGCCGATGCAGGCCAGTATCTTGCCGCTGATCCGGTTCTCTTCCTTGGGATAGGAGGACACGAGGCTGCTGTGGAACCCGACGACCGCAGCCAGCGGAGCCCCTTGGCGGGCCATCTCCAGCCCCAGCCTGCCGCCGTAGCAGAAGCCGATGGCCGCGATACGCGTCCCGTCCACGGCGGGATGATCGGCAAGCGCCTTCAGGGCCGCATCGCCGCGAGCGCGTGGCCGTTCAGGCTGGACATAAAAGCTTTCCAGTTCCGCCATGGCGGGTTCCGCCGCCAGTTCCCGCTGTCCGCCATGAAGGTCGGCGGCGAAAGCCGCATAGCCCAGGGCGCACAGCCGCTCCGCGCGTTCCAGCGCATGATCGCCATAGCCGAAGATGTCGGGGAAGACGATGACGCCGGGAACCGGACCGGGCGCGTCCGGCAGGAACAGCGTCCCGGTCAAGGAAAGATCAGCCTGGTAATCAATGGTCTGGGTCTTCATGCGCCCTCGCCTTTTCAACTGGATGTCGATCTAAAGCCGACAGAACTCACGCTACCGGCGCGAAGCCGATCTCCGCCAGCACTTCCTGCGTATGTTCGCCCAGCAAGGCCGCAGGCCGCTGCTGCGGGCCGCGATCACCATCGAACCGCGCCGCCCGGCGCATCAGCGTCACAGGGCCAGCAACCGGATGATCGACCGTTTCGAACATCTGCGCATGGCGAACGCCTTCATTTTCCAGCACTTCGGGAATCCGCAGCACTTCAGCGACGGGGACGTCCGCGGCGATCAGGCGCTCCACCCATTGGGCGCGCGACTGGGCGGCGAAGATCGGCCGAAGCTCTTCGATCAGCTTGTCCCAATTGTCGATCCGCACCGGACGCGGCTTGAAGCGCGCATCCTCGACAAAATCGGGCCGTCCGACGGCTTCGGCAAACCGCATCCACATATGCTCCGGACCGGCGAGGTGGACGGCAAGCAGTTCGTCATTCGCGCAACGCAGCACCAGCGAATGCGACATGGCCGGCCGGAATTCCGATGTCCACTCCAGATTGCTCTCCGTATAGCAGGCGAAGGCGTCCGGGATGAACGACATGGTGGCGTCCAGCATCGATATGTCGATGCGCTTGCCCACGCCCGTCCGGAACCGCTCTATGAGGGCGCTCTGGATCGCATTGGCCGCATAGAGGCCCGTCACCTGGTCCGACAGGGTCGGCCCCCGAAGGCATGGCTGCTCAGGGTCGGTGAAAAGATAGAGAAGGCCGGAAAGGGCCTGGCCGATCGTATCGAAGGCGGGCCGCCGGGCATAGGGGCCGTCGCTCGCAAAGCCGGCGATCGAGCAATAGACCAGGCCCGGATTGGTCTGGCGCAAGACTTCATAGCCAATGCCCAGGCGATCCATGACATCGGGGCGGAAATTTTCCAGCACCACATCGGCGCGCTCGGCCAGCGCCTTGAACGCCGCGATGCCATCGGGATCCTGGAAATCCAGGGTAACGCTGCGCTTGTTGCGATTGATCGCCGTAAAATTGGGCCCATAAAGCGGCGCCTGGCCGCTGGCGTAGTTGCGCATCGGATCGCCCAGGCCCGGCCGTTCGACCTTGATGATCTCCGCCCCGGCATCGGCCAGCTGCTGACCGGCGAAAGGACCTGAAATATATTGCGTTACTTCGAGAACCCTGATGCCCGCCAAAGGACCTGCGGCCGCGCTTGCTTCACTCATGACATCTCTCCATTTCCGGCAGCGCCGGACCATTTCATGCGCCGGCTATATCCGCCGGCTCGAACAATAACAGGTTCGTCCCATCGGGCAGCGGCGTCCAGGCGGGGCGCACGCGCAGCCCGATGGCCACGCGATCCAGCGGGCAGTTGATAAGGTTCGCTATCACATTGACGCCTTCGTCCAGCGTCACGGTCGCGACCAGATAAGGGGTATGCCCGGCAAAGGGCGGCCGCGCGATGTGGGCGACCGTCCAGGAAAAGACCTGGCCACGGCCCGAAACTTCGCGCCATTCCAAATCCCGCGTGCCGGAGAAGATGCTGACTGGCCGGGGATAGAATTGATATTGCCCACTCTTGCGGCAATATTGCAGGAACAGCTTCTTCTCGCGCGTTCCATTCCAATAGGGCTCAGAAAAAGTGTAGTGCCGCGGCACTTCACGCTCGACGCCCAAAGTGTCGTTCAGAACTTCGCTCATGGTGCTGTCATCCTTCCGTGCCGAGAATGAGGGCGGTGCTGGTCGTCCAGTTTCGGCCGTAGGGAATGCCGCCGATGCCCGTGACCAGCGCATGGCGGCGATCCTTCACCTGTCGTGCACCACCTTTGCCGAGCAGCTGACGCACGCCCTCGATCAGGTTGACGCCCCCCCCGGCCAGTCCCGGCTGGCCCGCCGAAATCTGGCCGCCGCCCGTATTGACCGGAAGATCCCCGTCAAAGGCCAGACTGTGCTCCCTGATAAAGGCGCCGCCCTGCCCCGGCTTGGCAAAGCCCAGCATTTCCAGCTTGATCATCACGGCGATGAGAAAATCGTCATAAGGCTGGTAGGATCCGATGTCCGCGGGCTTCAATTGCGCCTGCGCGAACGCCTTCAGGCCGGCGACATGATGGCCGCTCTGCGTGATTTCGGCCAGATTCTCGGCCGCCCGGTAGTTGGTCCGCTCACCATAGCCCAGCGGCACGACGAAGCTGTCGAACCCCTTTTCCTTCGCCCGCTTGCGCGTGGTCATGAGCAGGCCGTTGCCGCCGTCGCACACCATCACGCAGTCGAGCAGGCGAACCGGATCGGCGATCATCCGCGAAGTGAGATAATCCTCCACCGTGATCGGCTTGCGCAGCTTTTCGCAGGCATTGTCATTGAGCAGCGCATGATTGCGCTGCGTGACGGCAAGCTTGCCCAGCGCCTCAAGGTCCAGACCATAAAGATGGTCGTAGCGGCGACTGAGCAGGCCGAAATCCGCCGGCGGGCCGATCATCCCATAGGGATGGATAAACTCGCTGTGGAAGGACCGCATCTTCAGATTCTGTTCGGACGATTCCGTGTCGATATTGAGCAGCAGGATGGTGCTGCACAGCCCTGCGTCCAGCGCGGCAGCGGCGCGCGCGACCGCCGCAACGGCCGAAGACCCACCGACATCGACCGTCTGGCAGAAATCCAGTTCCAGCCCCAGAAATTCAGCAGTCGTCTGCGACCAGAAGCAGTTGCCCGCCCCGGTCATCGACCCGTTGATCAACAGGCCGTCAATCTCGCCTTTCTCGATGCCCGTGGTCGTGAGCAGGGATTCCAGCACCTCGGCGCCATAATCCCATATATCCCGTCCCGACCGCGCCTCGATCTTGGTTTCGGCAAAGCCGACGATAGCAGTATCTCGCAAGGCCATTGCGGCTCTCCTCACTCAGTTCCCGACTGGCGTCTTGCCGGCCTCGTCATAGGCGTCGCCGGACTTGCCGGGCTCGGCAAGGCGCCTGGCGCGGCCTTCGACAAACTCCTTGAGCCTGTCGTCCGATTCCGGACTGGCGACGGCGTGGTGGAACAAGCCCTCGACAAACAGGCCGTCATCATAGGAATAATCCTGAATCCGCGGCAGGCCGTTGACGATCGCCCAGTTGGTCAAGGGCGCATTTTCGGCGATGCGGTGTGCCAGGGAGGCGGCCCGCTCGATATGCTTGCCCTGGGCGACGCGGTACTGGATGAGGTTGAAGCGTTCCCCCTCCTCCGCGCTAAGGACACGGCCCGTGAGCATCAGGTCGCTCATCCGCGCCACGCCGAGCAGCCTGGCAACGCGAACCGAACCGCCGCCACCGATGTATATGCCGCGCTGCCCTTCGGGCAGAGCGAAGAACGTGGTCTCGTCCCCGACGCGGATTTGGCAGCAAGAAGCGAGTTCCAGGCCGCCGCCGATCACGGCGCCGCTGAGGGCCGCGACGAACGGGATTTTGCCACGCGACAGGTAGTCGAAAGGCCGGCCGATCGCGGCCGAGCCAACGCGCTTGTCGAGATGCTCGTCGTGGTTGTTCATCCAGCCCATCGCCTCGGCAAGGTCCAGGCCGGCACAGAAATGATCGCTGGTGCTGAATAGCAAACCAACGCGTGCTTCTTTCTCCGCGCGGAGGACTGCCTCTTCGAGCTGGTTCTGAAGGACGTCGCTCAGCGCATTGCGTTTGGCGGGCCGGTTGAGGCCGATGCGGGCAACGTGGCCGTCGATTTCGTAAGTGATGAGTTGTTCGGTCATGTGCTTTCCTTCGATACTTTGCGTTGGGATTTTTCGGATCAGGCCATGCGCGGCAGCTCCAGGCCGCGAAGCGCTATGGTGTTGCGCTGCATCTCGCTCGTGCCGCCGCCCAGGACCCCCATCAATGAATGACGAAGCTCTTGTTCGACTTCGCCGAGGGGAGCGTTCGGGGCGGCTTCGGAGAGCAGGCCCCCCGAACCGAGCACATCGAGCGCCGCCTCGCACAACCGCTCCTGAAGCTCGCCGACGAAGACCTTGCTCATCGCCGC
>DATFDS010000215.1:0-12355 GCA_035251955.1 Sphingobium sp. | reverse complement strand
CTGTTGCGCCGCAGCCCCACCACCGCCTCATCCTCATCAACCAGATAGGCAAAGCCCGTCAGCGTACCATATTTGGTCTTGTAGGAGACATTGGCGAAAACATTGTCGCCGTCGATCCGGGTCGGACGCGTAAAAGGCGTGAGGAATTTGGTGCCGTCGACGCCCCAGATGGTCCGCGCCGAAATGGCATAGGTCAGGTCAACCTTCAGATTCTTGACGCCCATATATTCAACGCGGACAGCATCGAACGTCTGCTCATTCTGGCGCCAGGCGACCGAGCCGACGAAGCGCTGGTCGTCCAGGTTGATCCGCTGGCGGCCCAGCGTCACGATCAGCGGTTTGGTGCGATATTGCAGTTGCAACCGGTTCAGTTCGACATTTTCCGGATCGGCGACGACCGGATAGAGCGCCTTCCCGTTGAAGGGCGTCGCATTGACGCCGCTATTATAATCCTCGTCGATCGCCAGCGTGCCTTCCCCTTCCGCCAGGAAAGCGAAGGGACCGCTCGACAGTTCACCGCCCGCGCGCAGACGCATCGTCACCGCATCCGCATCACGGCTGAACCCCTCCTGATCGACAGTCTCGTAACGCAGGCGCGCTTCGACGATGGGCTTGAACACCACGTCCTGCGCCAGCGCGGGCGTCGCCGCGGCACCCAATGCCGACGCTGACAGCAAAAAACAAATTTTACGCATAATTCCCCCTCATTGCTCCCGATGGCTTTGGGCCATTCAGGGCATCCTCTCTCGTTCCCGATATTTTTGAGCCGCCCTCCCAGACGGCCTGTTCCGTCAGGCGGCGAGCGTTGCCGGATTGCGGTAGCGCTCATGCAGGAAGTGGATGACGGCTGACCGTGCCTCGGCATATTCGGGCATGTCGATCGCCTCGATCCGGTTGCGCGGCCGCGCCAGATTTACGGTCCGGTCCTCACCGATCCGCGCCGCCGGACCGTTCGTCATCATGACGACGCGGTCGGCCAGCAGCACAGCCTCGTCCACGTCATGGGTGATCATCAGCACGGTGTTGTTGAGCCGCGCCTGCAGATCCATGACGACATCCTGCAGCGCCGCCCGGGTCAAGGCGTCCAGCGCCCCGAAAGGCTCGTCCATCAGCAGCACGCGCGGGTTCATCGCAATGGCGCGGGCGATACCGACGCGCTGCTTCATGCCGCCCGACAGTTCGCCGGGCCGTTTTCCGGCGGCATGGACCATCTGCACCAATTCCAGATTGTGCATGACCCAGTCCTTGCGCTCGGCCTTGCTCTTGCCCCCGGCAGTCTTGTCCACCGCCAGGCGCACATTTTCCTCGACCGTCAGCCAGGGAAGCAGCGAATGGTCCTGGAACACGACGGCCCGGTCGGGGCCCGGCGCATCGACCAGTTCGCCATCGAGGAAGATGGCGCCTCGGGTCGGCTTGACGAGGCCCGCCACCGCATTGAGCAGGGTCGACTTACCGCAACCCGAATGGCCGATCAGCGCGACGAACTGGCCCTTGGCAACTTCCAGGTCGATGCTGTCGAGCGCGCGGAACTTGCCGGCCTTGGTCGGAAATTCGACCGTGATGCCTTCGAGCGCGAGATAGCTGCGTTGTTTCATGAGCCGTCCTTCCTTTAGCCAGCGCGGCCGATGATGCGGCCGGCGAGGCCGACGATGCGGTCCAGCGTAAAGCCGACGAGGCCGATCCAGACGAGTGCGACGATCGTGTCGGTCAAGAGCGAGCTGTTGTAGCTGTCCCAGATGAAGAAGCCGACGCCGGTGCCGCCCTGCACCATCTCCGCAGCGACGATGGCGAGCCAGCTCATGCCCACGCCGATGCGCAGGCCGGTGAACATGTGCGGCACCGTTGCGGGCAGCATGATGCGGGTAAAATATTCGACCGGATTGAGCGCCAGAACCTTGGCGACGTTGCGATAGGCCGTCGGAATGGTCTGCACGCCTGCCGCCGTATTCAGGATGATCGGCCAGATCGCCGTGATGCAGATCAGGAAGATGGCGGATGGGTGCGCCTGCTGAAAGATCGCCAGGCTGATCGGCAGCCAGGCGAGCGGAGGCACGGTGCGGAGCACCTGGAACAGCGGATCAAGCGCGCGGAAAGCGAAGACGCTCTGGCCGATCAGGATGCCGAGCGCCACGCCGATCACCGCCGCGATGCTGTAGCCGACGAGAACCCGGCTGAGGCTGGTCAGGATATGACCGGCGATCCCAACGTCACCGCCGTCCTGAATGCTCAGATTGGCGAAATCGACGCCCTTGAAGGGATGGATGATGACCTCATGGCTTTCCTGCCAAACCTTCAAGGGGCTTGGGAAAGTCGCATCCGGCGACCCGCAGAGCAGCTGCCAGAAGGCGAGCAGCGCGACGATCATCACCATGGTCGGGATGACATTGGCCGCCAGGGTCCGCGCGGCCTTCACGGCCGGGTGAACCGGCTTTGCAACCGGCTCGAAACTGCGGCGGGCAATCGCTTCCTCAGGATAGGGAAGGATGACCCCCAATTCGGTGGCGGAGCCGCCGGCGCTGGCCGACGTCCCCCCATTCTTGCTGCTGGGCGATGGCGCAACCATGCTCTGCTCCTTCGTCATCAGACGCGCTTGATCGCCAGGCTGGACAGATAGGCTTTGGGATTGCCGGGATCGAACGTCTTGCCGTCAAAGAATTTCTCGACGCCGCGGCTGTCGCTGGCCGGGCCCTTGCCGCCCAGCATCGCGGCAGCCTTGCGCCAGATGTCGGAACGGTTGACCTTGCCGATCACCCCCTTGGTATCCAGCGTCATGGGCAGCTTGCCCCAGCGCTGGTTTTCCGTGAGGAACCAGAGGTCATGGCTCTTGTAGGGGAAAGAGGCGTAGCCCGCGAAGAACTTCATCTTGAAGGCGGCGTTGGGGAATTTGCGCCCGTCCCCCATGTTGAAATTGCCCTGCAGGCGGTCGGCGATATCGGTGATCGGACACTTCAGATAATCGCGCCCCGCGATGGTGCCACACAGACGGGTGATATTGCCCGGATTATCAGCCCAGCGCTGCGCCTCGATGATCGCGGCCGTGATCGCCTTCGCCGCATTGGGATATTTCGCCACCCAATCGGACCGCATGGCGAAGCTCTTTTCGGGGTGGTTCATCCACATCTGACCGGTGGAGACCGCCGTATAGCCGAGTTGCTGCGCGACGAGCTGGTCGTTCCACGGCTCGCCCACGCAGAAGGCGTCCATTGTGTCGGCCTTCATGTTCGCGACCATCTGCGGCGGCGGCACGGTGATCAGTTCGACATCCTTGTCGGGATCGATACCGCCAGCCGCCAGCCAGTAGCGCAGCCACATGTCGTGCGTGCCGCCGGGGAAGGTCATGGCCATGGTGATCTTCTTGCCCGCCGCCTTGCGCTGGGCGATCACGCCTTTCATCTTGGCCGCGCTAAGGTCGGCCTTGGCCCCAAGATATTCCTTCGACACGGAAATCGCCTGACCATTCACGTTCAGGCGGGCGAGAATGCTCATCGGCGTCGCCTTGCCGATCGCGCCCAGCGTCAACAGATAGGGCATGGGGGTCAGGATATGCGCGCCGTCAATGCCGCCGCCTGCCGAACCCAGCACCAGATTGTCGCGCGTCGCGCCCCAACTCGCCTGCTTCGTCACCTGCACGTCGGGCATGCCATATTTGGCGAAGAAGCCCAGTTCCTTGGCGATGATCACCGGCGCCGCATCAGTAAGCGCGATGAAGCCGAGTTTCGCGCCGGTCACTTCCGGTCCCGCACCGGCGGCGAAGGCACCCGACGGGAAGGCTTGATGCACCGCAGCAAAAAGCGCAGCGGTCCCGGTGGTCCTGAGTGCGCCGCGCCGGCTGACGCCGTCCTTATTATCCCCCTCTGCCATTCCCATATTCCTTCCCTGTCGGATCGTCACGCTGCGACAAGCACGCAGCCAGCCATCGCCGGAATCACCTTCCGACGTGTTGAAGTCGATGATGGAGAGCCATGGCGCGCCTTCGCGTCACGGCGGAAAACCAATAAAAAAGCCGCCTGGACTTGAAGGCCATTCAGACCTGTCCGGGCGGCGTCATTGCCAATTCGATCTTCCGATCGAAGCTGATCCTCCCCGTCATCGGCGAGTGTCAACCTATATACCGAAGCGCCCCTGCTTCGATGTAGATCAAGCTGTCACTGATTCGGTCGGATCGCAAGCGAAATTTTTGCGTTGCACAAATTGCAACTGCTCATAGTTGCCGCGCTGTGGCCGGCTGATCGCCTATGCATGCGATTGGTGGGCCCGGCAGGACTCGAACCCGCAACCTAGCCGTTATGAGCGGCCAGCTCTAACCATTGAGCTACAGGCCCCACCTGACGTTTCTTTTCATTGCATTTTCCGAGTCGTCGATGCTATCCGTCGACTTGAAAATGCTTTGGCCGGATAGGCAGCATCAGGCCGCTTGGCAAGCCTGACGACGGCGCGGCACTGCCGCAAGCAGCTGATCCAGCGTCGCCGCCAGGACATTTCGCCGCGCCAGATGGGCCAATACACCGTCCCACCAGCGATAGAAGGCCACGCGATCCGCTTCGTCCCGCACATAGGGCGTATGCCCCGGCTGCAGCGTCGGCGAATGAAAGCTGAAGTTCAGCACGCGCACCCCTTCTTCGATCAGGGCGTCGATCGCGCGGACGGCATCGTGAAGCGGCACCCCCTCTGGCGTCAGCGGCACCCGGCTCAGCATCCCGCTGCGCGCCAGCGCACCGGCGATCGGCCCCCTGCGCCGAGTGGCACGGTAGAGCCGCTCGCCTCCGCCCCGAAGCATGCCCACGAAACCGGTGGACAAGGGTAGCTCGATCAGGCTTCGGCCGGGCCCGGCCCAATAGGGCTGCAGCGGCAATCCCTGAAAATCCGGTCCATCCTGCGGGCTATAATCGAAGCGGCTCCGCACGGAACTGTCGACCAGGAAACCCGCTTCTTCCAGCAGCCCTGCGCTATGTGGCCCGACGCCATAGCGTCCCGCGCGATAGACGATGGGCCTGCGCCCGAAACGTTGCGCGATCCGTTCGCTGAGCGTTTCCAGTTTCGCACGCTCCACCTCCAGCGGCAGGAACCCGACATAGCTGTTGGCGGCGGTGACTTGTTCGACATGCGGCGGGTTGACCCAGGGATGAAGGTGCGCGCCGATGTCGGCCGCCCCGTCGGCAAGCCAGCGGCCCATCATGTCTGCGGCCGCGTCGCTGTCCACGACCGGATAGTCGGTCACATAGACCGGCCTTACCCCTGCCGACGCGAAATAGGCCTGTCCGCGCGCCATTCCCTTGAGCGCCGTCACGCCATGACCGGTGCGGCTGAAGGGCGCGTTCCAATCAAACTCTTCCTCGGTATCGACAAAGAGCATGAAGCGCGTGCCGAATGCCGGATCGAGCGCGATCATGTCCTCCTGTGCCGGCGCGAGGAGCAGGTTGCCGTCATGGGGAAGCATGGTCATCCCGCTGCCCTAGCGGCCAATGGTTGCGATAGGGTTTCGGGAAGGGTCAGGCGCTGCCGGCCGCATCCTCGATCATCGCCATGGCCGGCATGGTGAGCAGGAAGCGGTCCGCCTCGATCTCAAGCCCGCCGCCGCATCCGGACGCCAGGCTGCGGATCAGCCGCAGCGAAAAGCCAAGGCCCAGAAGCGGCCCGTCCGCCCAATCGCCATCGGCGGTATAGCCCGGATCGAGCAGTCGTTCCTCGTCCAGCCCGGCCAGCGTCGCCGGCCGATCGACGGCCAGGGTCACGCGCCCGTCCGCCCCGTCGGGCTGATACCAGCAGGCACCGGTCAGCGCTTCGCCCGGCGTCGCCACCGAGATAACGGTGCGCATCAGATGCTGCACCATGCGTTCGCCCTGGATCGGGTCAATCCGCACCATCGGCAGGGATCGGGCCATGTTGATGTCGACCCGCGCGCCGCTGCCTTCACCCTGGTCGCGGAAGCGGGCGGAAACTTGTGCCACCAGCAGCGCGGGATCGACCGCGCGCGGCGGCTCGGCTCCCTCGCCCCGCGACACGCGCGCGGCCAGGTCCAGATCGTCGAACGCCGCCAGCAAATGCCGCGCGTCGACCGCGATCTTGCCGGCCATCTCACGATATTCCGGCCCGCTCGGCCCGAACAGCTCCTGCTCGATAATGTCGGCAAAGCCCAGAATCGCGTTCAGCGGCGTGCGCAGCTCATGTACCAGCTGCCGCAGCGAATCCGCCGAAAGACCTGCCACCGACACCGGCTCGGCACGCGGCGCCATCGCCACTTCGTGCAGATAGGGACGACGCGCCTGGCCGCGAAAGCCCTGGAACCGACCGGATCGCGGATCGAAGAAAGGGGTGGCCGACATGCGCCACTCACCCGCCATCACGCCGCCGACTATCGTGTAACGGCCATTCTGGAAGCCGCTGCGCCGCATGAAGGCGCCCGCAACGCTGCCATCGGGGCCGCTCGCTCCCGCCAGCGGGGTTTCGCCGAGCGATAGCCCGATCAGCGCGGCTCGCGGTCCCTGGTCGATCCAGACGACCATGCCCGTGGCATCGGTTTCGAAGGCGAAGCCGCGGGCGGCACCCGGCTCCTGCGCATCGCCTTCATCCTCCGCCTCGTCCTCTTCCGCCGGCCCGGCCATTGCGTCGGGCCCACGCCGCTTGCTCGTGAAGCGCTCGATCCGGTCGACCAGATTGCGGATCTGGTCATCGCCGACGGGCAAGTCGACCTGCGCAAATTCAGGAGCTTCCTCCTCTTCCGCCGGATCAAAGTCTGGCGCGATCAGGTCAGGGGTCAACAGCATGTCATCCGACCCGTCGGCAAAGAAGGATTCTTCCCGTTCGGTCGTCAGCACCAGGTCGGCAGGGCCGAACGCTTCCAGGGCCTGTCGCGTCGCCGGCCCCAGGTCCCGCCGCGAGCGCAGCACGCCGCGCGCGGTCGGCGTCAGCTTGGCGAGCAACGCCACCCAGGCATCGTCCGGCAAACGCGCGCGCGACATCGCCGCTGCAGCAATGGATGGCCGGTCATTGGCGAAAAATTCGACCAGCGTGGGCGATCGCAACCGCCCGCCCAGTTCCACCACCGTTGCGATCCGCTGCGTTTCCGACAATTTGGGCTGCAATCCGGCAAGCCGGTCGAGCAACGCATCCTTTTCGCCCAAGGGCAAGGGTTTGCGATCGGGCCGGTCATTCTGCGCGAGCAGGTCGACGCACTGACGCCAGAGCGTGACCGCGCCCATGCCGCTTCTGTTCTCTGCGGCAAGAACCGTCTGCATCAGATCGTTGAAGCGCACCCTTTTCCTCTTCGGCATTCCCGGGCGGCACTAGACACAGCACCCGAGGAAGATAGGCCTAAGGAATAGGCGTTTCGGGACGAAAGGAAAAGGGGTCCACCCGGATCATTTGCGAACGTTGCATAGTGGGACAATTGCAATGCTCTGAAATATTATTATGATAGCGGGTAAGGAAACAGTAAGGAAATAAGCGTAATAATGGCTGGCCCCAATATCGACGATATCGACCTGCAGATACTGGGAGAGTTGCAGCAGGACGGCAGGATGACCAATGTGGAACTGGCCCGCAAGGTCGGGCTGACCGCCCCGCCTTGCCTCCGCCGCGTCCGCGCGCTCGAGGAAAGCGGCGCGATCAACTCCTACCATGCGGTCGTCAACCCGGCGATGCTGGGCTACACTATCACCGTCTTCGCGATGGTCAGCCTCAAGAGCCAGGCGGAAGCGGACCTCAAGGCATTCGAGGATCATGTCGCCGCGCTGCCCGAAGTGCGTGAATGCTACATGCTGAACGGGGAAATCGATTTCATCCTGAAGGTCGTCGCGAAGGACCTTCAGAGCTTCCAGCAATTCCTGACATCGAAGCTGACGCCTGCCCCCAATGTGGTGAGCGTGAAGACGTCGCTCACCATTCGCACGTCGAAGGATCTGCCTGGGGTTCCGCTGCCGGTGTGATGGCGGTTGTGGGTGGTTTCCAGTCATAGCCCCTCCCTTTCAGGGCAGGGTTGGGGTGGGTGCGAGCGCAGCGAGCTTCTGCCGTGGCCAGGTAAGAGCGCCGCTATCGCGGCGACCCACCCCCGTCCCCTGCCTTGAAAGGGAGGAGTGATTTGAGGTCCGCTCCCTGGCCGTAAGCCGTCCTTCGATCAGCTGGCCGGCGTCACGCCCACCGGCTTGAACGCCGTCTTGCGGCTTTGCTGGTCGACCCACACGCTCCAGAAGCCGGCGACATTGGCCCAATTGCCACTGACCTGCGCCAGCGCCGCCTTCGCACCCGCCAGATCACCCGACCGGGCGAGGGCGATGCCGAGGCGCGCATTGGCCTTGCCCTGGTCGACTCCGCCCTTGGCCAATGCCAGCCGATATTGTTCGGCCGCCTGCGGGAACTGGCTGAGCGAGAAATAGCTGTCGCCCACAGCCAGCGCCGCCGATCCGTCCTTCGCGTTCGCCGCTTTCTTGGCGGCGGCCGGAACGGCGGCGATCTGCTTGGCGGCCTTGGGCGAGACACTCTTCATCAGCGCCGCCGTGGTCGCCTGTGTCGCCGTCAGCTTGCCGGCCGCGCGGCCGGCTTCGATGATCGCCTTCGCCTCCGCGAAGTTACCCGCCTTTTCGGCAAGCTGCGCATAGCCCTGATAATCGCGCTCGCTCGCCATCGCGCCGTTGGCGGCCTGCAGGCGATAAAGGTCGAGCTGCAGCTGGCTGTCGATCCCCGGCGCCGCCAGATAATTGGCGAGCGCCGACCGCCAGTCAGCCGCCGAGTCATAGCGCGCCAGCCGTTCACGATAGAGCGAGCCCACTTCCGCCCAATCGCCCGACCCATAGGCCAGCGAAATGGCGCGGTCATACCAGGCCGCCGGAACCGCTTTTCCCGATGCCTTCTGCCTGGCCAACGCCTCCTGGATATAGGGCCGTGCGTCCCGGGGCTTGTTCCTGCGCAGGGCGATATCGGCGCGCAGCATCGTCGCCTCGATCGAATCATAACCCAGCGTCTTGGCATAATCGAGCTGCGCCAGCGCATCGTCATTGTTGCCGACGACGTAGGACAGATAGCCCGCGACATAACGCAGCCGCGGCGCGTCCTTCTTGGGCACCGAACTGGTCTTGAACATGTCGGTCAGCGCAACTCGCTGTGCCTGCCGATCTCCCCGTTGCACAGCCAGTTCGAACCGCAGCGCCGCCGCCGTATAAGCCTCGAAATCGCTGACCGGCATCAGCCCGCCGATCTGCGCCTGCGCCGTCGCGACGTCGCCCACCTTGATTGCGGCATCGGCTGCCTTGGCCGCTGCGCGGAAGCTCTCCGACATTTCGATGACCGGCCCGCCGCTCACCACCGGCTTCTTCGCCGCCGCCGGCACCGCCGCCAGCATCACGCCGGTCACGGCAAGCAAGCCAAAATGGCGCACGGAATCTCGCAGCTTGGCCATCACGCCGTCCCCTTGTTCTAAAGCGCGCTGCGTTAAATCGGACGCAGGTCACGCGCTCTAAGTTTTTGTCGTCGCATCCTTTTAGCGGAAAACCGGTTCCCACTTTTCCGCACGATGCTCTAGGCTGTCGATTATATGCAAAAAGCGGGCGCGCCAGCCCGATCGGCCGACGCGCCCCTTTTCAGGCTATTACGCCTTGGTGGCGAGGTAGGCTAGCCAAAGCTCCGCAATCTGCTTGCGCGTGCCGGCCTGCACGGACTGGAACGCAGCCTTGGCCGAAGCCGCATCGCCGCCCAGCGCCTTGGCAATGCCAAGCCGTGTGTTGATCTCGTCGGCATCGACGCCGCCCTTCTGCTTGGCGAGTTCGAACATCGCGGCAGCCTTGGCATAGTCGCCATAGCCGAGATAGGCGTCGGCGGTCGCCGCGGCGATCTTGCCATTGGCTGCCTTGCGCGCGTCCGCCTCGGCCGATCCGAGCGAGGACTTGTCGCCGGCGATCTTGGGCGTCGCGGTCGAATAGAGGTCGGCCCCCGCCGTGCCCTTCAGCACGCCCTTGGCGCGGCCAGCGTCGATCGCCGACTTGACCTCGCCATAGATGCCGGTCTTCGAAGCCATTTCGCCATATTCCAGATAGTCGCCAGCAACGACCAGACCGCCCGATGCCGCCATCAGGCGCAGCACGTCCAGATTTTCGCGGTTCGTGATATTGGGGTTCGACTGCTGGAACAGGCGGATCAGCGTGCGGAGATTTTCACCGCTCGGCGCCGCCTGATAGGCCAGCTTCGCCCATTCCGTCGTCTCGGGCAACCGCGCGGCCGCAGCGCGGCCGACGCCGATCTGATACCATTGCGCCGGCACCTGTCCGCCAGCCGCCTTGGTCGCGTTAATCGCAGCCTTCAGCGCGGCCAGGCCCTGCTGATTGAGGCCACGAGCCGGCTCAGCCGAGGGGTTCGCGGTGCCAGCCTTACCAAAATAGGACTGCGCAAGCGTGACGTTGACCTGATCGGGCTTGTAATTGGCCTGGATCGCAGCCTGCCCGCGCGTGATCGCCAGATCGTAATTCTTCGCCTGCAGCGCCTGATCGGCGGCCACTGCGCTAAACTGTCCCAACTGCTCCGGCGGAGTCTTGCCACTTTCGAGCATCTGGGTGAGCGCCTCGCTCTGCAGAGCAGCGTCCTTGCTGGCGATCGACAGATTGAGCTTGATCGCACCGACCTGATATTTGTCATCCGGCGACTTCGCCTTGCTGTCCGCGTCCGCCAGCGCTGCCTTGGCCGCCGCGAAGTCCTGCTTCTTTTCGGCCTCCTGCGCCATCTGGAGCGATTTGATCACGTCGGGCGAGACGTTGAGCTTGGGCGCGCCGGCCTTCTTCTCCTTCGCCATCGCCGGAGCGGAAACGGCGCCACCGGTCAGCGCCAGAGCCAGCGCGAGCGCCACGGGGGTTACAAAACGCATGATCATCTTCTCCTCTGCTCGCCGGAGGGACAGGCGGCCTTAGTTGATCGCCGATTAGGGGGCGGCGCGTGAACGATGTTTGAACAGCCTATATGCAGCCCTTTCCCGCCTGTCAGCCCTTTCTTGCAGCTTTCACCTTGCGCGAGCGCGCGCGTGCGCGAGGGGTGACAGATTTGTTTCGCTCGGCTAGTGCAGGGGAAACGAAACACATCCATCCAAAAAGAGAATCGCATTGACCGACGAGACTGCCCTCGCCGACCCTTCGGATATCAGCCCCATCTCCATCGTGGAGGAGATGAAGGCGAGCTATCTCGACTATGCCATGTCGGTCATCGTCGCCCGCGCCCTGCCGGACGTGCGCGACGGGCTGAAGCCGGTGCACCGGCGCATTCTCTTCTCCGCCCATGAATCGGGCTTTCAACACAACAAGCCCTATCGCAAATCGGCGCGCATCGTCGGTGACGTGATCGGTAAATACCACCCCCATGGCGACAGCGCGATCTACGACGCCCTGGCGCGCATGACGCAGGACTGGTCGATGCGCGTGCCGCTGATCGACGGCCAGGGGAACTTCGGTTCGATGGACCCCGATCCGCCGGCCGCCATGCGATATACCGAAGCGCGCCTCGCCAAGGTGACGACCGCCCTGCTGGAAGATCTCGACAAGGACACCGTCGACTTCCAGCCCAACTATGACGCATCGGAAAGCGAACCGCAGGTTCTGCCCGCGCGCTTCCCCAACCTGCTGGTGAACGGTGCGGGCGGCATCGCGGTCGGCATGGCGACCAACATCCCGCCGCACAACCTCGGCGAAGTGATCCGCGCCTGCCTTGCCTATATCGACAACACCGGCATCACCGTGGACGAGCTGATCCAGATCGTCCCCGGCCCCGATTTCCCGACCGCGCCGCTGATCCTGGGCCAGTCGGGCGCGCGCAGCGCCTATCATACCGGCCGTGGCTCGATCATGATGCGCTCGCGCCATGTGGTGGAGGAAGGGCGCGGCGACCGCCGCTCCATCGTCCTGACCGCCATTCCCTATCAGGTCGGCAAGAACGGCCTCGTCGAAAAAATCGCCGAAGCCGCCAAGGACAAGCGGATCGAGGGCATCAGCGACATTCGCGACGAATCGAACCGCGAAGGCGTCCGCATCGTCATGGACCTCAAGCGCGACGCCACGCCCGAAGTCGTGCTCAACCAGCTCTGGCGCAACACCCCCGCCCAGTCGAGCTTCCCGGCCAATATGCTCGCCATTCGCGGCGGCCGCCCGGAACTGCTCAACATCCGCGACATCATCGAGGCGTTCGTCCGCTTCCGCGAAGAGGTCATCACCCGCCGCACCAAATATGAACTCAACAAGGCCCGCGACCGCGCGCATATCTTGCTGGGCCTTGTCATCGCGGTCACCAACCTCGACGAAGTCGTCCGCATCATCCGCGGTTCGGCCAGCCCGGCCGAAGCCCGCGAAACGCTGCTCGCCCGCGACTGGCCGGTGGCGGAGATCGCGCC
>DATFDS010000214.1:0-2099 GCA_035251955.1 Sphingobium sp. | reverse complement strand
TCGATCGCGCGCGATGCGGAGGTGGAGGTGGGCTTCACCGCCGACACCCCGCATATGGCGGGCAAGGCGATCAAGGTGCCGACGCCGGGGCGCAATCTACCCGCCGATCAGGTTGCGCTCGCGCGGGGCTTTGCCGACGCCAATGCGCTCAAGCTGCGTCATCATAATGCAAAGGTCCACGCCGCGGCCGCGCCCGCCGATGCCACCGCCCGCGCGGTCTATGACGCGGTCGAGCAGGCACGCGTGGAGGCGATCGGCGCGCGCGCGATGGAGGGGGTTCGCGCGAACCTCAACCATGCGCTCGACCTGCGGCTGAAATCCGATCCGCTGCGCCGCGCGCGCAATGCGGATGAGGTGCCGCTGTCGACCGCGCTGGCGCTCAAGGTGCGCGAGCGGCTGACCGGGCAGGCGGTGCCGGCGGACGCCGCCGCCGGCATGGCGATGGTCGAGCAATGGATCGAGGAAAAGGCCGGCGCCGACCTGGACGCCCTGTCCATGGCGATCGACGACCAGCGCGCCTTCCAGAAGCTCGCCCAGGCGATGCTGGAGCATCTCCAGCTCGTCGACAGCGACATTCCGCCCGAAACCGATGATTCCGACTCCCAGGATGAGGGCGAGGACGAAGAGCAGGAGCAAGAGGAAGGCGACAGCGGCGAGGACGAAGCCGGCGACAGCGACATGAATGCCGAGGCGCGCGCCGAAGACAAGGGCGGCGACACCGAGGAAGGCGAGACCGACTATAGCGACGAGTTCGACGCCGACAGCGAGGAAGGCGCGGAGGACATGGGCGAGGAAGGCATGATGCCGGTCCGTCCCAACCGCCCTATGTCCGACCTGCCGCCCGGCTTCGATTACAAGCCCTATACGCTACTGCATGACGAGGTCGTGACCGCCGACGATCTGTGCGACGAGGATGAGCTCAATCGGCTGCGCGGCTTCCTGGACCAGCAGCTGACCAGCCTGCAGGGCGCCGTCACCAAGCTCGCCAACCGGCTGCAGCGGCGGCTGATGGCGCAGCAGTCGCGCAGTTGGGACTTCGACCAGGAGGAAGGGCTGCTGGACGCGGCGCGGCTGGCGCGCATCGTCATCGATCCGACCCGCTCGCTGTCCTACAAGATCGAGCGCGATACCGAGTTTCGCGATACCGTCGTCACCCTGCTGATCGACAATTCAGGTTCCATGCGCGGGCGGCCGATCAGCATCGCGGCGATCAGCGCCGACATCATGGCGCGCACGCTGGAACGCTGCGGCGTGAAAACCGAGATTTTGGGCTTTACCACCCGCGCCTGGAAGGGCGGGCAAAGCCGCGAGGACTGGCTGGCCGCGGGGCGCCCGCCGATGCCGGGGCGCCTCAACGACCTGCGGCATATCGTCTACAAGAAGGCCGACGAACCCTGGCGCCGGGCGCGCCGGAATTTGGGCCTGATGATGCGCGAGGGGCTGCTCAAGGAAAATATCGACGGCGAAGCGCTGCTGTGGGCGCATAGTCGGCTGATCGCGCGTAATGAGGAACGCCGCATCCTGATGGTGATTTCCGACGGCGCGCCGGTCGACGACAGCACCCTGTCGGTCAACAGCGGCACCTATCTGGAGCGCCATCTGCGGCAGGTGATCGAATGGATCGAGAATCGGTCGCCGGTGCAACTGGTTGCGATCGGCATCGGCCATGACGTCACGCGCTATTATCGCCGCGCGGTGACGATCATGGATGCCGAGCAATTGGGCGGCACCATGGTCGAGCAACTGGCCGGCCTGTTCGACGAGGATTGAAAGCGCGGCCCGCGCTTCCGATCTTCCATCCATGTTCCATAGGAGAGTGCAATGAGTGTCGCCTTCCGTCGCGAGAGCGACGAGGAGCATCTGGAGCCCATTTTCGAAATCCCCCTGCCCCCCGGCCCCAATTGGGTGACGGCACGCGGCCTGCGGCTGACGCGGGAGAAGGTGGAGGCACTGGAGGCGGTCGAAACCGAGGGCATGGCCGAGGAGGAGGCCAAGAAGCTCAAACGGGAGCTGCGCTACTGGCGCACGCGGCTGGCTACGGCGGAGCTGCGCCCAGTCCCCGATGGGCAGGCGGTCGCCTTCGGCGCGCGCGTCACCTA
>DATFDS010000213.1:0-24663 GCA_035251955.1 Sphingobium sp. | reverse complement strand
GCGCGTCCCTATTTGATCATCTCATAGAAGGACGATCGATGCGCGTTGGTCGGGGCCCGGCCGGGGCTCTAACGTCAAGCTTCATCTATCTGCGCGAGAACCACCATGTCACAGCAACGCCATATCAAGCTCGGCTTCATTCTGCACGGCGTCGGCCGCACCTGGAACGACTGGCGGCACCCGGAGCGAGACGTGAACGCCAGCACCAGCCTTGCTTATTATCAGAAACACGCCGCCACGGCAGAGCGGGGCAAGTTCGATTTCCTCTTCATCGCCGACAGCCTGTCGATCACGGAAAAGTCGAGCCCCCATTACCTCAACCGCTTCGAACCGATCACCATCCTCTCCGCGCTGGCAGCGACGACATCGCGCATCGGCCTGGTCGCGACGCTGACGGTCAGCTATTCCGAACCCTTCAATGTCGCGCGCCAGTTCGCGTCGCTCGATCATCTGAGCGGCGGTCGCGCGGGCTGGAACATCGTGACAAGCTGGCTGGGCGACACTGCCGCCAATTTCAGCAAGACCGAGCACCCGCCCCACGCCGTGCGCTACCGCATTGCGGGCGAATATCTCGACGTCGTGCAGGGCCTGTGGGACAGCTGGGAGGATGGCGCGCATAAGGGCGACAAGGAAAGCGGCCAGTTCGTCGATCCCGAAAGGCTGCACCGGCTCGACCACAAGGGCGAATTCTTCCAGGTACGCGGCCCGCTCAACATCAAGCGCACACCACAGGGCCAGCCCGTCATCTTCCAGGCCGGCGCGTCGGACGATGGCCGCAACTTCGCGGCGAAGCGCGCGGAGGTCATCTTCACCCATGCCGAGGATGAAGAATCCGGCCAGGCCTATTATGCCGACGTCAAGGCGCGCGCCAAAGGCTTTGGCCGTAATCCCGACCAGCTGTTCATCCTGCCCGGCATCGCCCCCATCATCGGCGACACGGACGAGGCGGCCGAGGCACGCTATCGCGAACTGGCGGCGCTGGAATCGATCGACACTGGCCTTGGTTTCCTGTCCCGTATCTTCAACGACCACGACTTCCGTCAATATGATCTGGATGCGCCTTTTCCCGATGTCGAACATATCGGCCTCAACAGCCAGCAGAGCGGCACGCTGCGCATCCTCGCCCAAGTGCGCGCCGAAAACCTGACGCTGCGGCAGGTGACCGAGCGGCTGGCGACCCCGCGCGGCGCCTTTATCGGTTCACCCGAAACCGTGGCGGACCGGTTGCAGCAGTGGTTCGAAAGCCGCGCCGCCGACGGCTTTGTCGTGTTCGAGCCGCTGCCAGGCCAGCTCGACCTCTTCGTCGACAAGGTGATCCCGATCCTCCAGGCGCGCGGCCTGTTCCGCACCGATTATGAAGGGACGACCTTCCGCGAGCATCTGGGCCTGGCCCAGCCAGCCAACCGCTACACCAGCCGGACCGCTGAAAAGAGCGCGGCCTGACCTGAGCAACAGGAGAGTGAATGATGGCGCAGGAAAGCCTGACCGAACAATTCGAGGCGCTTCATGCAGAGCGCGTGCGGACCTGGAAACCCGAGCAACTGGCTAAAAATGTCGACCGGCGCGCGCGGCTGGTGGCTGATTTCGACCCGTCGACGGTCGTGCAGGTCGAAGACACCGTCGAACCCTTCGAGTTGCTGGACGCGGAGGGCGTGTCCCTGGCACTCGACGATCTGGTAGCGGAAGGACCGACGGTGTTGATCTTCTTCCGCTTCGCCGGCTGCCCGGCCTGCAACCTCGCGTTGCCCTATTATGATCGCCAGCTCTGGCCCGAGCTAACCAAGGCAGGCCTGTCGCTGGTCGCGATCAGTCCCCATCTGCCGGAAAAGGGCTTGGCCGCGATCCGCGAGCGGCACGGCCTGCGCTACACGGTCGCCAGCGATCGCGGCAATCAGCTCGCGCGCCGCTTCGGCCTCACCTTCGACCGCGACCTGGTGCCCGAGGGTCAGCCCAGCCCCGGCTGGATCGGCGAACTGACCGGCACCGGCACGGCCGAATTGCCGCAGCCGACCGTCATCATCATCGATCAGGACCGGGTCGCACGCTTCGTGGACGTCAGCCCCGACTGGCTTCTACGCACCGAAGCGCCGGTAATTCTGGACGCCGTGCGCGGCATCGCCGGCAAGCTCGCCGCCTGATCCTTCCTCCCTCTCCCAAAAAGGTGCGGACCGCCATCCTCATGAAGATTTCGCCGATCCTGGCGCCGCTGCTCGCCAGCTGCGCCCTTGGCTGGACCCTGACCGCTTTCGCAGCAGAGCCTGGCGAGCCGGTGAACAAGGCCCCTACGGTTCAGGACTGGACGGCTATCGCCGGCCTTCCCGACCTGTCGGGCGTCTGGTCGCCCGGCCCACTCGACCGCTTCCCGCCGGGCAGCAGGACCGCGCCCCCATGGCGGCCGGAACAGGCCGCGCAGATCGCCGCCCTGCAAAAGCTGGAGGAGGACGGCAGTCCGCAGAATATCTATGTAAACTGCCTGCCGGAAGGGCTGCCCAGTTCGGTCACGCAGACGCTCAATTCGGTCGAATTTCTGGTGACGCCGGGACGCGTTACCGTGCTGGGGGAATTTGACGGCAACCGCCTGCGCCGGATCTGGACCGATGGCCGTACCCACCCGGCGGACCCGGACCCGACCTTCAGCGGCCATTCCATCGGCCGCTGGGAAAAGGATGTCCTGGTCGTCGATACGGTCGGATTCCTGCCCCAGGTCTTCATCCCCATGGGACAGGGCGTCGGCCTGCCCAATAATGGCGACATGCATGTCGAGGAACGGATCTATCTGACCGGGCCGGACACGCTGAAAGTCGACCTGACCGTCCATGCGCCCAAGGTGCTGACGGGGCCATGGCAGACGAGCCGCACCTTCACCCGCCATCGTGAACGCAAATATGATCTGGTGGAATCCTCCTGCCGGCAGGGCGATTATTTCGATGATGTGGACGCGAAGGGCAATGCCGTCTTCACGCCCATTCCCAAGGATGCGGGCGGCGCCCCCGTCCCGCCCGACCAGGCGCAAGCGCCAACTCCCTAACCCAGTCGAAACAGGATCCTATGCCTCGCCCATTTTCGCGCATCATAGCCACCGCCCTGCTGCTGGCTGCCCCCACCCTGCCGCTGCTCGCCCATCACAGCTTCGCGATGTTCGATCCTTCAAAGCCCATGACCTTCGAAGGCACGGTGAAGACCCTGCAATGGACAGCACCTCACGCGATCCTCTGGATACAGGCGGGCCAGGTCGGCCAATATACGCCGGGCCTCTGGTCGCTGGAACTGCCGACCAGCCCCGGCAACCTGAGCAAGATGGGATGGTCGCGCACGTCGCTGAAGCCGGGCGACAAGGTGATCGTGGACATCAATCCAATCCGCGACGGCCGCCGCGCCGGTCAGTTCAAGAAGGTGACGATCGTCGCGACCGGCAAGGTGCTGACGGTCGGCGCCATTCCCGGCGCCCAGCCGCCGAAATGAGGGACGCCATCCACCGCCTGCCGCTCGCCTTGGCCATGCTGCTCGCCTCCCCCGCCCTGGCGCAGCCGGCAGCCGATCCGATCAACCCCGCGCCGACCGCGGCGGATTGGCGCGCTGTCGCGGCGCTGCCCGACTGGAGCGGCAGCTGGTCGCCGAACATCGTCGACCAGAATGCGCAGATCACGAGCAACCCGGTTCCCTGGAAGCCGGAAATCCAGAAGCAGGTCGATCACTGGACGGCGGAGGAGCAGGCCGGCCGGCCCAAGGGGCTTCTGATCGACTGCCTGCCGCATGGCACGCCCACCTTCATCCTGATCACGCATAATGCGCTGGAAATCCTGTTCAGCCCCGGCCGCGTCACAATTCTTGGAGAGTCCGACGGCAACCGCTTGCGGCGCATCTATACCGATGGCCGCCCCATGCCGGAGGACCCAGATCCCAGCTTCCATGGCTATTCGGTCGGACATTGGGAAGGCCAGACACTCGTCGTGCAGACCAAGGGCATCCTGCCGCAAGTCTATCTGGCGGTCAGCGAGGCGGTCGGCATCCCCAACAATGGCGACATGACCGTCAGCGAACGGATCCACCTGACCGATCCCGACACGCTGGTTTTCGACCTGGAAATCACCGCCCCCCATATCCTGACGCGCCCGTGGAAGACGACGCGCATCTATCACCGCAAGCGCCAGCGCAGCCATGAGATCGTCGAAGGCGTCTGCCGCCAGGGCGATTTCCATGACTCGACCGACCGCTGGGGCAACGCGATCTTCGAACCCGCCTATCAGCAGGACGGCAACGTCCTGCCTCCGCCCGAAAAATAAGGACTATCGCCCGATGAACCGCCTGCTTGCCTCCACCTGCCCGGCAATGGCCCTGATGGGCATGGTCGTGGCTGCCCTCCCGACCCCCGCCGACGCGCATCACAGCTTTGCGATGTTCGATCCGTCCAAGGCCCGCACCCTCAAGGGAACGGTCAAGGAATTCCGCTGGGTTAACCCGCATGTCTCGCTTTTCGTGCTGGCCGAAAGCGCCGGCGGCGCGCCGGAGCTGTGGGCGGTCGAACTGACCAGCCCCGGCAACCTCACCCGGCTCGGTTGGACCCGCAAGTCGCTGAAGCCGGGCGACAAGGTGCTGGTGGAGATCAATCCGCTGCGCAACGGGCAGAAGGGCGGCGGCTTTCGCAAGGCGACGCTGATCGATACCGGGCAGGTGCTCCAGGCGCGGCTGATCGATATCGAGAAGAAGGGGCAGTGATCGGCGCGGGAACCGCCCAGGACGATGGTCGTTCATGACGCCCCACCCCGGACCTGATCCGGGGTGGGGGACGCAGTAAATCCTCGCGCCCGACCTTCATCCTACAATGTAAACCCGATCCACCGCCCAAAGGTCACGATCGTCAGCCACAAGGTCAGCGAAGCCGCGCCCGACAATTTGGGCGCCAACGCACCCGGCGTTGCAAGATGACGGTGCGAAAACAGGTGGAAGCCCACCATGTTCACCCCCGCCAGCAGCAGCAGGCCGAGCTTGGCCAGGAAGTAGAAATTCGTGCTGTAACTGATCGGATTGGCGGCGAACAGCAACAGGCCGGTCAGCAGTGCGAAGGCGAAGGCGATCCAGGTGATCGGCAGGATCGACGCGATCAGATCGCCCGTTTCCCGACGCCGCCAGACAAGGCCCAGCAGCCGCAGGTCTACCAGCGAGATCGACCCCACCACCAGCGTCAAGGCAATGACGTGCAGCGATTCAATCGCGGGGAAAGCGAGTTCGGAATCGGTGAGTGCGATGGATAGCCGGCTTTCCGACAGCCAGATCGCGAAATCCTGAAGGCTCATGGGTTTTTCCGTAACAAGAGAGGGGGTTCAGGCGGGTGCGCCGGGCCAGGCTTCGACATAGGCGATCCAGCGCCCCGCCACGATCACGGTCAGCCACAGCAGTAACGCCAGCAGCGCGATCCCCTTGCGGAAGGAGGATATCGCCGCGACATCCGGGCCGCCAATCGCGACCGCCTGGCGATGCGACCAGGTCAGCAGGCCCGCCACAAGGATCAGGGCCAGCTTGATCCAGAAGATCGTGCGGAAAATGGCGCGGGTCGGCTCCCCCGCGATCAGGAGCAGGCCGGTGAGCGCAAGGACCAGGATGGCGATGCCGACCGGGCGCAGGAACCGGTCGAGCACGGCCTGCACCGTCTGCCCGCGCTCGACCAGTCCGACGACGCGCAGGTTGATGAGCAGCACGCCCAGCAACACCACCGCGACGCTCAATATGTGGACCGTCTGCAACGCCGGCACGACCCAGAAATGCCCGGTCACTTCCGACGAAAGCCAGCTGGCGCTCAGCCATTGGGAAAAATGCACAAGCGTGGTCGTTATCATCCCGTCATTCCGTATCGACTGCGTGAAAGAAGGAGATACACGCCTTGCGCCCGCGCGAAGATTTGATTTCCCTCAAGGGTTCAAAAGTTTTTGTTGATGAAGATGGTGATGGTGCGCGGTTCGTTATAGGCGCGGTAGTAATTGGGATAGACGCCGGCATTGGTCGGCGAATAGGATCCCGCCTGGCTCCGGCGCAGGTCGAAGATGTTCTTCACCTGAATACCCGTCGTCAGGCTTTCGTCCTGCGTCGTGTAATTGACCGTACCGTTGACGAAGGTCTGCGCCCGTACCGCCGATTGCGGCGTATTGTAGATGTCGGAATAGCGGCGCGATTCATATTGCGCGTCCACCCCGATCCGCCAGGCACCCGCGATGGCGATCGGCAGGCGATAATTGACCGATCCCGCGACCTGCCATCTGGGAGACAGCGGGAAGTCGAGGCCGATCAGAGTAGTACGACCGGGCACATTCGCCGGCAGCGTCGCGGTGAAGGTCCGGTATCGCGTCTTGAGGTAGGAAACGCTGCCGTTGAGGTTCAGGCCATCGACCGGCGCGGCGCTCAACTCCAGTTCCCCGCCCCAGCTTTCGGCCTTGCCCGCATTGATCAGCTGATTGGTCACGGTCCCCTGTGCCGCGGTGCTGGTGGCGCGAACCTGGAAATCCTTGATGTCATTGTAGAAGATGGCAAGATTGGCGGTGGCAAGGCCGCCGAACAGCTTTGTCTTCAACCCGGTCTCATAGGTCGTGAGCAGTTGCGGCTGATAGGGCGTCTGGCTGCCCAGCGCGGTATTGGTGCGCAGGTCATAGCCACCGCTCTTGAAGCCCTGCGACCAGGACAGATATTGGAAGACGGCCGGCGACCATTCATAGTGCAGGCCGAATTTGGGCGTGAAGCTGGAGAAGCTCTTGGGCCGGGCCGTCACGTCGAAGCTGGTGAAGCTGCTGCTCGCGACCGTCCCTGTCGGATACTGCCGGAAGAAGGCGTCGGGATCATAGCCCCACTCCTGCGGATCATGCAGCGACCAGCGAGTGCCCTGCTGCCCGATGTTGCGGAATTTGCGGCGATCGGTGGTCCAGCGGCCGCCCACGGTCAGCGTCAGTGCGTCGGTCGCCTGGAAATTGACCTGGCCATAAGCGGAGTAGCTCGTCGTGCGCAGCCAGTTGTTGGTGTGCGTCACCGTGCCGATATTGTCGACCGGGCTGCCCGCGGACTGGCTCAGCCGGTGATTGTGGAAATATTCGTTGAAATAATAAAGACCAAGGACGAAGTTGAAGCGGTCATATTCGCCGTTCAGGTTGAATTCCTGGGTCTTCTGATATTGCCGAAAACCGGCATAGCTGTCACCCTTGATAGCGGTGACGCCATCATTGTCATAATAGATCGGCCCGTCGATCCCGCGATAGGCCGTGACTGACTTCGCCACCAGATGACTGTCGATCTCATATTGGATCGTCAGGGACCCGCCATAGGCGTTGGTATGGTTATAGGGCAGCGTGTCCGACCAGGTCAGGTCCGGATCGATCCTGTTGCCCGTGCCGGTCTGGCCGTCGGGCTGGTTGACCGGCGTGTAATAGCTCTGGCTCGACCGGTCGAACATGGCGTCGCCGCTCAGCGTGACGGTCAGCCGGTCCGACAGCCGCGACTTCAGCTTGCCGCGCAGGATGGTGAGGTCGAGATCATTCACGTCGCGATTGAGCGGCACGCTATATTGCCAGCCATCGCGCGTGTGGCGGATGATGGAGAAGGCGCCATTCAGCTTGTCATCGGGCAGGATGGCGCCGTTGACCCGCAGTTTCAGGTCCAGATTGTCGAAACTGCCATAAGCGGCGCTGACATAGAGCTGGCGATCGGCGGTTGGGTCCTTGGTGATGAAACGGATGGCGCCTGCGCTGCTGTTGCGGCCGTAAAGCGTGCCCTGCGGCCCGCGCAGCACTTCCACCCGTTCCAGGTCCGGCGTGTCGTAAAGCGATCCGACGGTGCGCGCGAGATAGACATCGTCGACATAGACCGCGACGGACGGTTCGGGATAGGTGTCGATCTCGCCGATGCCGCGGATCGAATAGGTCTGGGTGGTGTAGGCGGTGGAGCGCTTGGGCGCGAGCAGGCCGGGTACGCGGCCCGAAAGATCGCGGAAGGTGGCGATATTCTGCTGCTGGATATCGTCCGCGCCGATGGCGGTCACGGCGATCGGCGTCTTCTGCAGGCTTTCCTCGCGCCGCGATGCGGTGATGACGATCTCGGTCGATCCGCTGGCGTCGGCATTGCTGTCGGCGTCGGCGGCTGGCTGGGCAGCCTGCGCGGTGCAGGCCAGGGCGGCGAGCAAGGGAAGCGAAGCGCCCGACTTCAGAGCCGAGAGAAGGACGACCCTTGATTTTTGAGTATATCGTTTCATTAGCGTTCCCCTTTTTTACAGGGTTTGGCTAATTTACAATTTCCACTGATCCAAGATGTTTATCGATGACTTTTCAGACATTATAAGTTGTCATATTTATAATCAATTCTATCTCATAGAACATACCAAATGCGAATTTTCCGTTATGCTCAAAAAGTGCAGGACTAACTGGCATCTGTACCTGTATATTTTACCACATCCCGATTGAAGCTACTGTCATAGCCTTGGTCCGCCCTGGGCGTATCCGGGATGATGCCGGCCTCATGATAACGCTGGAAAATCTTCGCCTGTTCGCGGACCAGCGGCGGATCGATTAGGACAGCCTTTCCCAGCTGGGCCGCTATCGCGAAGCGCGCCACGTCTAACGGTATCCCCGTTTCCTTTGCCAGCACCCGCGCATAGGCGTCGGGATGGCGTAGTCCCCAGGCGCGGGCGCGCGCCAATCGGGCGACATAGTCGGCCAGCAGCGCGCGCTTGGTGTTGATCGCCGCATCACTGGCGGCATAGAAGCCGACACCGGTGGGCAGGTTGCCACCATCGGCAAGGATGCGGTCGCCATCCTCCAGCACGGCTATGCCGACATAGCTGCCCCAGGTCGACCAGGCGTCGATCGAACCGGTGGCAAGTGCGGCCTTCGCCTCGCCATTGGACAGGTAGGTCCAGCGGATAGTCCGCGGATCAATGCGCGCCCGTTCCAGCAGGCGCAACACCAGGTCCTGGCCCGCCGAGCCCCGGATTGTCGCTACCCGCTTGCCGCGCAGATCAGCCAGCACGCGGATCGGCGATCCCTTGCGCACCACGATGGCGGACGCCTTGCCCGCCTGTTTGCCGGACGGCCGGTAGGCTGTTACCGCCTTGATCCGCGCGCCGCTGGCATAGGCGAAGGCGAAGGGCGCTCCGCCTACGCCGCCAATGTCGACAGCGCCTGCGTCAAGCGCTTCCAGCAGGGGAGAGGCTGCCGGGAACAGGGCCCATTTGATCGTGTAGGGCACATCCTCCAATTCCCCGGCCGCCTCCAGCAGGGCGCGAGCGCCGCCCCGCTGGTCGCCGACGGTGAGGGTGGTCGGAGCCGCGCCGGCGACCCCTCCCCCCATCACTCGCCAGCCCAGCAGCGCCAGGACTGCGAGCAGCGCAATCCCGCCGACTATCCATGGCAAAGCCCGGAACCGGGGCGCGAAGCCCTTCTGCGCGTCGCCTGCCACCGGGCCGGTCGTCACCGTCAAAGATCCGCGTACAGCGTCTCGTCGGCGATCAGCACGCGATGGAGCAGGCGCGGATAGTCGCCATAGTTGCGCACCGCATAATGGACTGCGGCGCGATTGTCCCAAAAGGCGACGGAGCCGGGCTTCCAGGAAAAGCGCACCTGGAACTCAGGCCGCTTGTACTGGCGCAGGACTTCGTCGATCAATTCCCGGCTTTCCGCCAGTTCCACGCCCAGAATCTGCGGGTTCTGGGTCAGGTTCACCCACAGGATCTTCTCGCCCGTCTCACGATGGGTGCGGACCAGCGGATGGGCGACGATCGGATAATCATGGCCGTCAGCGTTCAATGCCGCGCGAAAGTCATGCGTGACGTGCAGCCCTTCCAGCCGCGCCTTCAGGTCATCCGACAGGCCCTGATAGGCGAGATGCGCATCGACCCAGACGGTGTCGCCCCCGACCGGCGGCAGATCGACCGCGCGAAGCACCGCACCCCAGGTGGGCACCAGCCGCCAGCTCGTATCGCTATGATAGGCGTCGCCCGCCTTGATCGCGCCCGACTGCCGCTTGTCGAAACGGGCATTGTCGCGCGCGGCGATATCGTGGATCGGCGTGACCTTGGGGTCATGGGTGGTGCTGGGGTGTGTATAGAGCGGGCCGAATTCGCGCGCGAAGGCGGCGTGGCTGTCATTGTCCAGCTGCTGGTCGCGGAAGAACACCACCTTATATTTCAGCACCGCCGCGCGGATCGCGTCGCGTTGCGCGGGGGTAAGCGGCCTGGCGATATCGACGCCATGGATTTCCGCGCCGATGGTCGGCTGCAAGGGACGCACATCGATCGCGCTCAGATCGGCATCATGGATGGGGGTGGCTGTGGCGGTGGACATATTCGCACTCCTGTTTGCCGGACTCTCCTGTCGAGCCATGATGCAGGGGTAGAATGTCGAGCGCTTCGAAGCTCATGAGTATTTCTTGAACCCTTATCAATCCTGTTGGACAATCACCCCGACCAGACAGATCGCCTTCCAAAATATGGTCATGCGCGATGCTGAACCAGATGTGACATGCGATACCGGGCCTGAATATATGCTCAATCTTCCTCCAGCTATGACGAAAACTTGATTGCCATTTCTCAGTCGAGCATTTTACTAAATAGATCACCGCCGGAACGCGCAACCGCTGTTCCGGCGGACCAGATACAACAGATACAGACCGGGGATATCATGCAATCCGTAGAGATCAGGGCTCGGGCCGATGCGGGTCCGGCGATAAGCACGCGCACTTCCTTCAGCCAGTCACCCACCGCCCCCGCCAACGCCTCGCGCTTCGTTGCGCCAGGCGATGTCACGCATCTCCATGTCCCAGCAGGCTTCTAAGGCCGTGGCGCCGCTCGATCGACGTGCCCTTCTCCGATCGCTGGGCGGCATCACGCTCTCGGCGGCGCTTCCTGTTCCGCTTGTCAGTGCGACCACGACAGGCGGCGTGGGAAGCGTCGTCGTTCTGGGTGCGGGCATAGCCGGGCTGGTCGCCGCACGCGAACTGGAGCAGCGCGGCGTCGATGTCACCGTGCTGGAGGCGCGTCACCGCGTCGGCGGGCGCGTCTGGACCCTGCGCGGCGGCGACAGCTTCACCGATACCGACGGCACGACACAGCGCGTCGATTTCGGCGAGGGCCTCTATCTCAACGCCGGCGCGGCGCGGGTGCCCAGCCACCATGACGGCGTCCTTGGCCTCTGCCGGGACTTGCATGTACCGCTCGAGGTGCTGGTCAACAGCAGCCGCAGCGCCTTCATCGCCGATGCGAACGGCCCGTTGAGGCTGCGGCAGGCGGCGAACGACCTGCGCGGTCATCTGTCCGCCCTGCTGGAAAGCGCGCTGCGATCCGGCTCCTTCGACCGCGCGCTCGACGTGCCCACGCGCAAGGCGCTCGACACCTTCCTCACCGGCTATGGCGATCTGGCGGCGGACGGCCATTATGGCGGCAGCGCCCGGTCAGGGCTGCTTCGCGTGCCGGGCGCGTTCGACCAGGTGCAGCAGGCCGTCGCCCCGCGCACGCTCGACCAGCTGCTCGCCAATCCCAATCTGGCGGGCCTGCTGTTTGAGGAGAATATCCTGATGCAGGCCACCATGCTGGCCCCGGTCGGCGGCATGGACCAGATCCCGCGCGCCCTGGCGGCGTCCCTGCGGAAGCCTGTCGTGACCGGTGCACAAGTGCAGGAAATCCGCCGCTCCGGCAAAGGCGTCAGCATCGCCTGGCACGATGCCGAAGGCCATGCGCAGATCGTCCGGGCGGACCGGGCCATCATCACCCTGCCCCTGCCCATATTGGCCGGGATCAAGGGCGACTTCAGCGCGCCCGTGCGCCGCGCGATCGCCGCCGCCCACTATCAGGACACGGTCAAGGTCGCCTTCCAGAGCCGGCCCTTCTGGGAAGAGCAGCAAATCTATGGCGGCCTGTCCTTCGTCGGCGGAGAGACATCCGTCATCTGGTATCCGTCCGACCGGTTCCAGCAACCGCAGGCGGTGCTGCTCGCCGCCTATATGGCGCAGGATGCCGCCAGCACCTTCTCCCGCCGCCCGCTTGCCGAGCAGGTCGCCCTTGCCCGAGACGCGGTGGAGCGGGTCCATCCCGGTCACGGCGCCGATCTGCGCGCGCCGGTCGTGGTGAACTGGCGCAAAATCCCGCACAATCTGGGACCGTGGCTGGAATGGGAGGCGGACGGCAACCGCATCGAGGACTTCCGCCTGCTCAACCAGCCGGACGGACCGTTCCTGTTCGCGGGCAGCCATCTGTCCCAATATTCGGGCCATTGGCAGGAAGGCGCGATATTGTCGGCTCGCCGCGCGGCCGATACGCTCGTGCCTGTCCAGCCCGGCCTCACCCCCGCTCACACCTGAAACCGAAACAAGGAGCCATTCCCATGTCGCAACGCTTCCTGCGTCCCTTAGCTCTGCTGGGCCTGCTTGCCGGGGGCAGCGGCAGCGCTCTTGCCGCCCCTGCCGTGGTGCGGCACGGCGCGGATGGCCCGTCGCCGATATTGACCGGCGTCACCGTACCCGCCGGGGTGGAGACGCTCTATCTCAGCGGCCAGGTTCCGCCCGTTGCGGACAAAAGCGCCGATGCCGCTTCCCCCGCTGCCTATGGCGACACGAAAACCCAGACCATCGGCATCTTCCGCAAGATTGAGGCGCTGCTCGCCGCGCAAGGCTATGGCCTGAAGGACGTGGTCAAACTCACCGTCTTTCTGGTCGGCGACGCCAAGCTCGGCGGCAAACAGGATTTCAAAGGCTTTTCGGAAGGCTATGCGCAATTCTTCGGCACGCCCGGCCAGCCCAACAAGGTCGCGCGATCGACCGTTCAGGTTGCCGCTCTCGCCAATCCGGGCTTCCTGGTGGAAATAGAGGCCATCGCCGTCAAGACGAAATAGGGATGCGCGTACCGATGAGGGTTGCTCAACGGATAATGACTTTCTCTCGCATGGCCTCACCCCCCTTTCCGCCGATCGATCAGCCGCTATGCAGAGACACGATCAGAGTCTGCATGGGGAATGTCGAATGGAATATCGCGCACTGGGACGTACCGGGATACAGGTGAGCCTGATCTGCCTGGGCACGATGACATGGGGATCGCAGAACAGCGAGGCGCAAGCCCATGATCAGCTGGATTATGCCTTCGGCCAGGGCGTCAATTTCATCGACACGGCCGAAGGCTATCCGGTTACCCCAGTCTCCCGCGAAACGCAGTTCCTGACGGAAACCTATATCGGCAACTGGATCGCCGCGCGCGGGCGGCGGGACGACATCATCCTCGCGACCAAGGTCGCCGGGCCGTCACGTGACTCCGTGCGCGTCTTCCGGGGCGGCGGCAACCGGCTGGACCGCCGCAATATCGAGCAAGCCGTGGAGGATAGCCTGCGGCGGCTGCGCACCGATTATATCGACCTCTACCAGCTGCATTGGCCCGATCGCAGGGTGCCATCCTTCGGCGCGCGCGGCCTTTCGCGGATCGATGACGATGCCGACACCGTACCGATCGAAGAGACGCTGAGCGTCCTTGCCGACCTGGTGCGCGCGGGCAAGATCCGTCATTTCGGGGTTTCCAACGAAACGGCCTGGGGTGTTGCGGAATATCTGCGCCTGGCGCGCGAGAAGGACCTGCCGCGCGTCGCGTCCATCCAGAATGCCTACAACCTGCTCAACCGCACCTTCGAACAGGGCTTGTCGGAATTCGCCCTGCGCGAGGATGTCGGGCTGCTGGCCTATTCGCCGCTCGCGGGCGGCAATCTCACCGGCAAATATCTGGGCGGGCGGATTCCGGAAGGATCGCGCAGGGATGTGGCGCGACAGTTCCTCCGCTACGACCTGCCGGGACAGCCGGTCGCGTCCGCGCGCTATGTCGCCATCGCCCATGCGCATGGGCTGGACCCCGCCGAACTCGCGCTCGCTTTCGTGAACAGTCGGCCTTTCGTGACCTCGACGATCATCGGCGCGACTTCCCTTGCGCAGTTGAAGACCGACATCGGCAGCGCGCGCATCAGCCTGAACGAGGATGCACTGACGGCGATCGAGGCGGTGCACAGGGAAATACCCGATCCTTGTCCATAAGAGGCGCGCGCCTCCCGCAGCCATAGGGCCCGGCGATGGTCGCCGGGACGGTTCAGCCGCGGTGAAGGTCGACAGCGTCGAGCACGGCGTCAGCTTCGGGTCGATCGAGCCAGTCCGGGCTGACATGCAGCCAGCGCACTTCGCGTCCGGCATCGAGCAGCAGGAAGGAGGGCTGGGGCAGTTCCCAGCTGTTGGTGCCGGTCGTTTCGCCGATCCAGCCGGCGGGCGGCGGGTTGGGCCGGTCATCCGGCTGGAAGATGATCTTGAGCAGCCGGCCGAGGCGATTGTCCGTGTCGGTCGCCACGGCGAAAGGCAGGTCATGCCGCGTCTTGATCGCCTTCAGCAGGTGCGTCGGCTGCGGGCTCAGCGCCAGAAGCGGTATGCCCCGCGCGGTGAGGCCCGGCACCAGCGTCTGCGCATAATAGGACCATGCGATGTTGTCGGCGGCACAATCGGCAAAGCGGAAGAAGGCGATCAGCGCCGGGCCATGCGCAGTCACCTCGTCCAGCGTCACGATGTCGCCGCCCACCTCAGTGAAGGAGAGGCGCGGCAGCACCGCACCCGGCTGCGCCACGGCAGCGGGGTCGAAGCGGTCGCGCAAAAGCAGGCGCTGCACGGTATTGGCCTCAAGCTGCGCCAGGGTCCAGTTCTGCTTCCGCTCTGCCTGCAGGGCGGCGTAGCGGGCCTTGAGCGTGTCGTCGATTGTAGTGGCCATGGCCTTCTCCTTCGCGCCGGTTCTTCTCTTTTTGGCGACGGTCGGGGACAGCCGCCAATGAGAGTTGCCGGGTCAATCACGAAGAATGTTCATAGGTGGCGTGGCACGCCGCATCTTCATCCACCCGTGCCGAAGCTCCTGTCGAAGGCATCGGCGACGCGTCGCTCACTCTTGATCAGGCCGGCGTTCCGAAAGCGGCCCGTGATGTCCTCTTCATGGGCGACGACCCGGCTGTCGATGGGTTGGGATATGCGGTTGTTGCGCTCGAAACTGGCGCGGGCGATGTCGAGCGGCAGGCCGGTTTCCTTTGCCAGCACTTGGGCGAACGCATCGGGATGCGTCCGCGCCCAGGCGACGGCCTTCGCTTCCCGCTTCAGGAAATCGGCCAGCAGGGCACGCTTCGGCGCGATGGAATCGGCGTGGGCTATGTCGATATAGAGCGGCAGGCCATAATCCTTCGCATCGACCACCGCCCGCGCCCCTTCCTTGATCGCGACATTGGTGTAGGGCGTCCATGTCGCCCAGGCGTCGATCGCGCCGCTGTCGAACGCGGCCTTGGCATCGCCCGGCGGCAGGAAGGTCACGCGCACCTTGTCCGCCGGGATGTTCCCCCGCTCAAGCGCCTGCAGCAGTAGATGATGGCCGATCGACCCGCGCGTGGTCGCAACGGACTTACCGACCAAATCGTCCACGGACCGGATCGGCGAGCCATTTTTCACCATGATCGCCAGCGCTTCGCCAGCCTGGCTTGCCGGCGCCTGGACTGCGATCGCCTTGACCGGGCTGCCGCTCTGATAGGCGAAGATGAAGGGCGCGTCGGCGGCAAGACCCAGGTCCGCCGCACCGCTGCCCACAGCCTCCAGCAACGGCTGCGCGGCCGGAAATTCCGACCATTCCACAGTATAGGGCACATCCTTCAGCACGCCAGAGGCCAGCATCATCGCCCTGACCTGCCCCTTCTGGTTGGCGACGCGCAGGATATTCTCCTCACCGCGGCCAAGTTTCGCGGCGGCAAGGCCGAAGCCCGCCGCCGCTATCAGAACAATCCCGACGATGACGCCTGTCTTTTTCGCCATCTCAGCCCGCCAGCGCAAGGCGGGTCCTGTCCCGCTCCGCCACCTTGCGGCGGACGACGGGCAACAGTTCCCGGCCGTAGAGTATGGCGTCGCCGAGCGGATCGAAGCCGCGGATCAGGAAATGATCGATGCCGATATCATAATAGTCGAGCATGGCGTCCGCGATCTGCTCGGGCGTGCCGACCAGGCCCGTGCTGTTTCCCGCTGCGCCGGTCAGCGCCGCGACACCGGTCCACAGCCTTTTGTCCTGCCGGTTGGCGCTCGCCGTTTCCAGCAGGCGCAGCGATCCGGCATTGGGCGGACGATGGCCGCTGATCGGCAGACCGGCAGCGACGCGGTTTTCGCGCACCTGCTCCTCGATCTCCGCCGCGCGCTTCCAGGCGGCTTCCTCGGTGTCGGCGACGATCGGGCGCAGCGACAGGGAAAAGCCCGGATCGCGACCATGGCGCGCAGCCGACCGCCGCACCTGGCGCACAGTGTCCTGCACCGCTTCCAGCGTCTCGCCCCACAGCGCGTAGACATCGGCATGGCGCCCGGCGACGTCGATGGCCTCTGCCGACGATCCGCCGAAGAAGACGGGAAGATTCTCCGGCTTCACCGCGCTGAACGCCTGTTTGACGTCATAATATTTGCCCTGATGGTCGAAGGGCAGCGCGGCGGTCCATTCCTGCCGCAGGATGGTCAGATATTCGTCGGTGCGGGCATAGCGCTCCGCCTTCACCGTCCTGGTGTCGCCGTCGCGGGCCATTTCCTCGTCCGCGCCGCCGGTGATGATGTGCACCGCCACGCGTCCGTCCGACAATTGGTCCAGCGTCGCGAGCTGCCGGGCCGCGACGGTCGGCTGGGTGAAGCCGGGCCGATGGGCGACCAGGAAACCGAGCTTCGTGGTGATGGCGGCGGCGTGGGCCGCAACGATCTGGCTTTCCGGGCTGTTGGAGCCGAACGGGATCAGCACCCGGTCGAAACCGCCTTCTTCCTGCGCCTTGGCCGCGGCCTCGACATAAACCTTGTCGAGCGCGCGACTGCGCACCGCCGACTGGGTCTCGGAACCGTTGTTGAAGCCGATATAACCGATGAACTTGACGCTCATGCTGCGCCCTCCTTGAATTTAGATAACGAAGAAACCGTGGGTGCCGTCGCGCTCCAGCTGAGCGACGAGGCCATATTCCCAATCGAGATAGGCCTTCATGGCGGCGGTCTTGTTGTCCGTGCCTTCATAGGGACGCTTGTAGCGCCCCTCCGGCCCGCGCGGCCTGGGCGCGCCATCGGGCCCCTTTTCCAGCGTCACGGCGGACCAGTCGACATCCAGCACATGCACGTCCCAGCCGAGCTGCGCGAGCCAGGATGCGGTCATGTCGGCGCGCGAACCCAGATCGTCCGCAACGACGATACGCGCGCCGCGCACGGGCGCGTTATGATCGGTTTCCTGCACCAGCTGGCCGCCCTGCGCATTGCGGAATCCGGGCAGATGGCCGCTTTCATATTCGCGCGGCTGGCGGACGTCATACAGGTACAGCGTGCGCGCGGTATCGGCCTTCAGCTGTTCCAGCTCGTCCCAGCCGATGCGCTTCACTCCGGCGCGATAGGCAACGTCCCGGGCATCGGCACGGGCGTCTTCGACCGAGCGCTTGTCGATTTCCGGCGCGGCGCGGGTCTGGCCGGTTTCCAGTTCCTGCCCCGCCAGCGTCCAGCCGATCGTGCCGTTGCGCAGCGCGAAGATCCTGTTCGGCAGGCCCGCATTGACCAGCGACTGGGTGCCGATGATCGATCGGGTGCGGCCCGCGCAATTGACGATGATGGTGGTATCGCGATCGGGCGCGATGGTCCGGGCGCGCAGCACCAGTTCGGCGCCGGGCACGCTGGTGCCGGTCGGAATGCTCATGATGTTATATTCGTCATAGCGCCGCGCATCGAGGATCCTGATATCCGCCTTCTCGCGGATCAGCGCCTGCACCTCTTCCGCCGTCAGCGACGGCGTGTGGCGGCGATGTTCGACCAGTTCGCCGAACGCCTTGGAATAGCTGTTCACATCCTCGAACAGCTCATAGCCCGCATCGCGCCAGGCCGACAGGCCGCCATCGAGTTCGCGCACATCGGTATAGCCCAATCCCTCGAAACGGACGGCCGCCTTGTGCGCCAGGCCTTCGCCATTGTCATAGACGATGATGGGCGTGTCGAGCCGCGGAATGCGCCAGCGCGCCTCATCATCGATCCGGCGGAGCGGAATCTGCGCGGCGAACAGCGGATGACCCTGTGCGAACTCATGCTCCTCCCGCACGTCGATCAGCGCGATTTCGCTGCCGACCAACAGCGCGCGGCGAATGTCCTGGGGCGTGGCGGTCTGGATACGTTCCAGAGTTTCGGTGCTCATGCGTTTCTCGATCTGTCCCAAAGGTTGGGGAGGACGCTGTTGGCGTACCCCGAAATGAAGGTCTTTGGCGTGCCGTCGGCGGCATAGGTCGCCCGCTCGACCGCACCGATATTGGCGCCATACACATGGATGCTGATGGACGGCCGGTCCGCGAGGCCATTGGTCACGCGGTGAATGTCGCCGATGCGGGGCGATACGGCATCGACCGCCCCTTCGTGCAGATAATCCTCTCCATCCGCGGCCAGGCCACCGGTGGGAAGGCGGCGGAAGCGCTCCACCTTTTCGACGCCGCGCAGCACGCCGACAAGGCCCCAGACGCTGTGGTCGTGAATCGGCGTGGACTGACCGGGACCCCAGACGAAACTCACGACGCTGAACCGCTCGCGGCTGTCGCAATGGAGCAGATATTGCTGGTAGCGGTCCGGATGGGGGCGAGTGAACTCTTCGGGCAGCCAGTCATCCTGGGCGATCAACCGGCTGAGCAGGGCGCCGCCGCTTTCCAATATCGCCCGTTCATCGCGGGTCGCCGCCAGCAGGTCGGCCAAGGCGGTGACGAACCCGCGCAGGCGCGCGGTGTCGACGGGCCGGTCTATCGCCGTCACGGCATTCATTCGGCCGCCTCGGCAATGGGTGCGAAGGGCAGCACGCTTGTCCCATGATCATCGCCGCCCAGATAGGAGAGCAGCTTTTCGCGCAGCCGGGCCGACAGGCCGGAACGCTCGCCGCGCGGCGCGGTGATGCGCTCCTGCGCGACGATGCGGCCCTTGTCGAGCACCAGCACACGGTCGGCGAGGGCAATCGCCTCCTCGACATCATGGGTCACGATCAGCACGGCGGGCCGGTGCGCACGCCACAGCGACAGCACCAGATCATGCATGCGGTAGCGGGTCAGCGCGTCGAGCGCCGCGAAGGGCTCGTCCAGCAGCAGCAGCTTGGGTTCGCGCACCAGCGCACGGGCCAGCGCCACGCGCTGCGCTTCGCCGCCCGACAGCGTCAGCGGCCAGGCATCCAGCCGGTGGCCAAGGCCCACTTCCTTGAGCGCCGCTTCGCTGCGGTCGCGCGGCCGGTCGCCTTTCAGACCCAGCGCCACATTCTTCCACACCGGCTTCCACGGCAGCAACCGCGCATCCTGAAACACGACCGCGCGGGAACTCGGCACTTCGACATCCTGCCCGCGCACCTCGTCCAGCCCGGCGAGCGTGCGGAGCAGCGTGGTCTTGCCCGACCCCGATCGGCCGAGCAGCGCGATGAACTCACCGGGCGCGATGTCCAGGTCCAGCCCGTCGATGATCCTGTTGGCGCCGAAACGGCGAACGAAATTGCGCAGCCTTACGACAGGTTCGGGATGCGGCAGGTCGACAGGGGCGGCAGCGCTTTTCACAGCGGAAAAACCACGACGAGCGTCCATCTTCATTGCTCCACTATGCTGGGGCGCCAGATCAGGGCGCGGGCTTCGATGGTGCGGACCAGCCAGTCGGCGCCCAGGCCGAGAATGGCGTAGACCATGAGGCAGACGACGATGATGTCGGTCCGCATGAAATCGCGGGCGTTGTTGATAAGGTAGCCAAGGCCGGCTGAGGCGTTGATCTGCTCGGCGACGACCAGTACCAGGATCGCGACGGACAGCGAATAGCGCAGCCCGACCAGCAGCGACGGCAGCGCGGACGGCAGCACGACATGCCAAATCTGCTCCCAGCGGCTGAGACCGAAGCTCTTTGCCGCGTCCAGCAGGCGCAGGTCGACGCTTCTGATCCCGCTATAAAGGTTGAGATAGACAGGGAAAATCGCCGCAAACGCAATCAATGCGACCTTGGGCGTTTCACCAATGCCAAACCACACGATGAAGAGGGGCGTCAGCGCCAGCACCGGAATAGTGCGCTTGATCTGCATCAGCGGATCGACCGCCAATTCTCCGGCGCGGGAAAGGCCGGCGACCAGAGCGAATGCAAGACCCAGGCCGATGCCAATCAGCAGGCCCGCCGCAACTCGGGCAAAGGACACCAGCAGGTTGGATGGCAGTTCGCCCGACAGCAGCATCCCGGCCAGCGTGCCGATCACCGCGGACGGCGGCGCCAGCGTGCGCTCGGGGATCAGGCCGGTGCGCGATCCTAGTTCCCACAACAGCAGCAATAGCACGGGCGACAGCCATCGGCCGCCCAGCCGCGCGAGCGAAAATCGCTGGGTCGCGGATCGCTCCCGTCTCTGTCGATCCAATGTCAAAGCCGTCATGCACTCGCCCTCTTGATCAGGAGAGGAAGCCCAACATTATTTCTCTACCAATTCAATTAAGTTCTGCTTGGGCGATCTATGAGGGCTGCTAATAGGGCTCCTGCAAAGGCCCGTTAGGGCCGGAGAGGCGGAGAAACAGGCGGTTTTCGGTCCGCCGATCGTTTCGGGATAGTTTTTTCTTGCCCTTCAAAATCTCTACTAAATTGATTGATATATAAGCCATGACGATAACGACGTCCCGCTCCCCTATCCGGATCGGCTCGCCATTTCATTCATGAGGCCATTCATGCCGGTCAATCTGCCTACCAATCTTCTGCGCAGCTTCGTCGCCATCGTCGATACCGGATCGATGCTGAACGCATCGGAACAGGTCTTCGTCACGCAGTCGGCGCTCAGCCTGCAAATCAAGCGGCTGGAGGAACTGGTGCAGCAGACGTTGTTCCTGCGTGAAGGGCGGCGGCTCAATCTCACCTCGGCCGGAGACGTCCTGCTCGACTATGCGCGGCGCGTCCTGGCCCTTCATGACGAGGCGGTGGCGGCGGTGAGCGCGGGGCGCTTCGCCGGTCCCGCCCGGATCGGCATGGTCCAGGATTTCGCCGACACGCTGCTCAGCGGCCTTCTGTCGCGCTTCGCCGAACTCCATCCGGAGGCGCAGATTTACGCACGCGTTGCCGGGACTGCGGAACTCGAGACGCTGCTGGAGCGACGCGAGCTGGATATCGTGCTGGGCTTTGCCGCACCCAATGATCCCCATGCGGTAACGGTCGCGCCGATGAGCTGGTATGGCGACAGCCTGCTCGCCGAGCGCGACGTGATCCCGCTGGCCGTGCTGGAGCAGCCATGCCGCTTTCGTGAGGCCGCAATCCGGGAACTGGAAAATGCCGGACTGCAATGGCGGATCACGGTGGAAACGCCCAACCTCGCCACGCTGAAGGCTGCGGTGGGCGCCGGGCTTGGCATCACCTGCCGCACCCATCTGTTCCTGGCCGACAGCGACGCGTTGGAACATGAGCGCCTGCCCCAACTTCCCCGCGTCGCCGCGATATTGCGTGCGGGGGACAAGCTGGACAAAGCAGCGCACCGGCTGGCCGAACTCGCGCGGGAGACGGTCCAGACGCTCTAAACGTCACGAACGGCGCGCCGGGCCGGCGATGCAGAATGGCGCCGCCTGTCCCGGTCGCCTTGAACGGCGGTTCAAGCGGCGCGCCCGCCCTGCCCTGTCAGGTCGGGCGCCTGTTCGGGCCTGCGTTCGAACAGAATGACATTGGGATCGCGCAGCAGTTCGTTGCGGGCTGCATCCCGCAATTTGACCCATCCCTGCAGCAGGGAACGCAAGACGTTCATCCCTTTTCCTTTCACGATAAGAGGAATTTATCTACCGATACGGTAGATAATTGTCTCACGAGCAATGCTTTTCGACCCATTGGAAATGCATGATCCAATGGCCTTCCGCCTAACGGGCAAGCAATTCCGTTGCGAAAGCATCCCGCACGTCGCGCTGGGGAACGGCGATTCCCTGCCCCTTGGCGATGGTCGTCACCACCTGGCGGGCATCATCGACCAGCTTGTCGCTGAAGGGCACGCTGTGCGGATTGTTGCGCCGGGCAAAGGATAGCGCAATGTCGGCAGGCAGGCCTGTCGTCTTGGCCAGCGCGTCGCCATATTCGCGTTCATGCGTGTTTGCCCAGGCATAGGCGCGGGCGATTCTACGGTTGAAATCACGCAACAACCCGGCCTTGTCCCGGATCGCATCAGGCGTGGCGACATGATAGCCATATCCCGTCACCAGGCCCTGCCCGCCGATCAGCACGCGCGCCTTCCCCTGCGACAGCGCCGCGTCCAGAAATGGCGCCCAGGTCGCCCATGCATCGATCGATCCGGCCGAAAAGGCGCTCAACGCGTCATTGGGCGGCAGATAGACGGAATGGATGTCGCGCGTCGTCAGACCCTGCTTCTCCAACGCTCTGAGCAGCAGATAATGGCCGATGGAAATTTTACCCGTCGCGATCTTCTTGCCCTTGAGGTCGGCGATCGAGCGGATCGGCGACGCCTTGGGCACCAATATCGCGACGGACCCGCCATCGCTGCCCAGCACCGCGACCGAAATCACCTTCAGCGGCGATCCGCCGGCGTAGGAAAAGAGGAAGGGTGCGTCGCCAACCAGACCCACATCGGTCGCATTGGCGGTCAGCGCCTCCAGCAGATGCTGCGCCGCCGGAAATTCCGACCATTCGATGCGATAGGGCAGATCCTTGAGCACGCCCGATGCCTCCATGACGGCGCGCGTCGTGCCCTTCTGATTGCCCACCCTGAGCACCGGCACGTCGTCCACCGTCTCGCCCGGCCGGAACAGCGCTATGGCTGCGATCAGCGCCAGAAGGAGGATTGCGGCTGCCAGGATGATAGTCCGCCGTCTGCCTGGGCTGCTGCTCGATGGTTGTGAATTCATATATTTTCGGCCTTGTTGACGGGCGATCACCCGACGCGCGTCGCCGAACGCCTCACCGGATCATAAGCCGCAGGAAAAGATGGGCGACGCTATCGGCCTCGCTTGGCGCGAGAGGACAACATTCACGCAAAGCGATCAATTCAGAATAACTTGCCTGGCCGACATTTGATCTAATAATTTGGATATCTCACAAGATGTTGAGCCATGCTCATTGATGGTCATTGCCCTTCGCCGCCTCGGCAGCGCCGAGCACGCGCAGGACATTGCCGGACCAGATCTTTTGAATATCCCGCTCGCTATATCCTGCCTTCAGCAGCGCTGCGGTAATTTTGGGCAGGTCTATCACATCCTCAAGGCCTGCCACGCCACCGCCGCCATCCCAATCCAGGCCGATGCCGACATGATCGGGCCCTGCCACCTTCAATGCGTGGAGCAGATGCGCCAGGAAATCGTCGAAGGTCGGCCGGTCCGCATCCGGGTAGAGCCGATCGATCTCCCGCCGCTTCGCCAGCAGCTCGGCGCGCGTCTCCGCGGACAGCTTCGCGCCCTCGCCCCACTCGGCATAGAGCGCCTTCAGCGCCTCTTGCCGCTGCGGATTGGGCCTGGACGCCCGCAGATAGGCGCCATAGGCGTTCATCTGGATGACGCCGCCCTTGGCCGCCAGCGCGGCCAGATGCGCGTCGTCGATATTGCGCGGATGGTCGTAGACCGCCTTGCATCCCGAATGGGTCAACAGGATCGGCGTGGTCGAAAGCGCCAGTAGGTCGTCCAGCACCTGGTCGCTGCTGTGCGACGCATCCGGCACTATGCCGAGCCGGTTCATCGCCTTCAGCAACTCCTTGCCCAGGGGACTGAGCCCACCATAGCGCGGCTTTTTCGACGGGTCGGTCGAACTATCGGCAAACTGGTTGTGCGCGAAATGGGCAAAGCCCGAAACGCGCACCCCAAGATCGTAGAAGGTCTGGAGCAACGAGACGTCCTCGCCCAACGGATAGGCATTCTCGATCGACATATAGACGACCCGCTTGCCTGCCGCCGCAATCGGGGCGGCATCCTTCGCCTCCAGCGCCAGCGCGAAATCGGCGGGATTTGCCGCCACCATGGTGCGGATCGACACCCCGCGCAGCAGCGCAAAATCGCGCGCCTTGCGGAAACCCTCGACCGTCAGCGGTCCCTGCGGCGTGTAGATCGCCCAGAAGCCGCCATCCAGCCCGCCCTTCTTCATGCGCGGCAGGTCGACCTGCGTATAGTCGCTATGGACGCCATGCTCCTCCTCAATGGACCAGCCCGGCAGGTCCAGCGACGCCGGCGTATCGAGATGGCTGTCGAGCGTCAGCAGCCTCTGATGAAACGACAAGACCTTATTCGGCACCCCCTGCCCATGCGCTGCGATCGGGAGCAGCGCGGCCAGCGCGGCTCCTGCCATCATTGCCTTTCGCATCAGATCTCCCCGGAGATGGTGAACTGGAAGGTCCGTGGCGACAGCGGCCGGAAGGAGCCATCCCCCGTCAGTGCGGGCGTGATGAAGGACAATGTGTCCTTGTCGAAGATATTGTCAACGTTCAGCCTCGCTTTCACGCCCTTGACAGGGCCCAGGCTGATGCCGTCGCCAATATCGACATAGGCGCTGAACACGGTGAAACCCGGCACACTCGACCCCGGCGAATTGGTGAAGGTCGACCAGCGGCGGCTGGTATATTTGCCGGAAAAATTGGCCACCAGCCAGCTTGCCGGCTCAACGGTGACGCCGCCGTTGACGATCCACTTGGCGCTGTCGGGAATGTACTTGCCA
>DATFDS010000212.1:0-4533 GCA_035251955.1 Sphingobium sp. | reverse complement strand
TTCGGAATTTTCATCGCCAAGCGTCTCGGGCGAGACGCGGGCGCGCCGGGCCCATTTCGATTTGATCGCCCCGTCACGGTTCCAGACCCTGCCCGCGCCAAGATTCCTGATGTCGCCGGTGCGTTCGTTGTGCGTATAGCTGACCGATGCGCTGAACGGTCCGACCGCGGGCAATTCTATGCGGGTGGAACTGCGCAGCTGGTCGTAATTCCCATAGGTGAGCTGTTGTGTCAGGCCGTATTGGCCGGACGGGTCCTTGGTGATGATGCTGATTGCACCCGCCGTGGAGTTGCGGCCGAACAGGGTGCCTTGCGGCCCGCGCAAGATTTCGATGCGTTCCAGATCGGGCAGTTCGAATGCGGAACCCTGCGAACTTCCGATGTAGACGCCATCGAGATAAAGCGAGATCGCCTTGTCCTGCCCCGCCACCGATCCGAAGCTGACCGACCCCCGCATGGAGAAGTTGGGGATGCTGACCGCGCCTGCGGTCTTGCGCACGAAAAGGTTCGGCGCCTGCGCGGAAAGGTCGAGCGCGTTGGTGATACGATTTGCCCGCAGGCTATCCTGAGAGATCGCGGTGACCGCGATCGGCACGTCCTGCAGGCTCTGCTCTCTCTTCTGCGCGGTGACGATGATATCCGCGACACTCATGCCGCCTTCGGAATCCTGCGCAAAGGCGGCAGGCGCATCAATCACGGCGACGAGCGCGGTACAGCCCAGCAAAGCCCCACAGATGGTGGCGCGCGACCCCAGATATGATTTTCTCATTTTTCCCTCTCCCACTTTTTAAGGCCCCGATTGCCAGCTGCCCGACAGCGCATCCGCTCGTTGAACAAGTGCTTTCCAGAACTAGTGCCTGAGAAGCCATGGCTGCCAAACGAAACCGGCCGTATTCTATTTGATTATTGTTTAGTTCGCTGCGCGGACGATCACAACGCCATCATGCCTATACGTACAAATTTATATATATGTACGCAATGATGGTAGACATGGCACATCTCAATGTGGTGAATAAAAGCGAATATTCAGCATGTAAATTTAAATACTTTGATTCACGGGGACATGATGGTCGACATCAACATGAGAAAAAAGGGGTCCATACCTCTTCCCGCCAGTATAACCGATGAAGAGCGCAGGATACGCCGCGATCTTGCCGCTGCTTATCGTCTGGCAGCGCTAAACCAATGGGACGATCTGATCGGAACGCATATTTCTGCCCGCCTGCCCACTTCCGAAGGAGAGCCTGAAAGGTTCCTCATCAATCCTTATGGGATGCTGTTCGACCAGATCACGGCCTCTTGCCTGATCACGGTCGACGTGGAGGGCAATATTCTTTCGGACAGCGACTATCCGGTGAACAAGGCCGGCTTTGTGGTGCATAGCGCGATCCACAGGGCGCGGCCGGAAGCCGGATGCGTCATGCACCTGCATACCAACGACGGCGTGGCGATTTCAGCCATGAAAGAAGGCCTTCTGCCCCTCAACCAGACGGCCATGATCGTCCGCAAGCGCCTGAGCTTCCACGACTATGAAGGCGTGGCCGTGGAGATGGAGGAGCGCGAGCGGCTCGTCGAGCATCTGGGCCGGAATGACCTTATGATCCTTCGCAATCACGGCACCTTGTCGGTCGGACGCACGGTGGCGGAGGCTTATGCCGGCATGTACAGCCTTGAAAAGGCATGCACGTTCCAGGTAAGAACGCTCTCGATGGACAGGCCGTTGCAGTTCCCCGACGCGGCGGTGCTGCAAAAGTTCGAGGCCATGGGAACCTCGGACGGTATCGGCCAGGTCAGGTCGAACTATGCGAATAATGCGGTATGGCCTGCGTTGCTGAACAAACTCGATCATATCTGCCCGGAATACAAGGATTGAAGGCCGACAGCCGGGGTTTCGGCGAGCGGCTATTCTGAGCAGGAAGAGATGCCGACAAGGCACCGTCCTGCCCACCGGCCTTCGCCGGACAGCGATACACATGGGAAGGGATGCAATGTCGGCGATAAGGATTATCCTGCATCGGGCATTTGGACGCCATGGCCTATTCCAGCGCCCTGAGAGCAGGCCGACGATCTCGTGAGCACAGCAGCTTCCATGCGCGCGCAGGAATGGCGCGCCCACTGGACCCTGGTCCTGGCCTCGTTCGTCGGCGTGTCGTTTCCGACGGCCGCTTATTATTCGCTGGGCATGTTCATCCGCCCCATGACGGCGGAGTTCGGCTGGAGCCGCGTGCAGATTTCTGCGGGACCCAGTGTGGCGGGCCTCATCATCATCCCGTTGGCGCCGTTTGTGGGGGCCATGGTCGACAGGTGGGGAGCACGCTATATCGTGCTCGCGGGCGCGATCCTGACCGCCCTCGCCATCGCCGGCTTCGGACTGGCGAACGGGTCCTACGCCCAATGGATGCTGCTCTGGGCCCTGTTCGCCCTGGCGTCGGTCCTGCTGAAAACCACAGTGTGGACGACCGCGATATCAAGCAATTTCGACGCGGGGCGCAGCTTGGCATTGGCCGTCGTGCTGAGCGGCACTGCCCTTTCGACATCGCTGGCGCCCCCGCTTTCCCGTTGGCTGACGGACCTTGTCGGCTGGCGCTATGCCTGGCTGTTGCTCGGTTGCGGCTGGGGCATACCGGTCCTGGCATTGTGCGCCGCCTTCATGTTCGACGCCCGTCACCGACCATCGCGCTCCCAAAACCTCATCAATCCCGACGCGCCGCGCCGCCAACTTCCAGGCCTTACCCTCCGCCAGGCCGCGCGCAGCCGGCCCATCCTCCGCATCGGTCTCGCGACCTTGATAACCCTGCTCCTGTCCTCGGCGCTCGTCGTTCACAAGGTTCCCCTGCTCGAGGACGCGGGCGTCAGCCGCACCGCCGCCGGATATCTGGCCAGCCTTTCGGGGATTGCCGGCATCATCGGCAGCCTCACCGCAGGCTGGCTGATGCAGCGCTTCGATGCCGGATGGGTCGCCGGTCTCACAAATATCATCGCGGCCTTCGCGCTGATATTCCTGCTGGAGCCGTTCCGGACGCCCACCCTCATCGTCGTCGCGATGGTCGTGGTAGGCTATGCCGGGGGTACGAAGCTCCAGATCTGCGCCTATCTGACGAGTCTCTATGCCGGCATGCGCAACTACGGGACGATCTTCGGCGTGATGGGCAGCATCATCGCGGTGAGCGGGGCGATCGGGCCCCTGATCGGCGGGCTGGCTTATGATTACGGCGGCAGTTACGATCTTCTCATCATCATCGGCATTCCCGCAAGCCTTGTCAGTGCGATCCTGATCATCGGGCTGGGACCCCATCCTGACTGGAAGACCGTATAGCGCGTCATCCAGTCATATTTCTTGATCCAAACCAGTTAGGAGAAGTCCTGTGCAAAATCAGCCTTTGAATGCCCCGAACGGTCATCCGTTGGCCCTGGGCCGCCTGTTCGATCCATTCGATCTTCATGGCCTGACGCTCCGGAACCGCATCGTCATGTCCCCCATGACACGCGGCTTCGCACGCAATGGCGTGATCGACGGCAAGTCTGTAGACTATTATCGCCGGCGCGCAGAAGGCGGCGTGGCCCTTATCATCTCGGAAGGAACCGCCATTAACAGACGCGGCGCCTTCAGCGCCAACGTGCCGGACTTTTTCGGGGAGCAGGCGCTCGCCATGTGGCGCCTCGTCATTGAGGCGGTGCACGCGGCGGGAGGCAAGATGATGCCGCAGCTCTGGCACTCGGGCATGAACCGGCTGCGTGATCAGTCGCATGACCCCTCTCTGCCTTCCCTGTCGCCATCGGGGATATACCCCCAAATGGAGGGGACGCCGCCCTCCGACGCCCCGCCGCTGGAGGCCATGACCCAGCAGCAGATCGATGAAACGATCGACGACTATGCCCGGGCTGCTGCGGCGGCGCAGCGGATCGGCTTCGATGGCGTGGAGATCCATGCCGGCCACGGATATCTCATCGACAGCTTTTTCTGGGATCGCACCAACCGGCGCGTCGACATCTATGGCGGAGACTTGCGGGCACGCACGCGCTTCGCGGTGGACATAATCTGCGAGATCCGAAACCGGGTCGGTCCTGACTTTCCGATAGCACTGCGCTTCTCGCAATGGAAATCGCCCGAATTCTACACCGCGCGGCTTTGCGAGACGCCGGCCGAGCTGGAACAATTGCTGACCCCTCTCGCCGATGCCGGCGTGACCCTCTTCGATTGCTCTACGCGCCGCTTCTGGGACGCGGAGTTTCCGGAAGAAGGCCTGGACCTCAATCTTGCCGGGTGGGCCAAGAAAATCACGGGCGTGGCGACAATGACGGTGGGCAGCATCGGTGTCGGCGCGCCGTTGCAGCGCGATCGTCCGGACCGCGGCGATGCCAGCGACGAAGCCATCGATGTCACCTTCAAGGAGCTTGGCAGGCGGCTCGACCGCGGAGATTTCGATCTGGTCGCCATCGGACGCGCATTGATCGCAAACCCGGACTGGCCGGAGAAAGTTCGGGGAGGATCGATCGGAGACCTGGTCCGGTACGACGTGAAAATGCGAGACAA
>DATFDS010000211.1:0-14057 GCA_035251955.1 Sphingobium sp. | reverse complement strand
ATGATATAATAGGTCGGCAGCGCATATTTGGTATGCGGCAGCGACACTTCCACCACCTCGGCGCCCGCGTCCTTCAGCCATTCGATGCCGCGATCCCACATGGCGGAGATTTCCGCGTTCAGGCCATCGGGGCGATATTCCCTGGGAATGCCGACCTTCTTGCCCTTGAGATCGCTCGACAGATTGGCTTCCCACTGCGGCACGGCCAGATCGAGCGAGGTCGAATCCTTGGGATCGAAGCCCGCCATGCTTTCCAGCAGGATCGCATTATCGCGCACCGTCCGCGCCATCGGCCCGGCCTGATCGAGCGACGAGGCAAAGGCCACGATGCCCCAGCGCGAGCAACGGCCATAGGTCGGCTTGATACCTGAAATGCCGGTGAAGGCGGCGGGCTGGCGGATCGAGCCGCCCGTATCGGTGCCGGTCGCCGCCGGGCAGAGCCGCGCCGAAATCGCCGCCGAGGAGCCGCCCGAGGAACCACCCGGAGCCAGCGCCGCATTGTCACCGCCGCCGCGCCGCCAGGGCGAAATCACATTGCCGAAATAGCTGGTCTCGTTGGATGAGCCCATGGCGAACTGGTCGAGGTTGAGCTTGCCCAGCATGCCCGCACCCGCATCCCACAGTTTCTTGGAAACGGTGGACTCATAGGTCGGCGTGAAGCCTTCCAGCATATGGCTGGCGGCAGTCGTCTGCACGCCCTCGGTGCAGAACAGGTCCTTCATGCCGATCGGCACGCCCGAAAGCGGCTTCAGGGCTTCGCCCGCAGCCTTAGCCTTGTCGGCAGCGTCAGCAGCTGCCAGCGCCTTTTCCGGCGTCTCGACGATGAACGCGTTCAAAGCCTTAGCGCCCGCCACATTGGCGTTGAACGCCTCGGCCACTTCGCGCGCAGAAAAATCACCGCCACGGAAACCATCGCGGATTTCCGCGACCGTCAGATCAGTCAAATTGCTCATTATTCGATCACCTTGGGCACCGCGAAGAAACCATGTTCGGCCTGCGGCGCATTGGCCAGCACCCGCTCACGCACGTCGCCGTCGGTTACGGCATCCTCACGCAGGCGCAGATGGTTGGGGATGACGGCGGTCATCGGCTCCACGCCGGTCACGTCCACCTCGCCCAATTGCTCCACCCAGCCAAGGATGTTGTTGAGTTCCGGCACCATGGCCTCGGCTTCGGCGTCGGTCACCGAAATGCGCGAGAGGCTGGCGATCTTTTTCACGGTCTGCAGGTCTATCGACATGGCCCGCCGCTACCACCCGCGTTCCCATGCTTCAAGTCCGCACTTGCGCCTTCCCTGCGCCTGCGCCAGACAGACGCCGCGTGAGGGGGAGCGTGCCGCCCCGCCCAACAGACGGAGAGCAGCCTCTTGGCCCGCAAGTTCCTCTATGTCGTCGCCAGCCTGATCGTGCTCGTGCTGGCGGCGTTGCTGGCCTATCGCATCTGGGGCATGCAGCTGATCCGCGCGGTCATGGTGCCGCGCGAAGCCTTCGTGGCGCTCCAGCCGCTGCCCGCCAACGCCTATGACGATCCCAGGATGTGGATCGCCCGCCCCGACCTGGCCCAGGGCAATCCGGCGCTCTGGAAGCCGGACGGGATCAGGGATGAGCCTGTCGCGCGGAAAGCGGCGGTGTTCTTCATCCACCCCACCTCCTACATCACCACCTTCGGCGGCGCGCACTGGAACATGCGGCTGGACGACAAGGATTCGCTCGCCACGGCCCGCCGCTTCGTCCAAGGGCAGGCAAGCGCGTTCAACGCCGTCGGCGACATCTGGGTGCCGCGCTACCGCCAGGCCAATTACGGCGCCTTCCTCACTCAGAAACCCGATGGCGACAAGGCCCTCGCTGCCGCCTATCGCGACGTTGCCCAGGCCTTCGCTGCCTTCCTGAAAGCCAACCCGACCGGGCCGCTGATCCTCGCCGGGCACAGCCAGGGATCGCGCCACCTGCTCCAGCTGCTGCGCGAACAGGTCGCGGGCAAGCCCGTCGCCGCCCGCATCGCCGCCGTCTATGCGGTCGGCTGGCCGGTTTCGGTCGAAGCGGACCTCCCCGCCCTGGGTCTTCCCGCCTGCGCGCGCCGGGACCAGGCGCATTGCCTTGTCAGCTGGCAAAGCTATGCCGAGCCTGCCGACCCATCCCCCATCATCGAGACGTTCGAGCGCCGCGCCGGCTACACCGGCAAGCCGCGCAAGGGCACGCACATGCTTTGCACCAACCCGATCACCGGTGCCTTCAACGGCGCCGCCCCCGCGAGCGAGAATCGCGGCACGCTCGACAGCCGGGATGACAGCAAGCCGCCGCGCCTGCTGACCGGCATCGTGCCGGCACGATGCGACACCAGCGGCGTGCTGATGATCGGCGATCCGGTCGACATGGGCCCCTTCACCCTGCCGGGCAATAATTATCATGTCTACGACTACAGCCTTTTCTGGGGCGATGTGCGCGAAGATGCGCGCGACCGCCTTGCAGCCTTTCTGAAACGATGAGCACGCTTCTCACCACCGACCGCGCGGCCTTCCGCGAGGCGCTGCCGCAGGGCGGCCGCCTGCTGGGCATGGACGTCGGCACCAAGACGATCGGGCTTGCGCTGTGCGATGCCGGCTGGTCGATCGCCAGCCCCGCCCATACCGTCAGCCGGGGCAAGTTCAGCAAGGACAAGATCGCGCTCGCCGCCTTCATCGAGCAGCAGTTGGTGAAGGGCCTCGTCATCGGCCTGCCGCTCAACCTCGACGGCAGCGAAAGCCCGCGCAGTCAGGCGAGCCGCGCCTTTGCCCGTAACGTCGCCGACTTGGGCTTTCCCATCCTTCTCTGGGACGAACGCTGGTCGACCCAGGCGGTGACGCGCACCCTGCTGGAAGCCGACGCCAGCCGCGCCCGTCGTGGTGAGCTGGTCGACAAGCTCGCGGCGAGCTACATCCTGCAAGGCGCGATCGACGGGCTGATGGCGGGGTTTTAGAGCGGGATGACGTTAGATGGATTCAAGTTGCCTCCGTTCGTTTCGAGCGAAGTCGAGAAACGCAAGCGCAGTTCTTGCTGTTTCTCGACTTCGCTCGAAACGAACGGATCAAGGTAAAGTCATCCTACTCTAGATTTGGTTCACGCAGAGGCGCGGAGACGCGGAGATATGTGCCCGACCGAAGGTCAGCATTTCAGTTCATGATCGGGTGACGGGTGTGTGCGGCATCTCTGCGGCTCCGCGGCTCCGCGTGAACCAACTCGCCTGCAGCCTTTACGCCTCACATCCCATCCCGCCCATAGACATCGGGCAGAAACTCCACGCCCTGCGCCGTCGGAACGGCCGTCAGATAGGTCAGGTAGACCGGCACGGGCTGCGGCAGCGGCTTGTGCTGCTCGGGCGCTTCGCCGTCCGCTTGCAGCGGCGTGCCGAAGAACCAGCGCCCCAGCCGCTGCGCATCCTCCAGCCTGACGCAGCCATTGCTGAAATGCCGGGCCGGCTTGGCCAGCAGATCACGCGATGGCGTGTCGTGCAGATAGATGCCGAGGTCGTTGGGGAACATGAACTTCACCTTGCCCATCGCATTGCCGCCGCCCGGCAATTGCCGCACGCGCAGCTGCCGCCGCCCGTCCGCCACCGCTTGCCAGTCGATTTCCGACTGGTCGAGCTTGCGCGCGCTCGCGCTCCAGTCCGACAGCGCCTCATAGTTGAGGGCGCTCAGCGTCGCACCCTTCTGGATCCGCGGCGCCAGCTTGCGCTCGACAAGGTCCGACGGCACGTTCCAATAGGGGTTGAGCGTCGCATAACGCACCATGCCCGCCATCATCGGCGTCTGGCTTTCCCTGGCGCCGACGACGACCTTCATCGTCCCGTCCTGCTGCCCCTTGCTGAAATACCAGAGCCGCGCCGATGCGGCATCCACCACCACATGCCGTACCCAGGGGCCAGGCAGCAGCCGCGCGCGATCCAGGTTCAGCGCCAGGGTGCGGTCATACCAATCGGGCGTGCGGTTCAGCGCCTCGATCGTCTGCGCGCCCGCCACGCCGTCGGCTTTCAGCCCATGGTCGGCCTGGAATAGCTTGACCTTCGCGACCAGCGCCTTGTCATAAGCGGTGCCGGCGGTCAGCCCCAGCCTTTGCCGCAACATGGACACGCCCTCCCCCTTCTTCCCCGGCCTCGGCTTGGCGGCGGCGGGGATCGGGATCGCCGGCAGGCTCGCCCAGCGTTCGGCAAAGTCGGCCCGCGCGGTCCGCAGCTTCATGTAGAAGGGACTCATCCAGCCCGCCTGCCGCACATAATCGGGAAAGGAGGAGGCGACCGCCGCCGCGCGCAATATCTCCGCCGGCTCTTCGTCATGCGGGGCCACTTCGGGGTCGAGATAGCGGACCTTCACACGCTTTGCAGGCTTGCGCATGTCGCTCACCAGTGCGGCAAAAGCCTTGGAAAAGGCAAGGTCTGCGCGCGCCAGCAGCTTCGCGTCGCCGCCCGAGCCATTGGCCTCTTCCACAACCCGCTCAAGGTCGCGGAGATTATAGTCCTTGGGGTCGAGCCCATCCAGTCGCGCCGAACGAACCAGCGCCAGCAGCGCGTCCGCCTGCGGACCCATATGGTTGCCATCCACCCAGAGCGGCCAATAGCCGCGCGGGCCATAAAAGTCCCGCAGCTTGCCGCCCACCGACGCGCGGATTTCGGCGCCGACACTGGTCTGACCGGCTTCCTGCCCCGCCACGGCCTGCGCCATGACGGGGCCCGGAACCAGCCCGACAGCAATCAGTCCCGGTATCAGCAAGCTTCGAAACGGTCGGGCGCGGCGGACACGCCGCGCCCCCGAGGACATGTGGGTCAGCCGCGTTCTCCACGCCTTGAGGGCGGCGGCGGAGGTGGCGGCGGCGGACAGGGCGGACCCATGATTTCGTGGTACATGCCGTCGGCCGAATAATAGCCATCGACAATGCCATCGCCATTGCGGTCAGCCGCAACCGTGCCGGCAATCGCGCCGGGGCCGACTGGCGGCGCGGGCGCGACAGGTTCATCCCTCGTCGACGCGCAGGCGCTTAGAGCAAGCGCCGTGCCGCCGAGAAGTGCCAATAACCTGATGTTCATATCCTCTCCCTTGGCGCGTCGAGGACCGCGCGCCGGCTCGATGTGGATGCTGCGCAATGCAGCGCAGGTGTAACGACCGACCCCGGCAATCGAATCCATTACTCCATCGCAATGACGATCAAACGTGCCTAACGCACGATCAACCGTTTGACGGCCGACATCGCTCCATCCTGTTTCGCAGGAGCACGCAGCGCCATTTCACGCCTGGACCCACTCCGCCGAACCGATGCCCTGCGCATAGAGCAGCACGGACAGGTCGCCATGGACGATCTCCGCCGCGGCTGCCTCGCGCGTCTTGGGCTTGGCATGATAGGCAACGCCAAGGCCCGCGCCCTGGATCATCGGGATATCATTGGCGCCGTCACCGACCGCCAGGGTCAAGGCCCGGTCGATGCCGCCTTCTATCGCCGCTTCCAGTTCCGCCCGCTTGCGCGCCGCATCGACGATCGGCACCGTCACCGTGCCCAGCAGCGCGCCGTCGGCGATCTCCAGGACGTTGGCAACCGCGCTGTCGAAACCGATCTCCTCCGCCACCGGCCCGGTGAACCGGGTAAAACCGCCCGACACCAGCAGCGTCCTGGCCCCGCGCGCCTTCATCGTGCGCACCAGCGCCTTGGCGCCGGGCATGATCTTCACCCGTTCGGTCCGGCACTGGTCGATGGCGGCGTCCGCCAGCCCCTTGAGCAAGGCCACCCGTTCATGCAGCGCGCCGGCGAAATCCAGTTCGCCCCGCATCGCCCGCTCGGTAATGTCCGCGATCTGCGCCTTGATCCCGGCATAGTCGGCCAGTTCGTCGATACATTCGACGGTGATCATGGTCGAATCCATGTCGGCGATCAGCAGCTTCTTTTCGCGGCCCTCGGCAAGCTGGACGATCACATCCACCTTCTCGCCGATGCCGGTCAGCGCGGCCCGCGCCGTCACCGGATCAGACCCGAAGAAAATGTCCGCCGCCTTGCCCTCGTCCAACCACGCACTATCCACCGGCGCGCAGCCTGCGGTCGCCAGCCGTCCGGCGGCCTCTGCAATATCTGCCTGACTCAAGGCCGCACTTGCCACTAAGGTCGCGACGAACATGGATACTCCTGAAACATCTGAGGGCGAATCCCGCCCGCGCGTCGCGCTTATTGCCGGGCCCACGGCCAGCGGCAAGAGCGCGCTCGCCGTTGCGCTTGCGCAAGCGGCGAACGGTGTGGTCATCAATGCCGACGCCAGCCAGGTCTATGCCGACCTCGCCATCCTCTCCGCCCGCCCGAGCGAAGAGGAGATGGCCGGCGTCCCCCACCGCCTCTTCGGCCATATAGACGGCGCGCAGGCATGTACCGCCGCCCGCTGGGCCGCCGAAGCGCGCGCAGAGGTGGACAGCGCGCACGCCCAGGGGCGCCTCCCCATCCTTGTCGGGGGCACGGGCCTCTATCTCCGCACGCTGCTCGACGGCATCGCCCCCATACCGGACATCGACGCAGACATCCGCGCCCACGTCCGCGCGCTTGCCGTCGATCAAGCCCATGCCGCCCTGACGCGCGAAGACCCCGAGGCCGCCGCCCGGCTCGCACCCGCCGACACCACCCGCGTTGCCCGCGCGCTGGAGGTCGTGCGCTCGACCGGCAGGCCGCTCGCGCAATGGCAGAAGCACAAAAGCGGTGGCATAGGCGACCGTGTCGCGCTCTCCCCCCTCATCCTCCTGCCGCCCCGCGACTGGCTGATCGCCCGCTGCGATCGCCGTTTCGAGCAGATGATCGAAAGCGGCGCGGTGGCGGAGGTCGAAGCCCTCCTCGCCCGCCATCTCTCCCCCGATCTGCCGGTCATGCGCGCCATCGGGGTCCCTGAAATCGCGGCCTGGCTCGCTGGTGAGATCGACCGCGCCGCGATGCTCGAGCGCGGCCGCATCGCCACGCGCCAATATGCGAAACGGCAATATACCTGGTTTTCCCGGCAATCGCCGCTGCATTGGGACCGCGAAACATACGAAATTAATGACAAAATTATCGATAAATTTATAATAAAATTACAACTTTAGGTATTGACTTGCCATTTTGTGTCTAATACAGGCAGCCGCCTTGCCATTTTGCTCCGGCTGGAGCAGACGGCACAACCTGCATCCAGCGGAAGGATATCATCGTGGCCGAAAAGAGCGGCGCGGACATATTGGTTGAATGCCTGATCGACCTGGGGGTCGAAGTCGTGTTCGGTTATCCGGGCGGCGCGGTGCTGCCCATCTATGATGCGCTCTTCAACCATCCCAAGATCCGCCACGTCCTGGTCCGCCACGAACAGGGCGCGACCCACATGGCGGAAGGCTATGCGCGCTCGACCGGCAAGCCCGGCGTCGTCCTCGTCACCTCCGGTCCCGGCGCGACCAATGCCGTCACCGGCATCACCGACGCGCTGCTGGATTCGATCCCGATGGTCGTCCTCACCGGCCAGGTCCCGACGCAGCTGATCGGCACCGACGCTTTCCAGGAAGCGGACACGGTCGGCATCACCCGCCACTGCACCAAGCATAATTATCTGGTGAAGGACCCCGGCAAGCTCGCCGGCGTCGTGCATGAGGCGTTCCACATCGCCACCACCGGCCGCCCCGGCCCGGTCGTCGTCGACATCCCGAAAAATGTCCAGATCGCGACCGCACCCTATCAGAAGCCGGAAAAGTTCGAGCACGCCAGCTACCGCCCGCAGACCAAGGCCGACGCGTCGGCGATCGCGCAGGCGGTCGACATGCTCGCGGGGGCGCGGCGCCCGATCTTCTACACCGGCGGCGGCGTCATCAACTCGGGTCCGGAAGCCTCGACCCTGCTGCGCGAGATCGCAGGCCTGACCGGCGCGCCCGTCACCTCGACGCTGATGGGCCTGGGCGCCTTCCCGGCCTCTTCGGACAAGTGGCTCGGCATGCTGGGCATGCACGGCACCTATGAAGCCAATTGGGCGATGAACAAGGCGGACCTGATCGTCTGCGTCGGCGCGCGCTTCGACGATCGCGTGACCGGCCGTCTGGACGCCTTCGCGCCCAATGCCAAGAAGATCCACATCGACATCGACCGCAGTTCCATCAACAAGACGGTCGAAGTCGATCTGCCCATCGTCGCGGATATTGCGAGCGCCCTGGCCGACATGATCGCGCTTTGGCAGGATCGCGGCCACAAGGCAGCCGACCTGAGCGAATGGTGGGCGCGGATCGATGGCTGGCGCGCGCGCAACAGCCTGGCCTATCCCGAAAGCCGCGAGGAGATCATGCCGCAGGAGGCGATCGCCCAGCTCTACAAGGCATCGCGGTCGGCAAAGGACGTCATCGTCACCACCGAAGTGGGCCAGCACCAGATGTGGGCAGCCCAGCATTTCGGCTTCGACGAGCCGAACAAGTGGCTGACCTCCGGGGGTCTCGGCACCATGGGCTACGGCTTCCCGGCCGCCATCGGGGCGCAGGTCGGCAATCCCGACAGCCTGGTCATCTGCGTGGCGGGCGACGCATCGGTACAGATGAACATCCAGGAAATGGGCACCGCTACGCAATATCGCCTGCCGGTCAAGCTCTTCATCCTCAACAATGAATATATGGGCATGGTCCGCCAGTGGCAGGAACTGACCTATGAAAGCCGCTATTCCAACAGCTATTCGGACAGCCTGCCGGACTTCGTGAAGCTGGCGGAAGCTTATGGCTGGACCGGCATCCGCATCGAAGGGCCGCAGGAACTGGAAGCCGGCATTGCCCAAATGATCGACACGCCCGGTCCGGTGATCGTCGATTGCCGCGTGGCGAAGCTGTCCAACTGCTTCCCGATGATCCCGTCGGGCGCGGCGCATACCGACATGCTGCTCGACCCCAGCCAGGTCGAAGGCATCATGTCGGATGAGGCGAAGGCGCTGGTGTGAGAGCGATACAGTGACAGGGCATCTGAAGCTCCGCATCCATGTGAACGAACCCTTCGATTTCGAGCGGATCGCGGGCACGGCCGAGCTGAAGGGCTGGACCGTCGACCATGCCGATCCGGAGAATGCGGACTGGGAGGTGCATCTGGACGCGGGCTTCGACTATCATGAGCGCCATATCGGCCGCCTGCTGGTCAGCCCGCGCTATGTGGGCGAGCATCTGGGCCGGATGTTCGATGCAATTGCGGGCTTTCCGGTGCGGATCGCCCATCGCGACGACGGCGCATGGCATTACGCCTTCACGGGCATGATTTCAGAGCGCCATGAGCGCGAAGAACCGGATAACGGAACGATCTGATGCATATTCAGGAAGAGATTAACGAGCGGCACGTCCTGTCGCTGACGGTTTCGAACGAAGCGGGCATATTGGCGCGCATCGCGGGCCTGTTCACCGCGCGCGGCTATAATATCGACAGCCTGACCGTGGCGGACATCACCCCCGACCATGCGATCAGCCGCATCACCATCGTCACCAGCGGCCCGCCCAAGGTGATCGACCAGATCATCGCCCAGCTGGACCGCCTCGTGCCGGTGCACAAGGTGACGGACCTTACCGCGAACGGGCCCTTCGTCGAGCGCGAACTCGCCCTCGTCAAGGTTTCCGGCATCGGTGAGGACCGGATCGAGGCGCTGCGCCTGGCCGACGTCTTCCGCGCCAAAGTGGTCGACACCACGATCGAGAGCTTCATCTTCGAAATCACCGGCACCACGGAAAAGATCGACAATTTCGTCGCCCTGATGCGGCAGATCGGCCTGATCGAAGTCGGCCGCACCGGCGTCGTCGGCCTGATCCGCGGCAAGGAGCCGAATTGATTTAAACCCCTCTCCCCGCCGGGAGAGGGTCAGGATATGAAAAAGGAAGAACGGACATGAAGGTTTATTACGATCGTGATGCGGACATCGGCCTGATCAAGGGCAAGAAGGTGGCCATCCTCGGCTATGGCAGCCAGGGTCATGCCCACGCGCAGAACCTGCGCGACAGCGGCGTCGCCGAAGTCGCCATCGCGCTGCGCGCCGGTTCCGCCAGCGCCAAGAAGGCCGAAGGCGCGGGCTTCAAGGTCCTGTCCAACGCCGACGCGGCCGCCTGGGCCGACGTGCTGATGATCCTGGCCCCGGACGAGCATCAGGCCGAAATCTACGCCAACGACATTCACGAGAATCTGCGCCCCGGCGCCGCGCTCGCCTTCGCGCATGGCCTCAATGTCCATTTCGGCCTGATCGAGCCGCGCAAGGACGTGGACGTCATCATGATCGCGCCCAAGGGTCCCGGCCACACCGTGCGCAGCGAATATCAGCGCGGCGGCGGCGTCCCCTGCCTGATCGCCATCGCGCAGGACGCGACCGGCAACGCCCATGACATCGCCCTGTCCTACGCCAGCGGCGTCGGCGGCGGCCGTTCGGGCATCATCGAAACCAATTTCCGCGAGGAATGCGAAACCGACCTGTTCGGCGAGCAGGCCGTGCTGTGCGGCGGCGCGACCGCCCTTGTCCAGGCGGGCTTCGAAACGCTGGTCGAAGCCGGCTACGCCCCGGAAATGGCTTATTTCGAGTGTCTGCACGAACTCAAGCTGATCGTCGACCTGATGTATGAGGGCGGCATCGCCAACATGCGCTACTCGATCTCGAACACCGCCGAATATGGCGATATCAAGACCGGCCCGCGCATCATCACCGAGGAAACGAAGAAGGAAATGAAGCGCGTTCTGGCCGACATCCAGTCGGGCCGTTTCGTGAAGGACTTCGTGCTCGACAATCGCGCCGGCCAGCCCGAACTCAAGGCCAGCCGCCTCGCGGCCAAGCGCCACCAGATCGAACAGACCGGCGAAAAGCTGCGCGCCATGATGCCCTGGATCGGCGCCAACAAGCTGGTCGACAAGGACAAGAACTAAGCCTGAGCGGCGGCGAAAGGCGAGCTTCGTCCTTCTGCCGCCCGACGATCCCGCGCAGTGGGGCCTATGCCCCCAGGCGCGGGCTCTGAGGATAGGTGGCTTCCAATTTGGTTCACGCGGAGGCGCGGAGGACGCAAAGGGTTTTCTCTCTGCGATCTCTGCGATCTCTGCGCCGCTGCGCGAAAAATGATCCCGGAGCTTCGGCTCTTCCGCACTGATGGCAGAAATCCGGTAACCCATTGTTTCCGGTTACGCCTCTGGAACAATCAAGGGACGCTGCTATTCTCCGCGGCCTCCCTTGATCGCTTCCGGAGACTTATATTCATGCGCAAATTGCTGTTCCCCGCCGCCGCCCTCATCGCCCTTGCCGGCGGCACCGTCGTCATCGCGCAGCAAATGCCGCCCCCACCCGGCTCGAAGGACCCGGCGAAGGTCACAGGCGGCACCTATCAGATCGATCCCGGTCACACCCAGATCGTCTTCGCCTATGATCATTTGGGCTTTTCCAACAATCTCGGCATCATCTCCGAATCCACCGGCACGCTGACGCTCGACCCCAAGAATATCGCCGCAGCGAAGGTCTCCGTCGACGTCCCCGTCGCCAATATCCGCACCGGCGTTGCGAAGCTCGACGAACATCTGATGAAGCCCGAGTTCTTCGATTCCGCCAAATTCCCCAAGGCGACCTTCGTGTCGACCAGCGTCAAGGCCGACGGTCCCACCGGCGCGGAGATCAGGGGCAACCTCACCATCAAGGGCATCACCAAGCCGGTGACGCTGGATGCCGAGTTCTACGGCGCGGGCAAGGCCCCGGCGATGATGGGCGGCAAGGAAAATGTCGGTTTCATCGCGAAGGGCACGGTCAAGCGCAGCGATTTCAACATGAGCTACGGCGTGCCCATGGTCGGCGACACGATCGAACTGAAGATCGTGGCGGCGTTCCAGAAATAGGCTCGGCGCCTGCGGTAGGTTCGCCGACCGCTGTCAGCAACCTACGGATGAGCACCGACAGGCTGGGCAAATGAGTTGGCCGCCCAGCCGTCGAGCCAGCGGCGATGGCTGCTTCGCGCCGGAGCCATCGCCGCCAGAATCGTCCCGCAGCAATGCATCTGCAGATGATGGACACCCCGTCGACATTCGTCCTATACCGACCTCAACCGGTCGCGTGCCGCCGGGCGAAGTGGAAGGGGGGAGCGGATGAGCGAATTCGAACTACATCAACTCGCGGCGGGTTCGCGCTACGAATTCGATATAGCGACGCTGGTGTATATGGCATGGACCCTCGCCATGCTGTTCCTATGTCGTGACCGGACCGAACGCTGGTCTCGGGGTATGGCGCTGTCAGTCGGGGCACTCTACATCGCGGGCTGCGCTCTTATCGCCGTTCGCTGCATCGCCGCGATGATCCGCTACGGCAAGGAATTCGCGCTACTGGCGTCCCATCCATCCATCTCCGTCCTGCGGAATCCTGAACTTCAGAATCCGACCCTGATCATTCGACTCGCTTTTTTTGTGATTGCTTCGATGGTCGCCCTTCACTTCATCCGTTTGAAAGCGACCACCCCGACCAGTTGAACGCTTCCCTGGTCATGGCTATGATGCTTCAGGTCAGAGAAAGTTCGACATTGTATCGCGCCAGCAGCCGGTTCCACAAGGCCGGGGGAAAGAGCGATTTGCCTTCCCCCTTCCCCAAAAACTTGCGCTCTCTCGCTAATATCGGTAAAGCCATCCATCATGCAGCGCGTGCTTCTTCCCCTGCTACGACTTACACGCCCTTAGGCGTGCCATTTGTGCTGCTCGTCGCTTGAATGACGCGGCAATACGCCTAAGGGCTCAACCAAGCAGATAGTCGTTTCACCGGGCCCGCGCGCCGCGCCGCCCGTCGCCAAGAGAAGTAGCTTTCCCATGATGCTGACCGATCCTTCGCAAAAGTACCGCCCCTTCCCCCAGGTGGATCTGCCCAACCGCCAATGGCCGGGCGCCGTCATCACGTCGCCGCCGCGCTGGCTGTCGACCGATATGCGCGACGGCAACCAGTCGCTGATCGATCCGATGAATGCGGAAAAGAAGCGCCGCTTCTTCGATCTGCTCATCAAGCTGGGCGTCACGGAAATCGAAGTCGGCTTCCCCAGCGCGGGCGCGACCGAGTTCGACTTCATCTCTGGCTTGGTCCGCGACGGAGCGATCCCCGACCACGTTTTCCCCCAGGTGCTCACGCAAGCCCGCGAAGACCTGATCGCCACCACCTTCGAATCCCTGCGCGGCGCCAGACAAGCGATCGTCCACGTCTACAACGCCGTGTCCCCCGCCTGGCGCAACATCGTATTCCAGATGGACCGTCCGCAGATCAAGGAAATCGCGATCAACGCGGCCAAGCTGCTGCGCGACAATGCGGCCAGGCAGCCCGACACCGACTGGCATTTCGAATATTCGCCGGAAACCTTCTCCACCGCCGAGCTGGATTTCAGCCTGGAATGCTGCGAGGCGGTGATGGAAATCCTGCAGCCGACGCCCGAACGCCCGCTGATCCTGAACCTGCCCGCCACGGTCGAGGCCGCCACGCCCAACATCTATGCCGACCAGATCGAATGGATGTGCCGCAACATTTCGAAGCGCGACAGCGTGGTGATTTCGCTGCACACCCATAATGACCGCGGCACCGGCGTCGCTGCCGCCGAACTGGGCCTGATGGCGGGCGCCGACCGGGTCGAAGGCTGCCTGTTCGGCAATGGCGAGCGCACCGGCAATTGCGATCTGGTGACGGTCGCGCTGAACATGTACACTCAGGGGATCCATCCGGGGCTGGATTTCTCGGACATCGACGAGGTCATCCAGACCGTCGAATATTGCAACCAGTTGCCGGTCCACCCGCGTCACCCCTATGCGGGCGAACTGGTCTTCACCGCCTTTTCCGGCAGCCATCAGGACGCGATCAAAAAGGGCTTCGCGGCGCAGGAGGCCCGCAACGACCTGGTGTGGAACGTGCCCTATCTGCCGATCGACCCCAAGGATCTGGGCCGCGACTATGAGGCCGTAATCCGCGTCAATTCGCAGTCCGGCAAGGGCGGCGTCGCCTGGGTACTGCAACAGGACAAGGGACTGAAACTGCCAAAGCGCATGCAGGCCGATTTCTCCCGCGTCGTGCAGGCGCTGGCGGACCAGAGCAGCCGCGAACTCAACGCC
>DATFDS010000210.1:0-38584 GCA_035251955.1 Sphingobium sp. | reverse complement strand
AGCCCTTCCACGGCGTCACCTTCGAGGGCCGCCGCTTCGACTGCGGTTCCAAGGCCGGCTATATCGAAGCCAATCTCGCCCTCGCGCTCGAACGTGCCGACCTGGGCGAGCATATCCGCAAATTCGCCATCGCCGAACTGGCAGCTACCGAGGTGGCTGCGGCTGCTTGAGCGGCCAGGAATTTGGTGCTCCTGCGAAAGCAGGAGCCCAGTTCTGCCGTCTCAACTGTGCTCCTGCGAAAGCAGGAGCACATGGATAAAGCACAAAAAAACGCCCCAACCATTCGGCGGGGCGCTTTTTTCCTTGGTCGAAGCCCGTCCGTCAGAACGGCACTTCGTCATCCAGGTCATTGTCGAAATTCGGCCCGCCGGCGCCGCCACGGCTGCCACCGCCCGACGAACGACCGGCACCGCCGCCAAAACCGCCACCGACATCATCATAATCGCCGCCGAAGCCGCCCGAGCTTGCGCCCCAGTCGCTGACGCCCTGCTGCGAACGACCGCCGCCACCGCCACCGAAGCCGCCACCCTGGCCACCGCCCGGCGCGCCGTCGAGCATGGTCAGCACCGCGCTCGGCCCCTGCAGCACGACTTCGGTGGTGTAGCGGTCATTACCCGACTGGTCCTGCCATTTGCGGGTGCGCAGCTGGCCTTCGACATAGACTTTCGAGCCCTTGCGCAGGAAGCGCTCGGCGACGCCGGCCAGCCCTTCGGAAAAAATCGAGACGCTGTGCCACTCGGTGCGCTCCTTGCGCTCACCGGTGTTGCGGTCCTTCCAGCTTTCGGACGTGGCGATGCGCAGGTTGCACACCTTGCCGCCATTCTGGAAGCTCTTCACTTCCGGATCGGCACCCAGATTGCCGACCAGAATGACCTTGTTGACCGAACCCGCCATGATTCCTCCGATGCGTTTAGCCGGTCCTTATAGTCCCGCCGCTTTCGCCGTCTAGGCGAAAGCTACCCCAAACCAAGGCCGACGGCGGTCCAGTAGGTCAGGCCAGCGGCGGCATAGGCCAGCGCAAAAAGATAGCCGAGCATGAACAGCGGCCATTTCCAGCCATTGGTTTCGCGCTTCGTCACCGCGATGGTCGAAATGCACTGCGGCGCGAACACGAACCAGGCGAGGAAGGCCAGAGCGGTCGGCAACGGCCAATGATCCTTGAGCCGATCGCCCAGGCTCCGTTCCAGCCGCGCCTCGTCATCGCCGGCATCGATCGAATAGACGGTGGCGAGCGCCGACACCGCGACTTCGCGTGCCGCCATGGCGGGGATCAGCGCGAGGGAGATGTCGCGGTTGAAGCCGATCGGTTCGAGTATGACGTTGAGGCCGTTGGCGATGCGCCCGGCGACAGAGTAGTTGACCTGGCTGACGCCGCTATTCTCCGGCGTCTTGGGGAAGGACAGCAGCACCCAGAGAATGACCGTGGAGGTGAAGATGATGGTGCCGGCACGCTTCAAGAAGATGATCGCGCGCTGCCACAGACCGAGCAGCACGTCCTGCGGGCGCGGCCACTGATATTTGGGCATTTCCATGAGGAAGCCGCCGCTCCCGCCCTTGGTGACGGTCAGGCGCAGCGCGAGCGCGGCCAGCATCGCGCCGACAATGCCGGCGACATAGAGGCAGAAGAGGACGAGCCCCTGCAGCCCGATCCCCACGCCCACGTCGCGCGCGGGAATGAAGGCGCCGATGATCACCGCATAGACCGGCAGCCGCGCCGAGCAGGTCATCAGCGGCGCGATCAGGATGGTGGTCAGGCGGTCCTTGGGATCGGCGATGGTGCGCGTCGCCATGATGCCGGGCACGGCGCAGGCGAAGGAGGAGAGCAGCGGAATGAAGGCGCGGCCCGACAGCCCGACCTTGGCCATGAGGCCATCCATCAGGAAGGCGGCGCGGACCATATAGCCGGTCGCCTCCAGCATCAGGATGAAGAAGAAGAGGATGAGGATCTGCGGCAGGAACACGACAACCGAACCGACGCCGTTGATGACCCCGTCGACCAGGAAGGAGCGCAGCAGCCCATCCGGCAGATTGGCGGTCGCGGCATTGCTCGCGGCCTCCGCCACCCCCTCGATCATCGCGATCGGCGCCTCTGACCAGGCATAGACCGCCTGGAACATGACGAACAGCAGGCCGAGCAGCAGCAGCAGCCCGAACACGGGATGCAGCGCGACCCGGTCGACCGCTGCCGTCAGCCGCCGCGAGGGCGTTTCGCGCACGATCGCCGCGCGCGCGATCCGCCGCGCCTCGCCCCGCAGCGCATCGAAGTCGCGCGGCGGCGCGGCGGCGCGCAACTTGCCCACCTGCGTGTCCAGCAGGGTTTCGACTTCGCTGCGCAGATGGTCGAGCCCGCGCTTGCGCACCGCAACGGTCGAGATGACGGGCACGCCCAGCTCACGCGACAGGATCGCGGCGTCCAGTTCCAGCCCGTCGCGGGTGGCAAGATCGACCATGTTGAGCGCGACGATCGTCGGCAGGCCGAGCGCGAGCAGTTCCAGCGTGAAGCGGAGATGATTGTCGAGGTTGGAGGCGTCGACCACCACCACCAGCGCATCGGGCAGCCGCTCGCCCTGCTGCTTGCCCAGGATGACGTCGCGCGTGACCTGTTCGTCGGGGCTGGTGGGATCGAGGCTGTAGGTGCCGGGCAGGTCGACCAGCTCGACCGGGCGGCCGTCGGACAGCGACAGGCGGCCCGCCTTGCGCTCCACCGTGACACCGGGATAGTTGCCCAGCTTCTGGCGCGCGCCCGTCAGCGCGTTGAACAGCGCGCTCTTGCCGGCATTGGGATTGCCGACCAGCGCGACCAGGGGCAGCGTCGTCATGCGTCGCCAGCCTGCGGGCCGGTGCGCACGGTGATGGCGGCCGCGTGATTGCGGCGCATCGCCACGGTCATGCGGCCGACCTTGCAGGCGATCGGGCCGCGTCCCAGCAGCCCGCCATGATGCAGCGCCTCGACGCTCGCCCCTTCGCACAGGCCGAATTCGCGCAGCCGCTGTCCATCCGCCGCCGACAGGGCGGTCCAGTCGATCAAATCCACATAGGCGGGCTGGCGCAGCGGCAGGTCGGTCAGGCGCAAGGAAAGGGCACTCGTCAATAACTTCTGCGAGTGACTATCAATACCGATAGGAAAAGACCAGACGGAATCGCGTGGCGCTGGCGGCAGGTCATATCGCCGGATAGCGCAGCCGGCCGATGAAGCGCGCCAGGCTCAACCGTTCGCCGCCACCCACGCCCTTCCACCGCGCCTTGGCCCGTTCGAACCGCATCACGCCCTCGATCCGCCGGGCCAGGAAGGCGCGGCTGTCCGCCCAGCCCTCGCTCTCATCATCGACGAAGACGAGCAGCGTCGCGGCATAGACGGCCGCCAGCGTCATACGCTTGCTATAATGGTTGAAGTCCACCGCCTTGTCGCCGGCCGCGTGCCACATGCTGTCAGCCGCGCGCCAGCCAAGGCGCGCCGCATGCGCGCCGTTCTGCGGCATCGCCATGATCGCCACGGCCCGGCGCAACGCCTCCCGATCGCGCGCGAGCAGCGCCAGACGCGCTTCGACCAGAGCCGTGATTCGTTGGTGGAACGGCATGGCGTGGAGCGTTTCGGCGGGCAGCTTCTCGATCATGCGAACGTCGATGCTGGCGAACCAGGCGTCGATCATGTCCATGGCCCCGCCGGTAAAGGCGAGCCCGGCGATATCGGGATCAATGCCCTTTTCCCCCGCGGCCATGCCGATCGCCTCCCTGCGCCAGCCATCGAAAGCGGCATGGCGCGGCAGGATCGGCGCCAGCGCGGCGCGGACTTCATCCAGCGTGAGATCATCGGCTATCGGGGTCATGGACTTATCGTAGGACCGCCTTCCCCGACACACAAGCATCCACCCGGCAGCGCGACAACATGCCGGCAATTTAATGTTGCAACATATCATTTGATATGATGTAACATAATCTGGCGGGCGACGATGAAGCGCCTGCGGTGAGGATGGAGGAACGCGATGGCGCTGATGATGATCCCCCGGACTGCAACCACGGCACCGTCGGGCTATAATGGCGGAGGACGGTCGCCTATAGGCATTGGCGGCGCGATTGCCGTCCATGCCCTGGTAGCCGGGGTCTTCCTGCTGATGCCCAGGGAGGTGATCGCGCCCTATGTGCCGACCATCCTGGTCGGCAATCCGATCCCGCTGGACCCGCCTCCGCCACCCGAACCCGCGCCGCCGAGTGAGGAACGCAAACTGCCTGCGCGCGAGCGTCCCGATCCGGCGCCGACCGCGACCGATCCCGTCACTCCCCCGCTGACGGCCGGCGACACGGTCCTGAGCGGCAGGGCGGGAACGGACGAGGCAGGCGGCACTGGCACCGACATTCTCCTGCCGCCGGCCGACCCGCTGCAGCCACCCCAGATCATCGACGCCAGCATTGATCCGCGCGCGCTCTCCGCCTTTCAGCCCGATTATCCCGGCTCGATGGTCCGGCTGGGCCTGGAGGGCAAGGTCACGGTGCGCGTGACGATCGGCGCGGACGGACGCGTGACCGGGATCGAGCGGTTGGCGGCGACGGACGAGGCCTTCTGGACCGCAACGCAGCGACACGCCTTGCGCAAATGGCGCTTCCGCCCCGCGACTCGGGACGGCGTGCCGGTCGGCAGCAGCAAGGTGCTGACGGTGCATTTCCGCCTGACCGACCTGTAAGTGGCCGGGTCCGCGTGAAAAGCCGTGGCGTGCCCGTCGGCTTTGCATCCGGTCCCGCCATATCCTATATGACCGCGATGGCGATCTTTCCCCGTCCTGTGTCACCCAAGAGCGCGCTCGGCGATCTGTGGAGCTATTTTCGCGAGAACCGGCCCCATAAATGGCCGCTGCTGGGCCTGTCGGCAGCCATCACCTATGTGATCATCTGGGTGTTCGTGGTCGATGCCAACACCAATACCATGCCGACCCGCAACAAGATCATCTATATCCAGAGTTGGGACGCCAACCGTTCCGACGCGGCGATCATCCTGCAGCAGAAGATCGACCTCGCCAAGAGCGAGGCGGCGCTGCAGAAGCGGCAGAAACAGATGCAGGGTTGGGCGGACGCCTTCGGCATCGACTGGCGCAAGGAAGAAGCACGCAACACCGCGCGACGCAAGGAAGCGCTCAAGCAGATCAACGCCGATCTCGACAAGCGGCTGGCCAAGGCGGAGTCTTCGGAAAAGGCCGCGCCGCAAACGCGCCAGCCCTGAGCGCCAGCCCATGACGGCCGATCCCGCCGCCGACCGCCGCTTCATGGCCGCAGCCGTCGCGCTCTCCGAACGCGGGCGCGGCCTGTCCACCCCCAATCCCAATGTAGGCTGCCTGATCGTGCGGAATGGCCGCATCGTCGGGCGCGGCTGGACGCAGAAGGGCGGCCGACCGCATGCCGAGGCGCAGGCGCTGGAGCAGGCGCTTGATCGGGCGGCCGGGGCAACCGCCTATGTGACGCTCGAACCCTGTTTCCATCTGTCCGCGCGCGGTCCGCGCTGCGCCGACCTGATGGCGCGCGCCGGCGTGGCGCGGGTGGTTATCGCGCTGCGCGATCCCGATCCGCGCACCGACGGCCAGGGCGCAGCGCATCTGCGCGGCCGCGGAATCCAGGTCGAGATGGGCCTGATGGCGCGTGAAGCGGCCGAGGCGATGCGCGGCTTCGTGCTGCGCCAGACGCTGGGGCGGCCCGCCGTCACGCTGAAGCTCGGCCTGTCGCTCGACGGGCGGATCGCACTCGCCGATGGATCGAGCCGCTGGATCACGGGTGATGCGGCGCGGGCCCACGCGCATCTGGAACGCGCGCGGCATGATGCGATATTGGTAGGCGGCGGCACGTTGCGCGCCGATGCCCCCCGCCTCGACGTGCGGCTGCCGGGGCTGGAGGATCGCTCGCCGCGCCGCCTGCTCCTTGGCCGCAGCGCGCCGCCCCAAGGATGGGAACGGATTGCGGCGCCTGCGGACATCGCGGCCCTTGCCGGGGTCGACCATCTGCTGGTTGAAGGCGGCGCGCGGGCGGCGGCAGCCTTTCTGAAAGCCGATCTGGTCGACCGCCTGCTGCTGTACCGCGCGCCGATCCTGATCGGAAGCGGCCTTGCCGGCATAACGGATATCGGGCTTGCCGGCCTCGCCGATGCGCATGGCCGCTGGCGGCTGACCGATGAACGTCGGCTCGACGAGGATCGGCTGGAGGTTTACGAGCGGGTCAGGAACGCCTAAATCCCGGCCCAACTCTCAACCCCGTTCGGGCTGAGCCTGTCGAAGCCCTTTCCTTTTGAAGCGAAGTGAAGCCCTTCGACAAACTCAGGGCGAACGGTTTGCAAGAATGGGCCAGATCCATGTTCACCGGCATCATCACCGACATCGGCACCATCCGCGCCGTCGAGCAACGGGGCGACCTGCGTCTCGTCATCGGTAGCGCCTATGACATGGAGACGGTGGCCATCGGCGCATCGATCGCCTGTTCCGGCGCCTGCCTGACCGTGGTGGAAAAGGGAGCGGACTGGTTCGCCGTCGACCTGTCGGCCGAAACCGTGGCACGCACCGCGCCGGGCCTTTGGAGCCAGGACGGACGACTCAACCTGGAACGCGCGCTCAAGGTCGGGGACGAACTGGGCGGTCATATCGTCACCGGCCATGTCGACGGCATCGGCACGCTGGTGTCGGCCACGGCCGAAGGCGATTCGACACGACTGCTGATCGCAGCGCCCGCCGCCCTGGCCCCCGCGCTTGCGGCCAAGGGATCGATCACCCTCGACGGGATTTCGCTGACGGTGAACAGTGTCGAGGACCAGCCGGACGGTTCGGTGCATTTCGGGCTCAACATCATCCCGCATACTGCCGCCGCGACCACGCTGGACCAATTGCAGCCCGGGCGCGCCTTCAACCTGGAGATAGATGTGCTCGCCCGCTATCTCGACCGGATGCAGAGCCTTCGCACTGGCAGCATGTGATATTCGCTTGATCAAATCACATCATAATGTGATATGCGGCATCAACGCCCCATCGGGTAAGGAGTCGCTTTCATGTCTTCCGCGCTTATCGATACCATCCGCTCGCTGGTGAACGAAGGCGGCATGTCCCGGTCCGGCCTTGCCCGCGCCGCAGGACTCCACGCCAATTCGCTTCGCAAGCTCGGCGAAGCCGACTGGAATCCGACGGCCGACACATTGGGCAAGCTGGAACATTATCTGGAACGGCGAGAAGGCGGCACGGCGCTCGCATCCCCGGAAGAGATCATCAACGAAGCGCGCAACGGCCGCATGTTCATCCTGGTCGATGACGAGGATCGCGAAAATGAGGGCGATCTGGTCATCCCCGCGCAGATGGCCACGCCCGACGCGATCAATTTCATGGCGACGCATGGCCGCGGGCTGATCTGTCTCGCCCTCTCCAGGAACCGGGTCGACCAGTTGGGTCTCGACCTTATGAGCCGCAACAACGGGACGCGGCACGAAACCGCCTTTACCGTGTCGATCGAGGCCCGCGAAGGCGTGACCACCGGCATCAGCGCCGCCGACCGAGCGCGAACCATCTCGGTCGCGATCGACGGGTCGAAAGGGCAGCAGGACATCGTGACGCCCGGCCATGTCTTCCCGCTGGTGGCGAAGGATGGCGGCGTGCTGGTGCGCACCGGCCACACCGAAGCCGCGGTCGACGTGGCGCGGCTCGCCGGCCTCAATCCGTCCGGCGTGATCTGCGAGGTGATGAAGGATGACGGGACGATGGCCCGGCTCGACGACCTCATCCCCTTCGCCCAGAAGCACAAGATGAAGATCGGCACGATCCGCGATCTCATCGCCTATCGCCGCCGGCACGACCATATGGTCGAACGCCGTGCCGAAGCCGCCTTCCACAGCAAATGGGGCGGCGATTGGAAGGCGATCGCCTTCTACAATCGCGCCACCGACAGCGAACAGATCGTGCTGCAGAAAGGCCATGTCGATCCCGACAAGCCGACGCTGGTCCGCATGCACCAGCTGGCCCCGCTGACCGACCTGTTCGCCAAGGAAGGCCCGCGCAGCGGCGTGCTCGCCCGCTCGATGGAAATCATTGGCGAAGAAGGGGCGGGGCTGATCGTCATGCTGCCCAACTTCTCGGACAATCGCGACTGGCTGTCCAAGGTGATCCGCCGCCAGGCCGGCGAGCAGGTCGAGGGCATGGACGAACTGCGCAATTATGGCGTGGGCGCGCAGATTCTGGCGGAATTGGGCGTCCATGACATGGTCCTGTTGACCAATACGCACCACAGCCTGATCGCGCTGGACGGCTACGATCTGGCGGTCGTCGGCGAACGCAGATTCGACATCTAGGAGAAGAAGACATGGCCAAATTCCTGATCGTCGAAGCGCGCTTCTACGACCATCTGAACGACCTCCTGATCGAGGGCGCGACCGCCGCGTTGGAAGATGAGGGGCATAAATATGAGGTCGTCACCGTGCCCGGCGCGCTCGAAATCCCGGGCGCCGTCGCCCTTGCCGCGGAAACCGGCCGCTATGACGGCTTCATCGCGATCGGCGTCGTGATCCGGGGCGAAACCTATCATTTCGAAGTCGTCTCGAACGAGAGCGCACGCGGCCTGATGGCGCTCAGCATGGACGGCATCGCCATCGGCAACGGCATCCTGACGGTCGAGAATGAAGCCCAGGCCCTGACCCGCGCGCGGCGTACCGAAAAGGACAAGGGTGGCGAAGCCGCCAAGGCCGCCATCGCGATGCTGGCGCTGCGGGAGAAGTTCGGCGCCTGATGAGGCGGCTAACGGCCAGGAGCGGACATGTTCCCCCTCCCGCAAGCGGGAGGGGGTTAGGGGGTGGGAATGGGCTAGGCGCTGCGCTGGCCCACCCCCCGGCCCCCTCCCGCTTGCGGGAGGGGGAGTGTCCGCTCTCCACCCATTCCAGACATTCAACCCAACCTGTCCCGAGGTCAGGCGTGCGCCAGCGCCGCTTCCGTCGCCGCGATCCAGCCGCCGCCCAGCACCCGGTCGCCGGCGTAAAGGACCGCCGCCTGCCCCGGCGCGACGCCATATTCGGCCGCATCGAAGATCAACCGATCGCCCTCGAGCCGCGCCGGCACGGGCTTGGCCATGGAGCGCACCTTGGCTGTCAGCGGCCCTGAAAAATCGTCGCCCAGCCAGTTGATGTCGCTGAGCAATGCCGCCGACACCGCCAACGCCGCCTTGGGCCCGACGATCACGCGCCGTCCTTCCGCATCCAGCCGCACGACATAGAGCGGTTCGGACTGGCCGCCGATCTCCAGCCCCTTGCGCTGCCCCACCGTGTAGTGGATCAGCCCCTTGTGGCGGCCAAGCTCCTGGCCATCGACATGGACGATCGCGCCCCCTTCGTCCGCATCGGGCCGCAGCTTGCGCACGATCTTCGCATAATCGCCGTCGGGCACGAAGCAGATATCCTGGCTGTCGGGCTTGAGCGCGACCGACAGGCCGAGTTCCGCCGCGATCTCGCGCACCTGCGGCTTGGGGAGCCCGCCCAGAGGGAAGCGCAGATAATCGAGTTGCGCTTGAGTCGTGGCGAACAGGAAATAGCTTTGGTCGCGCGCAGGATCGGCGGCGCGGTGCAACTCCGCCCCCCCCGCCCCTTCCACGCGGCGGACATAATGGCCGGTGGCAAGACAGTCGGCACCCAGGTCGCGCGCAATCTGGAACAGATCGGTGAACTTCACGCCCATATTGCATTTGACGCAGGGAATGGGGGTGCGCCCGGCCATATATTCGTCGGCGAAATCGGCGATCACCGAATCGCGAAAACGGCTTTCATAATCAAAGACATAGTGCGCGATGCCGATGCGGTCGGCAACCGCGCGGGCGTCGCGTATATCCTGCCCGGCGCAGCAGCTGCCGGTGCGGCCGACCGCCGCGCCATGATCGTACAGCTGCAGCGTCACGCCGATGGTTTCCGCGCCGGTGCGCGCCGCCAGCGCGGCGACGACGCTGGAATCCACGCCGCCCGACATGGCGACGACGATTCGCCGGTGGGCAAGCGGCTCGGGCAACTGGAACTGGGGCTGCATGGCGGCGCATATAGTCGCACGCGCGCCCGCATTCCAGCGGGATTCCCACGCGCGCGCAATCCCCGCGTCAAGTTTACCGGACCTTATCCTTTCGCCCCTACAAGCCAAGGACATGGATCTGAGTTTCCTCCGGACCGGCGGTTTGAAACCCGCCAACGCTTGGGCGATCAGCCGGCCGCGTGCCCCGGCCTGGCCGATCCTGCGGGCCGCTTCGGCAGCGGCGCAGGCGGCCAGCCCGACCGCGCTGGCGATCGCCGGCATCCTGCGGGGGCAGGATGAACCGGGAGACTGGGTCCAGGAACTGGCCGAAATCTTCGCGCCGCGTTCCAGCGGCATGATCGAGGCCGCGCGGCTGACGGGCAGCTTCAACCCGTTGATCGCAGAGCATTTAAAGGTGGGACAAGGAAGATGAAGGGGGCGTTTACCGTGGCGCTTTAGCCGATGTTCAGGGCTGACGCGCATATCGGTTGCCGCTGCTGAATTCGGCAACGCCAGTGCCGCTTTTTGAGGGTGAGAATGATAGAAAACCAGAAAATCCGGCCTGCTCAGGTCGTCGGGCCGCTCGGGGAACCCTTGACGTTGGATAGCCTGCCGCCCACCGATACCACACGCTGGGTCGTGCGCCGCAAGGCGGAGGTGGTCGCGGCCGTCAATGGCGGCCTGCTGACCGTGGACGAAGCCTGCGCGCGCTATTCGCTGACGCTGGAGGAATTTGCCAGCTGGCAGCGCGCCGTCGACCGCTCTGGCATGCATGGCCTGCGCGTCACGCGCATCCAATATTACAAGTCGCTCTACGAGCGGCAGCAGAAATACTGAAACCCCATCCGCCTCCCCCGTCGCGGGAGAGCACAGCGTCAAGGGCCGCCGGACTGCACATCCGGCGGCCCTTTTGCATGTTGCGCGATCTGCGCGATCGAAGCTTTGTCAACCCGGAAACATTTTCGGCGGAACGCGAAGCCGACTTTATCCGTTGAATAGATCAGCCAACCCGCTGGGGGCGCTGGTCCAAGGAGAGAATGAGATGGGTATCATTTTATGGCTTGTTGTCGGCGGCATCATTGGCTGGCTCGCCAGCATGGTCATGCGCACCGACGCGCAACAGGGCATCCTTTTGAACATCGTCGTCGGTATTATCGGCGCGTTCATCGGCGGCCTGATCTTCAGTGGCGGATCGATCAATGAAGGGTTGACGCTGTACAGCTTCCTCGTATCCCTGGTGGGCGCCATCATCCTGCTCGCCATCGTCAATCTGGTGCGTCGCGGATCGGTGCGCTAAAGCTGTTGAAGCATACCTGGCGGAAAAAGGCTGCGTCACCCGGAATGGCGCAGCCTTTTCGCATCCTCAAAGATGCTCAGCCGCGGCGGGCGAACCAGCGATAAAGAGCGAGCACGGCGATCGAGCCGATCACCGCCGCGATGAAGCTGGCCTGCTCTCCCGGCGCATAGACGCCCAGCAATCGGCCGACATATCCTGCAAGCAGCGCACCGGCGATGCCGAGCAGGATCGTGAGCACGCATCCCCCCGGATCGCGTCCCGGCATCACCAGCCGGGCGAGGGCTCCCGCGAACAGGCCGACGATGATCCACCCCAGCAATTCCATCGCGTCCCTCCGGTTTGCGCGCTATAGCGCCACAGTCGCGCGGCTTTGGCAAGCATGGTCCCACTGTTGTCGCGATGTTCAACACCGGTGGATTGGGGCTTGAGCCAGGTGATGTATTTATATAATACAGCCAGGTTTGCGGCACGGCCGCCGAAAATGGACTCAGGATGAATTACGAAACCCAAGTGGCCGGGGACTCTCCGGCGCGCATTTTTGGCGAGGAGGCCCCTCATCCGGCCCGGCGGCGCACGCTCGCGATCGGCGTGGCTATCGCCATCGTCCTGATCGCCATCGCGGCCTGGATCAGCATGCGGGGCAAGACCGCCGAGCCGGCTACGACGGCCGAGCAGGTCCCTGTCGTGACGGTCATCACGCCCGGCCAGTCGACCGTCGCGCGCACGGTGAGCAGCACCGGATCGCTCGCCGCGCGCGTCGACATGCCGGTCGGCGTCGTCGGTGAAGGCGGCGCGGTCACGCGCGTTCTGGTGCAGCCGGGCGATTGGGTGGGCGCCGGTCAGGTGCTGGCCGTGATCGAACGGTCGGTCCAGACCGAACAGATCCGCTCGCTTGCCGCACAGGTGGAGGTCAACCGGGCCGATGCGAAACTGGCCCAGGCGCAGCTGGATCGTGCGCGCGCACTGGTAGAACGGGGCTTCATCAGCCGGGCCGATATCGACCAGCGCACCGCGACCCGCGACGCGGCCAACGCACGCGTCAATGTTTCGATCGCGCAGTTGGCCGAGCAGCGCGCGCGCACCGGCCGGCTCGACATAAGGGCGCCGGCGGCCGGGCTGGTTCTGACGCGGGACGTCGAACCCGGCCAGATCGTCGGGTCGGGCAGCGCCGTGCTGTTCCGCATCGCCAAGGGTGGCGAAATGGAAATGCTGGCGCAGGTGAGCGAAGGCGATCTGGCGACGCTTCGGCCGGGCAACAGCGCCATGGTGACGCCGATCGGCGGCAAGCTGCAGGTCGCCGGCCGGATATGGCAGGTGTCGCCGGTGATCGATCCGCAGACGCGGCAGGGCGTTGCCCGCATCGCGATAGCCTATAATCCCGCGATCCGGCCGGGAGGCTTTGCTTCCGTCACGATGGTGAGCGGATCGGCCACCCTGCCGGTGCTGCCGGAATCGGCGGTGCAGAGCGACGACAAGGGCAGTTATGTCTATGTGGTCAACGCGCGCAGCGAGGCGGAGCGCCGCAACGTCCGTGTCGGGCAGGTGTCGGACCAGGGCGTGTCGGTGACGCAGGGCCTGACCGGCTCGGAACGGATCGTGGCGTCTGCCGGCGCCTTCCTGACCCCGGGGCAGAAGGTCAAGCCCGAGGCGCAGAAGAAGAGTTGAGCGCGGATCGGCGCGCGATGCCGCGCGCCGTGCAGCAGGGCGAGGAAGCCGTCATGAGTTTTCGCAATATTTCCGCCTGGGCCATCCGCAACCCGGTGTCGCCGCTCGTCCTGTTCGCAGCGCTGCTGCTGGCGGGGCTCGTCAGCTTCATGCGCATGGACGTCAACCAGCAGCCGGACATCAGTTTCCCGATGGCGCAGGTCATGGTGACCCAGCCGGGCGCGGCGCCGTCGGAACTAGAAACCCAGGTGACGCAACGCGTGGAAGCGGCGGTTCGCGGCATCAGCGGGGTCGACGAGATCACATCCTCCGTATCCGAAGGCCAGTCGGTCACCAATGTGCAGTTCCAGATCGGCACGCCCGTCGATCGCGCGGTCAACGACGTCAAGAATGCCGTCGACCAGATCCGCAGCGACCTGCCCGAAGGCATATTGGAACCGCAGGTCAAGCGCGTCGACATCGATGGCGGCCCGATCGCCTATTTCAGCGCCGAAGCCACGGACATGACGCTGGAAGAATTGTCCTGGTATGTCGACAACACCGTAGCCAAGCGGCTGCTCGCAGTGCCCGGCATGGCCGCGGTCAAGCGCGGCGGCGGCGTCAGCCGCGAGATTCGCGTCATTCTGGACCCGGCCAAGCTGCAGGCGCACGGCGTCACCGCCGCGCAGGTCAACCAGCAATTGCGGCAGGTGAACCTCAATGCAGCGGGCGGCCGCACTGAAATCGCCGGCGCCGAACAAGCCATCCGGGTGCTCGGCAATGCGCGTGATGCCTTTGCGCTGGGACAGACGCAGATCGCCATATCGGGCGGACGGACCGTCAAGCTCGCCGACCTTGCCACCGTGCGCGACATGTATGCGGAACAGCGGTCGCTCGCGCTGATGAACGACCGGCAGGTGACCAGTTTCAGCTTGGAAAAGGCCAAGGGGTCGTCGGACGTCACCGTCTTCGACGGGGCGATGAAGGTGCTGGACCAGCTGCGGAAGGAAAATCCCAAGGTCAGCTACAAGCGGCTCTATACCAGCGTCGACTATACCAAGTCGCAATATCATTCCGCGATGGCCGCGATGATCGAAGGCGCCGTGCTGGCGGTCGTGATCGTCTTCCTGTTCCTGCGCGACTGGCGCGCTACGCTGATTTCAGCCCTCGCCATCCCGCTGTCCGCCATTCCGGCCTTCTGGTTCATGGACATGATGGGCTTCACCTTGAACATGACATCGCTGCTGGCCTTGAGCCTGGTGGCGGGGGTGCTGGTCGACGATGCGATCGTGGAGATCGAGAATATCGTCCGCCACATGCGCATGGGAAAGAGCGCCTATCAGGCCTCGATCGACGCCGCGGACGAGATCGGTCTGGCGGTGCTGGCAACGACCATGGCGATCGTCGCGGTATTCCTGCCGGTCGCGCTGATGCCCGGCATTTCCGGCCAATTCTTCATCCAGTTCGGCATGACCGTCGTGGTGGCGGTGCTGCTGAGCCTGGCCGTCGCCCGCCTGATCACGCCGATGGTCGCCGCCTATTTCCTGAAGGCGCACGGCCAGGAAAGCCATGGCGAAGGCTGGCTGATGGATATCTATATGAGCGTCCTGCGCTGGTCGCTCGACGAGCGGCGGGCGGCGCTTCACCGCGCCCGCGGAGGCCCGAGCCGTTTCACTGCCTGGCTGCGGGATCATCGCGTCTGGACGGTCGGCATGGGCGGCCTGGCCTTTCTGGCGACGATTCTGGCCTTCGCCACCTTGCCCATGTCGTTCCAGCCGACGATCGACACCGATTTCAGCCAGGTGAAGATCGAAACGGTGCCCGGCAGCACGCTTGAACAGACTACCGCGATCACGCGCAAGGTCGCCGACATGCTGGCTGCGGACAAGGATATCGTCGAGTCGGCCTTTGCCGACATCGAGCCCACCAACGCCAGCATCTTCCTGACGCTGAAGAAGGATCGGCCGATGTCCTCGGTCGAATGGGAGCGCAAGATGGCGCCCCGGTTCCAGCAGGTGGCCGACGCCCGCGTCAATTTCCAGTCGCAGTCGGGCGGCGGCTTCGGCCGCGACGTCGTCCTGATGTTCGGCAGCGACGATGCCGCGCTGCTGGAGCGGACCGCCAATAAGCTGGTCGCGGAAATGGCGGGGGTGCGCGAAATTCGCGCACCGCGCGTCCAGGGCGACATGAACCGGCCCGAAATCATCATCAAGCCCCGGTTCGATCTGGCGGCCAGCCTGGGTGTCACCACCGCCGCGCTCAGCCAGACCATCCGGGTGGCGACGATCGGCGACATCGACCAGAACAGCGCCAAATTCTCCCTGTCGGACCGTCAGATCCCGATCCGCGTCGCGGTGGCGGAAGACAGCCGCCGGGATATCGCGACGATCGAGAATATGCCGGTGCCCACGGTCAGCGGCGGATCGGTCCCGCTCAAGGTCGTGGCAGATATCGAATTCGGCGCCGGGCCGACGCAGATCCGCCGCTACAATCAGATCCGCCGCATCGTCGTCGGCGCCGATTTCGCGCCCGGCATCGTCAACAGCCAGGCGATGCAGAAGATCGATGAACTGCCCACGATGAAGGCGGTGTCGGAAGGCAGGATCGTGGGCCTGCAGAAGCTCAACACCGGCGACAGCAAATGGCAGGCGGAAATGGTGATGAATTTCGTCGTCGCCGTGATTTCCGGCATTTTGCTGGTGCTGGCGGTGCTGACCCTGCTCTACAAGCGGCTGATGCCCCCATTCGTCAATCTGGGGTCGCTGCTGCTGGCGCCCTTGGGCGGGGCGCTGGCGCTGCATATTGCCGGCATTCCTCTGTCCATGCCGGTGCTGATCGGCCTGCTGATGCTGCTGGGCATCGTCGCGAAAAACTCGATCCTGGTGATCGACTTCGCGCTGGAGGAAATCCAGAAGGGCGTGCCCAAGTTCGAGGCGATCGTCGATGCCGGGCACAAGCGCGCCCAGCCGATCGTGATGACGACGGTCGCAATGATCGCCGGCATGGTCCCCACTGCTCTCTCGCTGAGCGGCGACGGCGCCTGGCGCGCGCCGATGGGGATCACGGTGATCGGCGGCCTGCTTCTGTCCACCCTGTTGACGCTGGTGATCGTGCCGGCGAGCTTCAGCCTGGCGCTGCAGCTGGAAGAATGGATCGGCCCACGTCTCGGCCGCCGCCTGCTCACCTACAAGCCGGGCGATGCGGGCACCACCCAGCCGGCCGAATGAGCGCACAGCGGACCCTCGCGCGAAAAGAAGCGCTTGCCTGAACGAAACGGTCGCGTAACCGTTGGGGGGCCATGAAGCTGCTCCGCGCTCCCCTGCCCGCCGCCGACAGTCCTGTCCATCCGGCGCGGCGCATGCGGCTGGTGGCGACGGGCATGCTGCTGGCGATGGCGCTGCTGTTCATCGCCGCGCGGGCGAGCCTCCATTTCCATCCCGCGATCGGCTTCGTCCAGGCCTTTGCCGAAGCGGCGATGGTCGGCGGCCTTGCCGACTGGTTCGCGGTCACCGCCCTGTTCCGCCATCCACTGGGCCTGCCGATCCCGCACACGGCGATCATCCCGCGCAACAAGGACCGGATCGGCGACACGCTGGCGCTGTTCCTGCGCGACAATTTCCTGACCCCCGCCGTCGTCGCGCGGCGGATGCAGCGGCTGGACGTCGCGGCGGCGGCGGGGCGTTTCCTGGCCAGCCCGTCGGGCGGCGACGGCCGGCTGCGCGAAGGTGCCTCGCGCCTCGCCGCCGACCTGCTGGAGACGCTGGACCAGGAACGGCTGGGCGGCATGGTCAAGGGCGCCATCGCCCAACGGCTGCGCGCGATGAACCTGGCGCCGCTGATCGGCCAGGCGATCGAGGCGGCGATGCGCGACGGCCGACACGCACCGGTGATGGACGGCATCATCCATTGGGCCGATCGCACGCTGGAAGCGAACGACCATCTGATCCGCCAGATGGTGCATGAAAAATCGGGCAAGGTCCTGCGCTGGACCGGCCTCGATGAAAATCTCGCCAATGCGATCATCGACGGACTGCGGCGGTTGCTGGCGGAAATGGCCGCCGATCCCTCGCACAGCCTGCGGCAAAAGGCGGAGGAAGGCATGACCAAGCTGGCGGCCGACCTGCAGCATGATCCGCAGATGCAGGCGCGCGTGGCGCGCATCCGCGACGAGATCATCGACAATCCGGCGATGCAACGCTGGATCGACGGTCTGTGGGAACAGGCGCGGTCGGGGCTGCTGCGCGCCATCCGCGATCCGGGCAAGGCAATGGCCGGTCGCCTGGGGGAAGCGCTCAAGCAGCTCGGCGGCACCCTGCAGGAAAACCAGCGCCTGCGCCTGCTGATCAACCGCTTCGTGCGTCGTGCCGCGGTAGGCGCGACAGCGGCCTATGGCGATTCGATCGTCAAGCTGGTGAGCGAGACGGTGCGCGCCTGGGACGCCGGAACCGTCACCAGCCGGCTGGAAAGCGCCGTCGGCCGCGACCTGCAATATATCCGCGTCAACGGTACGTTGGTCGGCGGTCTGGTCGGATTGGCCATCCACGCGGTCGACAGCGTCTTCTAAGCGGCGCTTTTTCGTCGCGGCGGGGGTTGAAAGCCTTGCTGCCGATCCTTAGCTGGCGTCGGCAGCCGTTTAAGTTGCAATTTGCAACCATGATGAGGGGAAACCCATGACCACTTTGTTCGATCCTGTCCAGCTCGGCGCCGTGTCCGCACCCAATCGCATCCTGATGGCGCCGCTGACGCGCGCCCGTGCCACGCGCGCCCATGTGCCGACGCCGATCATGGCGGATTATTATCGCCAGCGCGCCTCGGCGGGACTGATCATCAGCGAAGGAGTCGGCGTGTCGCAGCAGGGCCTGGGCTGGCCGCATGCGCCGGGCCTCTGGTCGGCCGAACAGGTGGAAGCGTGGAAGCCGGTGACGGCCGCCGTGCACGAAGCGGGCGGCCGCATCTTCGCCCAGCTGTGGCATATGGGCCGGCTCGTCCATTCCAGCGTCATCGGCGAGCAGCCGGTGTCGTCCACCCCGCTGACCGCGCCCGGCCATGCCCACACCTATGACGGAAACCGTCCCTATGAGCAGCCGCGCGCGCTTGGCATCGAGGAGATCCCCGCGCTGGTGGAAAGCTATGCTCAGGCAGCGCGCAACGCGCGCGAAGCCGGGTTCGACGGGGTTCAGATCCATGCCGCCAACGGCTATCTGATCGACCAATTCCTGCGCAACGGCGTCAACAAGCGCGACGACATCTATGGCGGCAGCCCCGAAAATCGCGTGCGCCTGCTCAAGGAAATCGTCCAGGCGGTGGCCGATGCGATCGGCGCCGACCGGACGGCGGTCCGCCTGTCGCTGAACGGTGCTTCGCAGGGAACGGACGACAGCGATCCGGAAAGCCTGTCGCTTGCGATCGCCAAGGCCCTGGAGCCGATCGGCATCGCTTTTCTGGAACTACGCGAACTCAAGCCGGGCGGCACGCGCGGCGCCAGCGACGTGCCGCGCCAGTCCCCGGTGATCCGTCCGCACTTCTCCGGCCCGCTGGTGTTGAACAACGACTATGATGTGCGAAGCGCGCAAGCCGATCTCGACAGCGGCCTCGCGCAGGCGATCAGTTTCGGGCGGCCCTTCATCGCCAATCCCGACCTGCCCTATCGCCTGTCGTCCGGTGCTCCGCTCAATCCACCCCGGGAGAACAGCTTCTATACCCAGGGTGCGGAAGGCTATGTCGATTATCCGGCAGTGGATCAGGCTGCCTGACCCAGCGGGAGAGCGATCGGGCGATCGAGGTGGTTTCCAGTCATAGCCCCTCCCTTTCAAGTTCAAACGAGGCACGTGACTCGTTTGAACTTGAAAGGGAGAGGTGATTGAGGGTCCGCTCCTGGCCGGAACTGGCACCTTGCTCCAAATCCTATTGCTTGCCGCCACGGCCAAGCAAGACTAGAGGGCTGCGGCAAGCCTCACCGCAGCATCACAGGACTTGCCCATGACCGCCACCCCCGCCGACGTCACCATCAAGCGCGCCCTTCTTTCCGTGTCGGACAAGTCCGGCCTCATCGAACTGGGCCGGGCGCTGGGCAAGCATGGCGTCGAACTGGTGTCGACCGGCGGCACCGCCAAGGCGCTGCGCGAGGCGGGTCTGGCGGTGAAGGATATTTCGGACCTGACCGGCTTCCCCGAAATGATGGACGGCCGCGTCAAGACGCTGCATCCCAAGGTCCATGGCGGCCTGCTCGCGGTGCGGGGCAACCCCGAGCATGTCGCCTCGATGGAGGAGCATGAAATCGGCGCGATCGACCTCGTCGTCGTCAACCTCTACCCCTTCGCCGCCACCGTTGCGAAGGGCGCCGAGCGCGAGGAGATCATCGAGAATATCGACATTGGCGGCCCCTCCATGGTCCGTTCGGCGGCGAAGAATCATGAAAGCGTCGCCATCGTCACCGACCCGGCCGACTATGCGCGACTGATCGCCGAAATGGCGGAAAAGGGCGGCACGACCAGCTATGATTTCCGCCGGATGCTCGCGGCCAAGGCCTATGCCGCCACCGCCGCCTATGATTCGATGATCGCCAGCTGGTTCGCCTTCGCCGATCAGCGCGTCGACTTCCCCGAAACGCTCGCCGTGTCGAGCAAACTCGGTTCGACCCTGCGCTATGGAGAGAATCCGCACCAGTCCGCCGCGCTGTACCTGCCCGTCGGCCCCTCTGCCAACGGCATCGCCCAGGCGCAGCAGATTCAGGGCAAGGAACTCAGCTACAATAATTATAACGACGCCGACGCCGCACTGGAGTTGGTCAGCGAATTCCGCGACGGCCCGCCGACCGTGGTGATCGTCAAGCACGCCAATCCCTGCGGCGTCGCCACCGGCGCCACCCTGATCGAAGCCTATGAAGCCGCGCTCGCCTGCGACAGCGTTTCGGCCTTTGGCGGCATCATCGCCGTCAACCGTCCGCTCGACGGGCCCACCGCCGAAGCGATAAGCGGCATCTTTACCGAAGTCGTCGCCGCCCCGGGCGCGGACGAGGACGCCAAGGCGATCTTCGCCAGGAAGAAGAATCTGCGCCTGCTGCTGACCGGCGAGTTGCCCGATCCGGCACGCCCCGGCCTTACGATGAAGAGCATTGCCGGCGGCATGCTGGTGCAGAGCCGCGACAACGGCCGGATCAGCCGTGATCAGCTGAAGATCGTCACCAGGCGCGCGCCGACCGAACAGGAGCTGAACGACTGCCTGTTCGCCTGGACCGTCGCCAAGCATGTGAAGTCGAACGCCATCGTCTATGCCAAGGACAACAGCACCGCCGGCATCGGTGCAGGGCAGATGAACCGCCTCGAATCCGCCCGCATTGCCGCGATCAAGGCCCGGGACGCCGCCGAAAAGGCCGGCTGGAGCGAGCCGCGCACGATCGGATCGGCGGTCGCCTCCGACGCCTTCTTCCCCTTCGCCGACGGCCTGCTGGCCGCGGTCGAAGCGGGCGCGACGGCAGTAATCCAGCCGGGCGGATCGATCCGTGACGAGGACGTGATCGCTGCGGCCGACGAAGCCGGGCTTGCCATGGTCTTCACCGGCATGCGCCACTTTCGCCACTGATCCGCAGACACCGGGTGCGGCACGCGACCGGCGGCTGCCCGCACCCGAAATAGTCGCGCTTTTCCGCCACTTTCCGGGAACTGGCCCCTTTCCATCTGCTTGCACGAAGTTTATCCGATTTAGGACCCTTCGCCCAAGCAGGTGTTGGGCAGACGCTTCAAAAGTTCGACAGGAGAGACAAGGATGACCAGAAAGACGCTGGCGGCTCTGGCCGCCACGATGGCCTTCGCCCTTCCCGCATCGGCGATGGCCGGCAGCACCGAAACCAATGTCGTCGTCGTCGACCATTCCGGCACGGAAACGCGCAGCATCACCGTATCGGTCGCCGATCTGAACCTGGCCAGCGCGCACGGCGCGCGCCTCGCCGACAACCGAATCGCCCGCGCGGCCAAGCAGGTCTGCGGCTGGATGAGCGGCACCGTTCAGCAGCCCACGCGCGAATATCGCAGCTGCTTCACCGCCGCGCTCGATGGCGCGCGCGGCGACCTGGGCACGCTGATCCAGGCGCAGCGTCAGGGCTGATTTCAAGCGTTTGTGCGGGTCGTCCGGGTGAGGCGACCCCGCACATCCTTACCCGGTGTTAACCATTCCTTAGATGATTTCCTTCAGTTCCGCTGGTAGAAGGAATTATCGGGGGGCATTTCATGCCGGGCATTGACCAGAATGTGGACGTCGCCATCATCGGCGCAGGCCCTGCAGGGCTGACCGCAGCCTATCTGCTGACCAAGAAGGGCTATTCGGTCACGGTCATCGAAAAAGACCCGGCCTATGTCGGCGGCATCAGCCGCACGGTCGAACTGAACGGCTTCCGCTTCGATATCGGCGGTCACCGTTTCTTCTCCAAGTCCAAGGAGGTGGTCGACCTCTGGAACGAGATCCTTCCGCATGATTTCATCCAGCGCCCCCGGATGAGCCGCATCTATTATGAGGGCAAATTCTACAGCTATCCGTTGCGCGCGTTCGAGGCGCTGTGGAATCTGGGCTTCTGGCGCTCGACGCAGTGCATGGCGAGCTTTGCCAAGGCCAAGCTGTTTCCCAATCGCGCCATCCGCTCCTTCCAGGACTGGACGGTCAACGCCTTCGGCCACAAGCTCTTCTCGATCTTCTTCAAGACCTACACCGAGAAGGTGTGGGGCATGCCGTGCGACGAAATGTCGGCCGACTGGGCCGCGCAGCGGATCAAGGGGCTGTCGCTCTGGGGCGCGGTGGTCGACGGGCTCAAGCGCTCGCTCGGCCTCAACAAGCGACCCAATGACGGCATGCAGACCAAGACATTGCTGGAAAGCTTCCGCTATCCGCGCCTTGGCCCCGGCATGATGTGGGAAGCCGCGCGCGACTTCGTGGTCGCCGGCGGCAACCAGGTGCTGATGGCACATAGCCTGAAGCAAGTGTCGCAGGACCAGGGCGGTAAGTGGCAGGTCGTGGCGCAAGGGCCGGACGGCGAGCGCGTCATCGGCGCGACCCATGTCATCAGTTCCGCGCCGATGCGCGAGCTGGCCGGCCGCATCCATCCGCTGCCCGCGACCCTGCCCAAGGCGATGGACCTCAAATATCGCGACTTCCTGACCGTGGCGCTGATGGTGAAGGGGCAGGATATCTTCCCCGACAACTGGATCTATATCCATGACAGCAAGGTCCAGGTCGGCCGCATCCAGAATTTCCGCAGCTGGTCGCCCGAAATGGTGCCCGACCCGGAGCTGGCCTGTGTGGGCCTGGAATATTTCTGCTTCGAAGGCGACGGGCTGTGGGCATCGGACGATGCCGACCTTGTCGAACTCGCCAAGCGGGAGATGGCGACACTGGGCCTGTGCGATCCCAAGGATGTCGTCGGCGGCGCCGTGGTCCGGCAGGAAAAGGCCTATCCGGTCTATGACGATCATTATGCCGCCAATGTGCTGGCGATGCGGACCGAGCTGCAGAAACTCTATCCGACGCTGCATCTGGTCGGCCGCAACGGCATGCACCGCTACAATAATCAGGATCATGCGATGATGACGGCGATGCTGACCGTCCGCAATATCGAGGCAGGCGAGCAGCTGTACGACATCTGGGCGGTCAACGAGGACGCCGAATATCATGAGGCGGGCGAGGAAGGGCAGGACGCCGCTGGCGAACAGGCTGCGCTCGGCAGCGTGCGCCAGGTGCCAAGCCGCCTGAAGGCCGCCTGAGCCGATGGCGCAACGGCCCCTGACCATTGCCGCGACGATGGGCGCGGTCGTGGCACGCTTCACCTTCACCCGCTATCTGCTCGCCAGTGTCTGCGCGCTGTGCAGCGACATGGCCCTGTTCCTGGCGCTGCTGCGCATGGGGCTGCACCCGACCCTCGCGGCCTTTGCCGGCTATGTCGTGGGGCTGGGGCTGCACTGGCTGATCAGCGTGCGCTTCGTCTTCCTGTCCTCCGGGCGGGGGACGCATGGCCAGCGGCTGGGTTTCGTGCTCAGCGCCGTGGTCGGCCTAGGCATCACCGTGGCGCTGGTGAGCGGCTTTACGGCCGTGGGCCTTGCGCCGGCGCTCGCCAAGCTGCTCGCCATTCCGCTGAGCTTCCTGTCGGTTTATGCGATCCGCAAATATGGCGTCTTCGCCGCTGCCTGACCTCTCCGCCCGCCTCACGCGACCCAGGCCGGGCGGTATCCTGCGCGAACCGGGCTGGGCGCTGCTGGCATGGCTGCTATGCTGCGGCATATTGTTGTGGCTGTCGCGCGGCCAGTTCCTGTCGCTGAGCTTTCGCGATCCCGATGATGCGATGCGCCTGCAGCAGGTGCGCGACTGGATCGGCGGACAACCCTTTCTGGACGTCAGCCAGCATCGCGTGAATCCGCCGCTGGGCGGTCCGATGCACTGGTCGCGCATCGTCGACATGCCGATCGCGGCGCTGATCCTGCTGCTGCGCCCCTTATTGGGCACAGCGCTGGCCGAGACGATAGCCTGCGCGGCGGTGCCGCTGCTGCTGCTCGGCGGGCTGACCGGCGCGCTGTTTATCGCCGCCCGCCGGATTGCCGGGGACTTGATCGCCCTGCTCGCCTGCGCGTTGCTGCTGACCACGCCGACGATCCTGGTGCAATTCGGCGCGTTCCGGATCGACCATCATGGCTGGCAGATTCTGATGGCGACGATCGCCCTGGCTGGGGCCATGGACGCGCGACCCAGGCGCGGCGGCGCCGTGGCCGGGCTGGCGCTGGCGGTCTGGCTGCAGATTTCGAGCGAAGGCCTGCCCTATGCGGCGCTGTTTGCAGCCCTGTTCGCCCTCCGCCAATGGCTCGCAGCCGAGCAAGGTCCGCGCTTCCTGAGCTTTGCAGCGGTGCTGGGGAGCGCGGCGGTGGGCCTGGCCCTGATGCTGCGGGGCGCAGCGTCCCTGATGCAGCAGCAATGCGATTCGCTGTCGGGCGCCTATGCCTGGCCGCTGCTGGGCTTCGCCATCGCAACCCCGCTCGCCGCGCGGCTGATCGGCACTGGCTCCATGCGCGGCCGCTTTGTCGTGGCGGGCACCGGCGCGGGAGCCGCGATCGCGATTTTCGCGATGACCGGGCGCCCCTGCCTGACGGGCGATCCGTTCCAGGCGCTTGGGGAAACCGCCTACAAGCTCTGGTATCTCCAGGTGATGGAAGGCCGGCCGATCTGGGAGCAGGCGCGGTCGATGATGGGCCTGATCCTGCTCCCCCCGCTGGTCGGGCTGGTGGCAACGATCCTTGCCGCGCGTGCCGCACCGGAAGGCGAAGCGCGCACCCGCTGGATCGCCACAGCCCTGCTGCTGACGGGTGCGACCGCCGTCGCCCTGCTGGTGATGCGCGCCATGTCGGTCGCGCATGTGCTGGCGTTGCCTGGCACGGCATGGCTACTGCTGCGGCTGTTCCGGCGCGCGCAAAGTCAAACTTCCGCCCCGGTCAGGGTGATCGCCTCCTCTGCCGTGGCGCTGCTGACACCGGCGGCGCTGTGCGCGCTATGGATCGCCGCGACGCCGGGCGAAAGCAGCACATCCTCGCCCCCATCGGTCGATTGCCGGGGGGCCGCGACCATCGCGCCGCTGCGGCAGTTACCCAGCGCGATCCTGTTCGCGCCGCTCGACATGGGGCCGGACATATTGATCCGCACGGGCCATAGCGTGATCGGCACCGCGCATCATCGCAATGCCGCCGGCATTACCGCCGTGGTCGAAGGCTTTACCGCCGCGCCGGACGAAGCCCGGGCCATCATCGGCCGGTTGAACGGCGGCAAGGGCCCCGACTATCTGATCGCCTGCCCCGGCCTCAACGAGTTCGAACATTATGCCAAGGAGCATCGCGCCAGCCTGGCCGCGGCGCTTGAGCGCGGCGCAGTCCCCGGCTGGCTGAAGCGGGTGCCGCTGCGCGGCGCAACGCCGCTGCGGGTCTACAGGATCATGCCGGCACGAAACTGAGCGCCGCGCCGTTCATGCAGTAGCGCTTGCCGGTGGGGGGCGGACCGTCATCGAAGACATGGCCCAGATGACCGCCGCAACGGCTGCAATGCACTTCTGTCCGGGGATAGCCGAGGACGAAGTCCCGCGAGGTGCCGACCGCGCGCGGTAGCGGCGCCCAGAAGCTCGGCCATCCGGTGCCGCTGTCGAACTTGGTCTTCGAGGAGAAGAGATGCAGGTCGCAGCCCGCGCAGTTGAAGGTGCCGGCGCGATGTTCCTGGTTGAGCGGGCTGGTGAAAGGACGCTCGGTCGCCTGATGACGCAGCACACGATAGGCGAGCGGGCTCAGGCGCCTGCGCCATTCGGCATCGCTGAGCGTGAAGGCATAGGCGGCCTCGGCGGGACCGATGCCAAGCTGCCAGAAGGCAAGCGCCGCACCGCCGCACAGCGCGCCGCCGAGAAGTTGCCGCCGGGTCATCTTCCCGCCCTACGCCGAACCGGCTGAGCGGCGCCTGAACAGGCCGCGCCGTGGCGCCTGGCCCGACTTCAGCACATGGCGGCGGAACAGCCATACGCCGAGCCGAATGATGACCGCGACCCAAGCTCCCTGCCAGGCGATTGCCAGCAGATGCGGCCAAAGCGCGGCGTCCTGCGCCGCACGGGCGATCATCGTGAAGGGCGAGGAGAAGGGGAAGATGGCGGCGGCTATTTCCGGCAGCGACCCCATATGATCGACCGCATAGGTGGCGAAGAAGAACACGCCCATCTGCGCCATGGTGACGGGCATGTTGAGCGTCTGCACTTCGCGCACGGTCGCGGCCTGCGCGCCTATCCCCAGGAACAGCGAGCCGAGCAGCGTATAGGCCATGGTGAAATAGATGGCGCCCAGCAGCAGGAAGAGCGGCCAGCCCACCGCCGGTGTCGGCGGCGTCATGCTGGGTCCGGCAAACAGCATGACCCCGGCGACCGCGCCCGATCCCCAGAAACAGATGCCGACGAAGCTCATCCCCAGCATCGCGATCAGCTTGCCCAGGAAAACAGCGTCGATCGGCACGGCGGCAGCGAGTATCTCGATCACCTTGTTGGTCTTTTCCTCGACCAGGTTGGACAGGACCATGCCCGCCAGCAGCATGGTGAGCAGGAAGATCAGCACCTGCGCCGCACGGCCGGTCAGCAGCCGCGACTGCGCCTCCGCGCCGGCGCTGGCCGTGACCAGCTGCTTGGCGACATGGACGTCGGGCAACCGTCCCCCGGCGAGCGCGGCGCTGGCGATGAGGTTGATGTCCCCTTCCAGCCAGGACAGGTCGCCTGCCTTGCCGGTCAGCACCGGGCGCTCGACCGTGCCCGACAGGACCGCGATGAAGCGCGCATCGGGCCGCGCGAGCAGGACGCGCGGATCGACCTGGGGCGCGCGCCGCAACCGGGGCAGATTCTCTGCGCCGATCCGCCGCGCAAGGGCGCGATAGGCACGCTGGACCCGCCCTGCCTCGGCCGCCGGCATGGCGACGCCAACGGTCGGGCGCAGGCCTTCACTCGTAATCTTTTCGCCCAGGCCGCCGAACGCCATGCCGATGACGACCGGGAACAGCGGCCCGAGCAGGAACAGGATGAAGGTCTTTGAGAAGATGACCGCGGAAAAGTCGCGCCGGGCGATGACCAGCGCCGCGCGGAGTATCTCGCTCATGCGGCCTTCTCCCCGGCCTGGCCCTGTTCCATCTGCCGCGCGGCCGCCGGGCCTGCGATGGAAACGAAGGCATCGTGCAGGCCGGGCCGCTCGATCGACAGGCTTTCGATCCCCGCCTGCCCGTCCAGCAAGGCGCGCAGCAGCGGCTCTATCCCCTCGTCGGGCAGGTCGAAATGCCAGGTTCCGTCCTCCGCCAGGGTTTCGGCGGGCAGCGCGCGACGCCAGCTGCCGTCGCTGGCCCGCGTGCGCAGGCGCACCTGCGGCCGGAGCTTGTCGCGCGCCTCGCCGACCGAACCTTCGAAACGGATGCGCCCGCCCGCGACGATGGCGATGCGCTCGCACAGGCGTTCGGCATGGGCGATGACATGGGTGGAAAAGAGCACGGTGACGCCGCGCCGGGCCTGATCGCGGATCAGCGCCTCCAGCTTGCCCTGGTTGATCGCGTCGAGCCCGGAAAAAGGCTCGTCCAGCACGATGAGGCGCGGTTCGTGGATGATGGTGCCGAACAGCTGCACCGTTTGCGCCATGCCTTTCGACAGCTGGCGGATGGGCTGGTCGACCGAAGCGCCCATGCCGTGATCGGTCAACATCGCCCGCGCCCGTTCCCGCCCGATCTTGAGCGGCAGGCCGCGCAGCGCGCCCATGAAGGCGATCGCCTCGGCCGCCTTCATCGAGGGGTAGAGGCCGCGCTCCTCCGGCAGATAGCCTACGACACGCGCCTGGCGCAGCGGAACATCGTCGCCCAGCAGGGAACGATGCCCCTCATCCGGGTCGATGATGCCGAGCAGGGTGCGCAGCAGCGTCGTCTTTCCCGCGCCATTGGGGCCGAGCACGCCATAGATGGACCCGACGGGCACGGCGATGTCGATGCCGTCGACCGCGCGAAAATCGCCGAAACTCTTGACAAGACCATGGGCTTCGACGGCATAGGTCGGGAGGGGAGACTGGGTGTCGCCGATCATCCGCTCCTGATAGTCGCACTATATGCCAACGCAAACGGAAACCTTGGAGCAGCGCCTGAAGGCGCAAGCGCGGCGGCTGGGCTTTGCCGCCTGCGCCATCGCGCGCGCCGATGCCGCGCCGGAAGCCGGGCGGCGGCTGAAGGAATGGCTGGACGCCGGGCGGCATGGCGAGATGCTGTGGATGGAGGAGCGTGCCGAGCAGCGCGCCTCGCCGCAAGGGCTGTGGCCGGACGTGCGCAGCGTCATCATGCTGGGCATGAGCTATGCGCCGGGGCGCGATCCGCTGGCGCTGGCGGATATGGGCGAGAGGGGACGCATCTCCGTCTATGCGCAGGGGCGCGACTATCATGATATCGTCAAGAAGGGGCTGAAGGCGCTGGCCCGCTGGCTGGTCGACCAGCAGCAGAGCGCGCTCAAGGTCTTCGTCGACACCGCGCCGGTCATGGAAAAGCCGCTGGCGGCGGCGGCGGGGCTTGGCTGGCAGGGCAAGCACAGCAATCTGGTCAGCCGCGCGCATGGCAGCTGGCTGTTCCTGGGCGCCATCTACAGCGAGATCGCGCTGGCGCCGGATGCGCCGGAGACGGACCATTGCGGCAGTTGCACCGCCTGCCAGGCGGCCTGCCCGACCGACGCCTTTCCCGCGCCCTATGTCGTCGATGCCCGGCGCTGCATCTCCTACCTCACGATCGAGCATAAGGGGCCCATCCCGGAGGAATTTCGCGCCGGCATCGGCAACCGCATCTATGGCTGCGACGACTGCCTGGCGGTCTGCCCGTGGAACAAGTTCGCCGATCACGCGGCGGCGAACCTGGCCTTCGTCGGGCGGGCGGAGCTGGCCGCGCCTTCGCTCGCCGATCTGCTGGCGCTGGACGATGCCGATTTCCGGGAGGTCTTCTCCGGATCGCCGATCAAGCGGATCGGGCGGAACCGGATGGTGCGCAATGCGGCGATCGCGGCCGGGAACAGCGGCGATCCCCGGCTGGTCGAACGATTGCGGCTGTTGACCGGGGATGATGATGCGGTCGTGGCCGAGGCGGCGCGGTGGGCGCTGGATCGGATTGCCATGACCAGCGGTTAGAGTGACTAAAGTCCCAACATTCCTGCTCCGTTCGCCCTGAGTCTGTCGAAGGGCTTTTCTTCTTTCTTCAAGAAAGTGAGGGGCTTCGACAAGCTCAGCCCGAACGGAGATGGCGAAATTGGCTCAGCGCCCCTGCAGCGCCGTAGCGCAGGCGGCGGGGTCCGTGTCCACGCCGGCAGGAGTGCGCGCATCGACATGGGTGACGACCGGTTCCTTGCCGCGCGCGGGGGCGTAGAGATAGGCGTCGAGCACACAGCGGCTGTTGGCGAATTGCAGCTTGCGCACGGTGCTTTCGCGAATGTCGAGCCGGGGCGTGCCGAACTGCTGGATCAGGTGGCGGGCGTCCATGCCCATCAGCGGGCCGGGCTTCGTAAAGGCGCTGGCAGGCGGTCCGGCGGGCGGCGGCGCGATCGGCGCGGGGGGCACGATGCCGCCGCCGCAGGCCGCGAGCGCCAGGGACAGGGCAGCAGGCGCCAGGCGCAACAATTTCATGCAGGCTTCCTTCTGGCTCCGTGCAGCATGTGCACCGCCATAGCCGCGCTCCAGATCGGCGCAAGCAGGTTGACCAGCGGCACCAGGAACAGCAGCGCCGAGACGAGGCCCATCAGCCACCGGTCGAGCCGCGCCATCGGCGGCAGATCGGGATGGCGCGGCTCCACCATGTCGGCGAGGTCGCGACCAAGCAGATAGGCGTTGAGCGTCAGAAACAGCCCGATCGTGCCGACCCCGGTGGCGAGGAGCAGGATATAGGCCGGCAGCGCGAGCAGGTTCCAGCCGATCGTCCGCACGACCGAGGCCAGCGCGAAGCGCAGGCTGCGCGCAAAGCCGATCGGCCGGGCGCGGGCGGCGGCATCGGGATAGCGGTCGCGCTCCACCGCGACGATGATGTCGTCGGCAAACAGGCTCATAATCGCCATCGCGGTCGCGCGGAACAGCAGCCAGCCAAGCGCTGCGATACCAAGGACGGTGGCCGCGGCTTCCGCAAAGCCACCGCCGCCCCAGCCGAAATAGGCGCGCACGGCATAGACGCCCGTCCACAGGCCAAGCCCGATCATGACGAAGGCCATCAGGGTCAGGAGCAGCGTCTTGACCAGCAGACGCAGCGCGGCGCGATGAAAGATCGTGGGAAGGGCGCGCAGGGCAGCGATGATCACCATGGCGCAGCTATCCCGCCCCTGACCGGGCACGTCAATCAGCAGCGTTGCGCAGACCCCTGCGCGCCGGTAGAGACGCGCGATCTGTCTCCGTCCAACCGATAAGGAAATCACGTGACCGCTGTTGCCCCCACGTTTGATGTTGTCGCCATCGGCAACGCCATTGTCGACGTGCTCGCCCCCAGCGACGACGCGTTCCTGGCCGAACATGCGCTGACCAAGGGGGGCATGCAGCTGATCGACGCCGAAACGGCGACAAGCCTCTATGCCAATATGGGCGCGGGTAAGGAAATCAGCGGCGGCTCGGCGGCCAACACGCTGGCCGGCCTTGCCGCGCTGGGCAAGACATGCGGCTTCATCGGGCAGGTCAATGCCGACCAGCTGGGCGATGTGTTCGCGCATGACGTGCGCGCGCTCGGCATACGCTTCGACACGCCGGCCGCGACGGGCGATGTGCCGACCGCGCGCTGCCTGATCCTGGTGACGCCCGACGCACAACGGACGATGAACACATTCCTGGGCGCATCGCAGTTCCTGCCGGCCTCGGCGCTGGACCTCGACCTCATCCGATCAGCCTCGATCCTCTATCTGGAAGGCTATCTGTGGGACCCGGAGCAGCCGCGCGCCGCGATGCGCGCCGCCATCGACGCCGCGCGCGGCGCCGGGCGCAAGGTCGCCTTCACCCTGTCCGACAATTTCGTGATCGACCGCCATCGCGCGGACTTCATCGATCTGATCGACGGCGGCCTCATCGACATCCTCTTTTCGAACGAGGGGGAAATCCAGTCGCTGGCGCAGATCGACGATTTCGACAAGGCGGTGACCTCGATTGCCGCGCGCGTGCCGGTGCTGGTGTCGACCCGCAGCGAAAAGGGTGCGGTCGCGGTGGTCGATGGCGTGCGCTATGAAGCCTATGCCGCGCCCGTGGAGAGGATCGTCGACACGACCGGCGCGGGCGACCTGTTCGCGGCGGGCTTCCTGGCAGGCCATCTGGAAGGGCTGGACGTCGAACAGTGCCTGAAGCTGGGCGCGGTCGCGGCGGCCGAAGTCATCTCGCACTGGGGTGCGCGGCCGGAGCAGGATCTGCAGGCGATCCGGGCGAAGCTGTTGGGTTGAATTGGGTACTCGGCGTTCCTGCGAAGGCAGGAACCCAGTTCCGCCGTTCGATTGCGACCGCACCCTCCGAACTGGGCTCCTGCCTGCGCAGGAGCACGGCGGACGTTAAACCACCTTCTGCGTGCGGAACAGCGCCCGGTCGTTGGGGCCGAAGCCCCAGCGCCAGATGACGAAGCCATAGACGGCCAGGATCGTCGCGACGCCGAATAGCAGCTCGACCCATTCGAAGGCCGGCGGCAGCGCGACGAAGCCAGCCCCCACGATACAGGCCGCTCCGCAAGCGCTGAGCAGCGGCCAGCGCCAGGCATTGACCCGCGCGCCGAGCAGGTGGGAGAGCAGCCGCGCCTTGATCAGCGCACCGACGCCGAGCGCGATGCTGAGCGCCAGCGCAGGCGCGGCGGCGACGGCCATGGGCGCCAGGTCCATGTCGCGCGCCAGGATGATGAGCGCGAAGCTGAGCGCCGCCTGCAGCCCGATCATCAGCAGCGAGATCATGAGGTTGCGGTGGCGCGCGATATAGACCAGCGCGGATTCGCTGACGACGGCGGTGGCGGCGACGACCTCGGCCAGCAGCAGGAAGGCGAGCGCGCCGGTGCCGCCGACGAAATGCGGGCCGACGAGGCCCATCACCGCTTCGCCGGGGATGCCGAGCGCGAGCGCGATGCCCGCCTGCGCGGCGATGATCCAGAAGCCGACCTGGCTCACCTGCCGCGCGATCGCCGCCAGATTGCCCTCGGCGAGGTTGCGGGTGATGACGGGGCCCAGGATCGGATCGAAGCTGGTCTTCAATTTCTGCGGCAGCGACGCGACCTGCTGCGCGACATAATAGATGCCGATCACCGCCGGGCTGACGAACAGGCCCAGGATCGCCATGTCGAGCCGGCGCGACCCCCATTCGACGCCGTCGGCCGCCGCCAGCGGCAGGTTGCGCCGGGCGAGACGCCAGAGCCGGCCCGCATCCGGACGCCAGCCATAGGGAATGCCGTAATGGCGCGTCATCGGGATGATCGACGCCGCAAATGCCGCCACCATCGACAGGACATAGGACAGGATCAGGCCATCGCGCGTCGAATAGAAGGCGAAGGCAAAGGCGCCGATGCTGATCGCCCAGGGCTCTATGATCGAGCGCGCGCGGACGGTGGCGCCGATATCGAAGCGATAGGCGCAGGCGGCAAGCGCCACGTCGGACCCGGCGACCGCGATGACGATCAGCGCCAGCAGCCGGTCGAGCCCGTTGATGCCGCTATTGGGGAACATGGCCTGGGGGATGGCCACCAGCAGCCCGGCCGCGAACAGCGCGGCGACCAGCGTCACCACCATCGCGTCGGTGACGACATGGCTGTGCGGCCGCTCGGTCTGGGTGAGCGCGCCGGCAAGGCCGCGCTTGAGCCCCAGCGTCGCGAGCTGCGCGGCGAACTCCACCACCAGCACCGCATAGGCGAAACGGCCGAGCGTGTCCGCGCCATACCAGCGGCCGGCGATGAACAGGAAGGGCAGGCGCGCGGCAAGCCGCAGCAGGAAGCCAAGGATATTGGTCCGGCCGCCTCTGGCGAGCGCCGCAATATCATCCTGCGGCGGCGAAGGGGCCTGCGTTGCCGGCAAAGAAAGTGGATCCCCCTGTCGCGTCATGTTCTACGGTGCCGGATAGTAAGCAATAAATGAATGAGGAGCGACGAAATTATTCGGCGCGCAGCGGACGCGTGAGCAGCGCGCCGATGATGTCGGCCAGTGGCGCGGCTTCCTCCAGCAGCGCGCAGACGGATTCGACCACCGGCATTTCGACCTGGATCGCCCGCGCGGCTTCGCGCAGCACCGGCGCGGTGAAGGCCCCTTCCGCCACGGTGCGGCGGTTGGCGAGCAGTTGCGCGGCGGGCTTCCCCTCCCCCAGGCCCTTGCCCAGCGAGAAATTGCGCGAGTTGGTGGACGAGCAGGTGAGGACGAGATCGCCAAGGCCCGAAAGCCCCGCCAGCGTTTCCGCCCGCGCGCCGCGCGCAAGGCCGAAGCGGGTCATTTCGGCAAAGCCCCGGCTGATCAGCGACGCGCGGGCGTTGAGGCCCATGCCGGCACCGTCCGCGACGCCGCAGGCGATGGCGAGGACATTCTTGACCGCGCCGCCGATCTCGGCGCCGACCACATCGTCGGAAAGATAGGGACGGAAGCTCGGCCGGGCGACGCGCGCCGCGATCCGCGCGGCCAGTTCCGCGTCGGCGCAGGCCAGCGTGATCGCGGTGGGCAGCCCCTTGGCGACTTCATGGGCGAAGGTCGGGCCGGAGAGCACGGCGACGGGCGATCCCGGCTGCGCCTCTGCCGCTACTTCCGACATCAGAAGGCCCGTGCCCGCCTCGATCCCCTTGGAGCAGAGGATCAGCGGCACGCCGGCCGGCGCGCGGGCCACGACGCTGCGCAGATGCTGGGCCGGGCTGACGATCAGCAGCAGCTCGCAATCGGAGAGGTCCGCCATGTCCCCGGTCGCGCGCAGCGAGGCGTTGAGCGGGATATCGGGCAGGTAGAGCGGGTTCAGACGATCGCGATTGACGGCATCCACGACCTCGGGCTCGAGCGCCCAGAGGCGCACGTCCTCGCCGCCCGCCGAGAGGGTCTGCGCCAGCGCCGTGCCCCACGCGCCCGCTCCGATCACGCCCGCCTTCATGCCTTCACCCCCGCCCCACGCGCCTTTTCCGCCCCCGGATCGAGCGGCCAGCGCGGCCGCGCCGGCACCGTCAGATCATCGACAAGGCCCGCCGCATAGCGCTCCGCGCCCGCCCAGGCGATCATCGCCGCATTGTCGGTGCACAGCCAGAGCGGCGGCGCGACGAAGGGCAGGCCATATGTCGCGGCCAACGCTGCGAGCGCCGCGCGGATCGCCTGGTTGGCGGCGACCCCGCCCGCCACCACCAGCGCGCTCATGCCCCGATGGGCGGCGATCTGCTTTTCGGTGCGGTCGATCAGGCAGTCGATCACCGCCTGCTGGAAGCTGGCCGCGATATCCTCGACCGAATATTGGCCCGACTGCGCCGCGCGCATCACCGCGCTCTTGAGGCCGGCGAAGGAGAAATGCGGTTCGGCCGTACCCACCAGCGGGCGCGGCAAGGGCACGGCGCGGGGGTTTCCCCTGGCCGCCGCCTTCTCCACCGCCGGGCCGCCGGGAAAGCCGAGGCCGAGCAGCTTGGCGGTCTTGTCGAAAGCCTCGCCCGACGCATCGTCGATGGTGGTCGCAAGCCGCGCATAGTCGCCCGGCCCGCGCACATGAAGCAGCTGGCAATGGCCGCCCGACACCAGGAGCAGCAGATAGGGAAAGCGCAGCGACGGATCGGCGAGGCGCGGCGAGAGCGCATGGCCTTCCAGATGATTGACCGCCACCAAGGGCTTGTTCGCCGCATGGGCGAGCGCCTTGCCGGTGACGAGGCCGACCATGACGCCGCCGATCAGGCCAGGGCCGGCGGTCGCGGCGATCACGTCGACGTCCGCCAGCGTCATGTCCGCATCGGCCAGCACCGCCTCGACCAGCGGGCTGAGCGCTTCGACATGGGCGCGCGCGGCGATTTCCGGCACGACCCCGCCATAGGGGCGATGCGCCTCCTCCTGCGTGGCGAGGCGGTGGGCGAGAATCTTCCCCTCCGCCGTTACCAGCGCCGCCGCGGTTTCGTCGCAGCTTGATTCCAGGCCGAGGATGATCGTCATTGTCGCTTCCATCTAATGCCCGCGGTCATTAGAGCAAGCGGCATATGGAAAAGCCTGTCTCTCCGCCCCAGACTCCCTTGCGCCTTGGCACCCGTGGCTCTCCTCTCGCGCTCGCGCAGGCGCGGATGACGGCGGCGGCGCTGTGCGCGCGCCATGGCTGGGCGCAGGACGCGATCAAGACGGTGATCGTCCAGACCAGCGGCGACCGGATTCAGGACCGCGCGCTGGCGGAGATCGGCGGCAAGGCGCTGTGGACCAAGGAGCTGGACCGGGCGCTGGTGGCGGGCGAGATCGATTTCGCCGTGCATTCGATGAAGGATGTCGAAACGCTGCGTCCGGACGCGATCCGCATCGCCGCGATGCTGCCGCGCGCGGATGTGCGCGACCGGCTGGTCGGGGCGGCGAGTTTCGAGGCGTTGCCGGCCAATCCGATCGTGGGCAGCAGCTCGCCGCGCCGCGCCGCGCAGGTGAAGCGGCTGCGCCCCGATGCGCAGGTGGTGCTGTTCCGCGGCAATGTCGCGACGCGGCTCGCCAAGCTGGCGGCGGGCGAGGCGCACGCCACCCTGCTGGCGGCGGCGGGGCTGGACCGGCTGGGGCAAGGCGATGTTGGGACCACGATCGCGCTTGACGTCATGCTGCCGGCGCCGTCGCAGGGCGCGGTGGGGATCGAGACGCTGAGCGACAATGCGGCGATGCTCGACCTGCTCGCCGGGATCAATGATGACGACACGTTCGACTGCGTCATGGCCGAGCGGGCCGTGCTCAAGGGGCTGGGCGGCACCTGCCATTCGCCGATCGCCGTGCTCGGGCGGCTGGAGGATGGCGAAATCCATCTGCAAGCCGAGATATTGAGCGCCGACGGGCAGGAATGGGTCGCCGACGAGGTGCGGATCGCGCGGGGAGCGCTCGACAGCACCGAAGCGTTCGGCCGATCGCTGCTGGATCGCGCCAGCCCGGCCCTGCGCGCGCTGTTCGAGGGGTGAGGCCGGTCATCATCCTGCGGCCCGAGCCGGGCGCAAGCGAAACGGCGCGGCGCGCGCGCGCGATCGGCCTCGTCCCGAAACTCCGTCCGTTGTTCGAAGCGCGTGCCATCCCTTGGGAGGCGCCGCCGCCCGACCAGTTCGACGCGCTGCTGCTGACCAGCGCGCAGGCGGCGCGGCTGGCCGGCGACGGATTGGCGCGGTATCGCGCCTTGCCCGCTTATACCGTCGGCCACGCCACCGCCCGCGCCCTAGCCGATCAGGGCTTTGCGCAAATCACCACCGGCGATGGAGACGGTAGCGCCATCGCCGCCCGGATCGCCGCCGACGGGCACCGCAGGGTGCTGCATCCGGGCGGCACCACGGTCGCGCCGATCGCGGCCGGCCCGCTCTCGATAACGCGCCTGGCCGTCTATACGATCGGCGGCAAGGCCGACGTGGCGCTGGACGCCGTGCTGGAACCGGGCGCGATCCTGCTGGTCCATTCACCGCGCGCCGGCCACCGCATCGCGGACCTCATCCCCCCGGATAAGCGCGCCACGCTCCATCTGATCGCGATCAGCCCCGCCGCCCTTGCCGCCTGCGGCGCCGGCTGGGCCAGCGGTGAAGCGCCCGAGAAGCCGGATGACGAGAGGATGCTGGCCCTCGCCGCCCGATTGTGCGAATGATTCAGACACCATGGAAGAAAGTTTCCCGATGAGCGAAGCAGGCGGCGCGGCGACCGGCACGACGACACCGCCACCTGCACGCCGGCGCGGTCCCTGGCTGACCATGCTGCTGGTCCTGCTGGCCTTCGCGATCGGGGTTGCCGCCGCCGTCTTCGCCATGCCCCATATCCAGGCGCGCTGGGGTACAGGCGCGCGCCAGAGCGTCGTAGCCGATCCCTATTTGCGCGGCATGAACGCACCGGGCGTGGCCATGCGGCCGCTGTCCGTCGACGCCGGACAGATGCTCGACAGCCGCGTGGTCCAGCTGGAGGAGCGACTGAACCGCATCACGGTCGAAGCGCAGGCGGCATCCGGCAATGCCGCGCGCGCCGAAGGGCTGCTGGTGGCCTTCGCCGCGCGCCGGGCGCTCGATAACGGCATGCCGCTCGGCTATATCGAGGGGCAGCTGCGGCTGCGCTTCGGCCAGGCGCAGCCGCGCGCGGTCGCCACCATCATCAATGCCGCGCGGGAGCCGGTGACGCTGGCCGACCTGCGGGGCGGCCTGGCCGGCGTGGCGGATCAGCTGATCACGCGCGGACCGGATACGGGCTGGTGGGAAGCGCTGGAACATGAAGCCCGCGAGTTGATCACGATCCGCCGCGCCTCCACCCCTTCTCCCCGGCCACAGGCCGCGATGGACCGCGCGATGCATTTCCTGGACGCAGGCCGGGTCGATGCCGCGCTTGCGGAGGTCGAACAGATGCCCGGCCGGGCGGTCGCCGATCGGTGGCTGCAGTTCGCCCGCCGCTATCTGGAGGCCCGGCGCGCGCTCGATCTCATTGAAACCGCAGCGATTTTGGAGCCGCGCCAGCTCCGCACCGTGGGCGGCACCGCGGTCACGCAGACGTCGCCGCTCGCCCCCTGACGCCTGTCACAATCGACGAACCGTTCGTCGACGCCGCCGAAACCATTGGACGCGCGGCGCATTTGTCATGAGAATGTCACCTTTCGTCCCCATGCGTCAGGATTTCATTTTCGTGCCACCCTATGCCGCCGCCATTGCCAGCTTCTGGAAGGGCCGCCTTGCCGCCGGCCCCCGTGCAACGGAGCGGCCGGCCTTTCAACATCTGCTGGCCAATGCGACCATGCCCTTCGACCTGGCGCGCAGCCGCGCCCAGGCGAGTTTGCTGGCGCGGACAATGCGCGGCGATGGGCGACGGATATTGCTGCTCCCCGGCCTCATGGCATCGGAACATCGGATGGAGCAGCTGCGCACCATCCTCAACGCCGCCGGCTTTGACGCGCATGGCTGGGGCATGGGGCGCAATTTCGGGCCGCGCCTCGATACGCTGGAGCAGATCGACCGACGGGTCGATGCGATCCGGCGCGGCAGTCAGGCGCCGGTGACGCTGGTCGGGTGGAGCCTGGGCGGCATTTACGCGCGGGAATATGCGAAATATGCGCACACCAAGGTCAGCGGCGTGATCACCATGGGCACGCCCTTTTCCGGCGACCCGCGCGCCAATCATGCCTGGCGGCTCTACCAGCTCGTCTCCGGTTTTCCAGTCGATTCCCCGCCTTTCTCCTGCCGGCGGGAGGAAAAGCCGCCGGTGCCGACCATCGCCCTCTGGTCCCGGCGCGACGGCGTGATCCTGCCGCAATGCGCCAAGGGCCGGGCCGGCGAACGCGACCGGGCGATCGAGGTCGATTGCACCCATATGGGCTTTGCCGTCGCGCCGGAGGGGATTTTGGCGGTGGGGAAGGCCCTGGAGGCGATCCGGGACTGAGAGGCTGGGGGCCCGCCTTTGCGGCAGGGCGGTTATGGGTGAGAGGCGGACGTCGCAAGTGCCCACCCCGCTGCGACTAAGCCTCACCTGCGGTTCGGCAAGTCTCGCTCCCCTCCCGCCTGCGGGAGGGGCGATCGGAGGCACGTGACTCCGATCGAGGGGTGAACATGCGCAACGTCCGTTAGAGCGGGATGACGTTAGATGGCTTCAAGTTGCCTCCGTTCGTTTCGAGCGAAGTCGAGAAACGCAAGCGCAGTTCTTGCTGTTTCTCGACTTCGCTCGAAACGAACGGATCAAGGTAAAGTCATCCTACTCTAATGCCCGCAATCGGCTCGTCAGAGCGTCAGCCGGGCCAGCGCCTCGTCCTTCCCGATCAGGGGCAGCAATTGCCCCATATCCGGGCCATGATCCAATCCCGTGAGCGCGCGGCGCAGGGGGAGGAACAGCGTCTTGCCCTTGCGGCCGGTTTGCGTCTTCAGCCTGTCGGTGAGGCTGCGCCAGATGGCGGCGTCGAAATCGCTCTCCGACAGCACGGCATGCGCAAGAACCAGGAAATCCCGGTCTTCCTCGGCGGGTGCGGGCGCGTCGATCGGGCCGGTGACGATC
>DATFDS010000209.1:0-2149 GCA_035251955.1 Sphingobium sp. | reverse complement strand
AGCAGATCCTCGGTATCGAACTGGCGCGGGTCGCGCAGGATGCGGGGATGGCGCCCGGTCGCCTCGGCCAGCTTCACCAGCGCGGAATAGCCCGTCACAGCATTGGACAGCGCATGGGCGCCGCCATTGCGCCCCGACCGCAGATCCGGCGCATAGGCGCCCAGCAGCAGCATGCCGACAAAGCCCGCTATGCCGATCGCCAGCAGCAGCGCGACGGTGCGGCCCCGGAACAGCGCGCCCTGCGACGTCTGTCGTGCGACGGCGATGTCGCTCATCGGCCCCAACTCCGCGCCTGCGCGAAATCGGCATAGGCCGCGCGGCAGCGGCCCCATTCCGCCGCGTCGACCGCCCGCCCGCCGAACAGGCTGCGCTCCACCACCGCCGCAATCTCCGCAAACAAGCGCCGCGGCGCGTGCGGAATCCCCTCCGCCCGCGCCAAATCGCGGCTGGTGAGCGCGGGCCGCACGATCTGCGGGCGGCGGCGGGACAGATCCTCGACACTGCGGAGCAGCAGATGATGCACCGCCTCGCCATAGCGCCCCTCGCCCGCCAGCGCGTCCGCTTCCGTCAGCCAGGCGCGCGCCGGCGCGGCGTCGGGCGTCCAATCCTCTTCCGCCGTCGCCGGAACCGCCAAGCGCAGACGCCGCCAGCGCGGCAGGCGCCACACGCCATGACGGATGCGATCCTGCACCATCCACACCAGCAGCAGCGCCAGAGCGGCGATCATCGTCCACAGGAATATCCGCGCATAGGGCGCGTCCGGCATGAAGCTGCTCACCCAGCGCAGGAAGCGGCCGACCGGCGCCAGCACCCCCTCCAGCCATTCGCCCAAGGCCTTGAGCCAGGCGGGCGGCGGCTTGGGCGGCTCGGCCGGCAACATGTCGAACTGCACGTCGCCACCGGCCCGCAACGCGCGATGCGCCGCAGCCAGCTGCTCGTCCGGTACTCCCTTCGTTGCAGCCATGCTTGCCCACCCCGTCGAGCCGCGACCCTACTGCTTCGCACGCAGGACGCAAGCCATTCAAAGGATGACAAACTCTCCGGCCTCAGGCATTATTTGTACGGGGCTTCAAATACAGGGGGTATTTCAGCATGGCCACGCAAGCCTGGACCGAGGAACGGTCTCTTTCCATCGGCACGGTGCTCAGCCGCACCTTCGGCACCTTGGGCGACAATCCGGTGGCGACCTTCGGCATCGCCTTCCTGTTCGGCGCGCTGCCGCAACTGCTCTACAGCTATTTCATCGGGTCGAGCCTCGTCGGCGCCCGCGGCTCCGCCGCGCTCGGCACTGTCGCGGTGTCGCTTGGTTCCTCGGCCGTTTTCCTGCTGCTTTCGATGCTGGTGCAGGGCGCCCTGGTCCGCGCCACCGTCGCCCATGCCGATGGGCAGCGCGCCAGCCTCGCCCAATGTATCGGCACCGGCCTGTCGGCGGCGCTGCCGCTGATCGGCCTGTCGATCCTGATGGTGCTGGGCGTGATGGCCGGCTTCCTGCTGTTCTTCGTCCCCGGCGTCATGCTCTTCCTGATGTGGGCGGTGGCGGTGCCCGCGCTGGTGGCGGAGGAAGAGGGTGTGTTCGCCGCCTTCGGCCGCAGCCGCTTCCTGACCAAAGGCGCGCGCTGGAAGATTTTCGGGCTGCAACTGGTGCTGCTGGTGCTGATCTTCGTCTTTTCGGCGATCTACGGCGCCATCCTGCTGGCGGGCGGCATGGCAAGCGCCGCCGCTTTCGAAGGCGTGGCCCGGCTCTCTCCGCTGCTCCTGATCTTCTCGGCGATCAGCAACACGCTGCTGATCGCCTTCTGGAGCACTGCCCAGGCGAACCTCTATATCGGCCTGCGCGAATGGAAGGACGGCCCGCAAGCCGGCAAGCTGGCGGACATCTTTTCCTGACCTCAACAAAAGGGGCGCGGCGTCCTGCCGCACCCTTTCGCCGGACTCACCCAAAAAGCAGCAGGCCCGTCGCCTGATGAGGGCGACGGGCCTGTCATGAAACTCGGACTGGGGCTTTGCCTCAGTGCAGTCCCGATCCGCCGCCTGCGAGTTCCTTGGCGATGGAGCCGACCATGTCCTTGGCGTCGCCGAACAGCATCTGGGTGTTGCTGTTGTAATAGATCGGATTGTCGATCCCGGCGAAGCCCGCATTCATGGAACG
>DATFDS010000208.1:0-8700 GCA_035251955.1 Sphingobium sp. | reverse complement strand
CCGCCGCGACGATCAGGACGGGTTCAGGTCCGTCCCTTTGAAGATCGAATGGCCGATGTCCCTGATCATTTGCGCGCGATCGCTGGAATCGGCCTGCCGCTGGCTCAATATGACGGGGGAGGTCGGCTGTTCGCTGATCGGAAGGTAGCATATGTCCGCCCGCTGGATATGCTGCATCGACGCCGGGACGATCGCGCGGCCCGACTGGGCGGCGACCAGCCCCAGCGCGGTCTGCACTTCCCGCACTTCGATGATCTTGTTCGGGCTGCATCCATGGTCCCGCAATATCGTCAGCAATTGATCGGCATAGCTCGGGCGCGGCTGGCTGGGATAGATGATGAGCGTGCCCTCGGCGAGCGCCTCCAGGCTGATGCCGCCTGTCTGTTGCTTCGGCATGTCCGTCGGCGACAACGCAGCGACGAGCGGCTCCTGGAACAGCACCTCCCTGCGGATCGCCGGGTCGTCCACGCGGATCCGGCCAAGCCCGGCGTCGATGCGCCCGGCTTTCAGTGCCGCCACCTGCTCGATCGTCGTCATTTCGACCAGCTCGACTTCCGTGTCGGCGGCGCGCGCGCGGAACCGCCGGACCATTTCGGCGAGGGCCCCATGCATGATCGAGCTGACGACGCCTATGACGAAGCGCGGCTGCGCAGCGGACGCATATTGCTGCACCGTCTTGGGTATCTGGTCGATGCGAGCCAATATCTGCACCACCTGTTCGTACAGGATGCGGCCGGCCTCGGTCAGGCGGACGGGCCTGCTGCCCCGATCGAACAGGACCGTGTCCAGTTCCTGCTCCAACTCCTTGATATGACGGCTCAACGGCGGTTGGGCAATGCCGAGGCGGTCTGCCGCCCGCGTGAAATTCCGTTCGGCGGCGACAGCCACGAACGATCGCAGGTGGCGCAACTCCATACTATACTACTCCGGTATCATAAAAGACTGACTAAGTCTTTCACCCCTGCGCTTCAAGCCGCTATTTCCTGCCGGCGAGAGAGGAAGTCTGGACATGGTAACAATTGATCGCGTCGATACGTTCATCGTCGACGTTCCCACGATTCGGCCGCACGTGCTGGCCATGGCGACGATGAACCGGCAGACGCTTTGCCTCGTGCGCCTCCATTGTTCCGACGGCATCGTCGGCACGGGCGAAGCGACGACGATCGGCGGCCTCGCTTATGGTCCGGAAAGCCCGGAAAGCATCAAGCTCAACATCGACGCTTATATCGCTCCGATATTGAAAATCTGCGACCCCACGCGTCCCGCGATCGCGATGGACCAGATCGCCAGGCATGTCGTCGGCAACAATTTCGCCAAATGCGCGATCGAGACAGCGCTGCTGGACGCCCAGGGCAAGCGTGTCGGCCTGCCGGTGAGCGAACTGCTTGGCGGTCGCGTCCGTGACCGGCTGCCCGTGCTGTGGACGCTGGCCAGCGGCGACACGGGCAAGGATATCGAAGAAGCGGAGAGCATGATCGCCTGCGGTCGGCACAATGCGTTCAAGCTGAAAATCGGCAAGCGGCCGGTGGCGGAGGATGTCGCCCATGTCGGCGCCATCAAGAAGGCGCTGGGCGACCGTGCCAGCGTGCGCGTCGACGTCAACATGGCGTGGGACGAAATGACGGCCCGCGACGGCATCGCGATGCTCGCCGAAGTGGGCTGCGACCTGGTCGAACAGCCGATCATCCGCCACAACCGCGCGGGCATGGCCCGGCTGGCCGCACGGTCGGCGATCCCGATCATGGCGGACGAAGCGCTGCAAGGCCCGGCGACGGCTTATGACTATGCGTCTCACGCCGCCGCCGATGTCTTTGCCGTGAAGATCGAGCAGTCCGGCGGCCTGTTCGCCGCCAGGCAGGTGCAGGCGATCGCGGACGCGGCGGGTGTCGCCCTGTATGGCGGCACCATGCTGGAGGCGGGCATCGGGTCGATCGCGTCCGCGCATGTCTTCGCGACTTTCCCGAACCTGTCCTTCGGCACCGAGCTTTTCGGGCCGCTGCTGCTGACGGAGGAAATCCTTCAGGAGCCGCTGGACTATTCGCAATTTTCCCTGGCCGTTCCTGACGGACCGGGCCTTGGCGTGGAGCTTGATGAGGATCGCGTGTCGTTCCTGCGGCGCGACGCGGCCCATGCCACCATCTCCATCCCTGCAGCAAAGGCGGGTTAAAATGCTTTTCAAGGTTGAAATGGATGTCAACATACCGCTGGATTTCGATCCGGTGCGGCTCGACAAGTTGAAGGCGGATGAAAAGGCGCTGTCCCAGGAACTTCAGCGTTCCGGCAAATGGCGGCATATCTGGAGGATCGCGGGGCAATATGCGAATGTCAGCCTGTTTGACGTCGACAGCAACGCGGAACTGCACGATCTGCTGATGAGCCTGCCGCTGTTCCCGTTCATGGACATTCGGGTGACGCCGTTGTGCCGGCATCCTTCGTCCATTCATGAAGATGATCGCTGAAAATATAGTCCAGGAGAGATGACATGAATCCTGATTTCGTGAAGACCCAGCCCATTCAAACCCTTCTCGACCGCGCGAGCGGCACCGATGTCGAAGGCGGTGACCGCCGCCTGAAAGCCATCTCGCGCGACCTTATCGAGGCCGTGATGACGGTGATCGTCAAATATGACATCAACGAAAGCGAATTCTGGAAAGCGGTCAACTTCTTCCAGCAGGGCGCGGGCGAGTTCGGCCTGATCGTGCCCGGCGTGGGGATCGAGCATTTCCTCGATCTCTACATGGATGCGAAGGATGCCGAGGCCGGCCTGTCCGGCGGCACGCCGCGCGCCATCGAAGGACCGCTCTACGTCGCGGGCGCCCCGCTGGTCGAGGGCGATGTGAACCTTTCGGACGATCCGGACGATACCGGCACGCTCTACATGACCGGGATCGTGACCGGTCCGGACAATGAACCGGTGACGAACGGCATCGTCCACGTCTGGCACGCCAATTCGAAGGGATGGTATTCCCATTTCGACCCGACGGGCGAGCAGACGCCATTCAACAATCGCCGCCGGATCAAGCTGGACAAGGAAGGGCGCTACGCCTTCCATTCGAAGATGCCGAACGGCTACAGCGTCCCCCCGGGCGGCGCGACCGACCAGCTGATGAGCGCCCTTGGCCGGCACGGGAACCGCCCCGCCCATGTGCACTTCTTCGTGGAAGCGCCGGGTTATCGCACGCTGACGACGCAGATCAATTTCGGCGACGATCCGTTCGCCAAGGACGACTTCGCCTTCGGGACGCGCGAAGGCCTGCTGCCGGTGCCGAACCGTCAGGGCGGCAACGCCCAGATCGCGTTCGACTTCCGCCTGCAGCGGTCGGCAGAGGCAGAGGATGAGGGCTTTTCGGCGCGTAGCCGCCTGGCCGTTTGATCGACCGATGCTGAACAAGAGCCGCTCCTCCTTAAAAAGGGGGAGCGGCAGCCTTTTTATACTGACTGACGGATGAGCGGATGGAAAACCGGTATGTGACGACGGGCGACGGGTGCCGCATCGCCTATCGTTTCGATGGCGCGGAGGATGCGCCCATGTTGCTGTTGTCCAATTCACTGGGCACCGACATGCACATGTGGGAACCGCAACTCGCCACATGGACCGCTCATTTCAAAGTGTTGCGCTACGACCAGCGGGGCCATGGCGCGTCGGACGCGCCGGCAGGCGGCTACTCGATGGACCGGCTGGGCCGCGACGTCATCGAATTGCTGGATCAACTGGACATATCGACGGTCGACTTCTGCGGCCTGTCCCTGGGTGGCATGGTCGGGCAGTGGCTCGGCATCCGGGAGGGCGGCCGGGTTCGTCGTATGGTGCTGGCCAACACCTCAAGCTACATGGGGCCGCCGAGCGCCTGGGACGGCCGGATCGCGCTCGTGCGGGAAAGCGGCATGCCCCCGCTCGCGCAGGCGTCGATCGACCGCTGGTTCACCGGTGACTTCGCGCAGGCATCGCCCGATGCCGTCACTCCGATTCAGGCGATGCTGGAGGCAACCGACCCTGGGGGCTATGCCGGTTGCTGTGCGGCGATCCGCGACATGGACTTGCGGCGCACGGTTTCGCTGATCGAAAATGCGACACTCGTGATCGGCGGCACGCAGGATCCGGCGACGCCACCCCCTCATTCCGAAGCGCTGGCCAAGGCCATATCGGGCGCCCGGCTCGTGATGCTCGAAGCCGCGCATCTATCGAATGTCGAGCGGCCTGCCGAATTCGGCACCCATGTCCTCGACTTCCTGAAGGCGTGAGGACGGGCCGCGATGGCCGAAAGTTACAGCATCGTGCGCAAAAGCCTGTCCTGAGCCCGTCGAAGGGTGGGAACCGGTTTGCGCAAAAACGATGCGAAAAAAAACTAGAGCGCGCGCCCTGCGTCACATTTAACGCAGCGCGCTCTAGCCCCCATATCGCGATGCTCTCCCCCGTTCAGGATGATGAAGCGCTTTCGTGCTGCGCGATGGCTCCTGGAATGTCGTCGACTTGCACCATCCTGCCGAGGCGAACTTCGGGAGGCGCGTCGGTGTAGTTGCCATAGTCCGCGTTCAGCTGCGCGGCTTCCGGAACGGCGTGCATTTCCAGGACGCGATTGCGGTCTTCCTCCTTCGCGAAGCAGAGATGCACGATCGCGCAATATTTCTCCTCGGAATTCGGATCATTTTCGCCGATCCGTTCGATCCAGTAGAATTCCGGCTGCACGCCAAGATGTTTTTTCACCAGCGCGAGACCCATCGGCATGTGGACATTCTGGTGATGCTCATAGCCGAAGGCGCGGTTCCTGGGGCGCGGGTAAAGGAATGTGAAAAGATACAAGGCAAATCTCCCTGGGGTCGCTCGATCGAGTGGAACTTCGGCTAGGGGTCAGGCCGCCACCGCCAACTGCGCGTCCAGCAAGGCCTGCAGCTTGCGGCGCACCCTGACCGCAGGGGTGTCCGACGGGAACAGCGCCGGCTTGAGGTCCCAGAAGTCGTTTTCGCCCATCATCGTCTGCTGCGCCTCGATGATCGGCTTGTCCTGCTGGTTGAACGCATAGGCTCCACCCTCGCAAAGCGCATCGGTCAGGGCTACATCGTCGAGCTGGAAATTACGCGTCGTCATGACATCATAATTGGTATGAAGGGGTTTCGTGGGCATCAGTATGTGGTAGGCGCCCGCCCATACCCCTTGCTCGCGCGGTGCGCCGGCCGGTTTGATACCGCCGATCACCGAGACATAGCCGGGAGCATAATAGGTGCAGGTCAGCCAGGAATCGACCTGTTCGACGTCCGGCAGAAATTGGCGCATGATGGGAACCGCCGCTCCGCCGTCATAGTTGTAGTCCGCCTCCAGCATATGGCTGGCTTCCGTGATTTCCGCGCGGACGCCGAGTTGCAGTCCATTGCCGCCCAGGACGCCGACATGCACATATTCGGAGTGTGTCGGATCGAGGAGGTTGTCGACGATCAACTCATAGTCCGCCTTGACGCTCATCGTCTCCACATGCCGGTGCGCGGTGGCCGGGAAATTGGAAAGATGGCTGAAGTCGGGGATCAGCGAAGCATCGGGAGCAACCTGTGCCGAGAGCCAGATCCAGACCGCGCCGTAGCGTTCCTCCACGGCATAGGAGGGGACGCTGACCGCGCCGCCCGCGCCGTTCTTCATGTGGGGATTGAACGCGCAGCTACCGCTTCCGGCGAACTGCAGGCCATGATAGCCGCACTCCAGCAGGTCGCCCTTCACCTTGCCGAGGTGGAGAGGAGCGAAGCGGTGCGGACAGCGATTGCCGATCGCGAAAACCTGCCCCTCCTCCGAGCGGTAGACGGCGATTTCCCGCTCCGCCAGGGTCAACCCGCGCGCTTCGCCCGCCTTGATCTGGTTAGCCCAGCCGCCAAAATACCAAGCCGCCTCAAGATACCGAGCCATAGATCCTCCGAGTCGCGTTCCAGCTTCTCTTTGGATAGGATGCGCGATAGGGTATTGCCCCTACCCAAAAGGGAAGGGGATCGTGACGCGGTTTGCGCTAGGCTGGCGCGCAAGACGAGGACCTGACCCATCACAAAGCGCGATCGAGCTTCGACTGCCGGCGTCGCACGAAAGGTGCCGACTATCGCGCGCTCCTGCCCGCCAAGGGGAGGGCCAGGGAGATCGGCAGGCAATATCATGACCTGGATCGAGCGGCCCGATGTCCTGCAACATATGGTCGACGCCGCGGGACGGCAGGTGGTGGTGATCGCCGCGCCGGCGGGCTGTGGCAAGACCGTGCTGCTCAGCCAATATCGCGATTGGCTCGAAGCGCGGGGCGGAACGGTCGCCTGGCTGACTATCGACCCGACGGCGAATGATCCCGCCGTCCTGTCCTCCCTTTTGACACGCGCAATCGCCGCAGCCGTTCCGGCAATCGGCCTTCCTGCGGGCGGGCCAAAAGACCCTGCCTCGGCCGGCGCCATCAATGCCGGTTTGCAGCACATTCTGGCGAGCATGTCCGCAGCCGGGACGGACATCCACCTTTTCATCGACGACGTCCATTTGTGCCGGGCTCCGCCCGCTCGGGAGTTGCTCCGCTGCCTCATCCGGCATGCGCCGGGCAATGTGCATGTGATCATCGCGGGCCGCGAACAGCCGCCGCTGCCCATGGCGCGCATGCGAGCCGAAGGAACACTCGCGCAGATCGACTGGTCGCATCTGCGCTTTTCCCCGGACGCGGCGCGGGCGTTGGTCGAGGCGGCAGGCCATCATTCCCTGACCGAAGCGGATCTTGGTCGGCTGACCGATGCGACGGAGGGGTGGGCCATGGGGCTTCGCCTCGCGGCGATGGAGCTTTCCGCCCATGCCGGCAATGCCCGATCCATTGCCGGCTTTTCGGGCCGCCATGAAAGCGTGAGCGAATATCTGGCGGAGGAACTGCTTGCTGCCCAAAGCGCCGAGACGCTCGACTTCCTGATCCGGTCATCCATTTTCGAGCAATTTTCGGCCGAGATGGGCAACGCCGTGCTCGGCATCGCCAATGCCGGGCAAATCATCGAGGATCTGGAGCGCAGCAACGCGTTCATCGTGCGCCTCGACAGGGAGCGGCTCTGGTTCCGCTATCATCGGTCGCTCCGGGAAGGGCTGCTGAAGCGGCTGCAAATCCACCATCCCGACGAAGCACCGCGCTTGCAACGGCGCGCCACGAAATGGCTTTGCGATGCGAACCGGCTTGAAGAAGCGCTGAAGATGGCGAGCGCCACGCAGGACGTGGAATTTGGCGGTGCCATGTTGAACGAGATCGGCGACAAGCTCTTCCGCTTCGGGCAGTTCAAGCTGTTGCGTGAAGCGGCGACGGCCTTGCCCACTGGCGTGCTGGCGAAATATCCCCGGATCGCTCTGCTGCTCGTGTGGATCGACAATATCATGGGCAATCTGGATCAGGCCCGGCATGTCCTTTCGATAATCGAGGATCGCCACAACGACCATCTCTTGCCGCAACAAGGCTATTCACCCGACATCCGCTTCGAAGATGCCATAACCCACAGGCGCATGATGGCGGCCTTGTCGATCGGTGACATGCAGTCGGTCGACAATCTTTGCGACAAATTATTGTCGACCATATCCTTTTGCGACAAATATCTGCTGTCGTCGGTGCACGCCGCGAAGCTGTTCGCCCGCTATCATCTTTTCGATTGCCGGGGGATCGTGGCGCGCGCCCGCCAGAGTCTGGACATTGTTCCCGACGACGCCAAGAATAACGGCCATCTCTGGACCGAATGTTGCGTGGGCCTGGCCCATATGCGTCGCGGCGAAACGGAGGCCGCGAGGGCCGCCTATGAACTGGCGCTTGCAAACGCCAATTGGGACGGCAGCCCAGGCTTCCTCTCGCCGATGCCGGCGACCTTCCTGGCGGGCATCCACTATGAGCAGGATCGCGTCGAACAGGCGCGCGCGCTGCTGGACATGTATGTGCGTGACGATTCCGCCCCTGCGCTGATCGACCAGTTCAGCGAGGCTCCGATCCTTCGATCTCGCCTGCTCAGGCTGACGGGCGAGCGGGAGCAGGCGGCGGCGCTGCTGGATAATTCGATCGACCTTTTTGCCGGCAAGGGCCTGTCCTGCGTGCAGAGGAGCCTGGTGGCGGAACGCGTCCGCCAGACATGCCTGGACGGCCGCCTGCACGAAGCCGAACTGATCGCGCGGGAAATCGGCATCACGCTGGAAGCCAGGCCGTTGCTTCCCATGCCGGGCGCGTCCACCTGGGACATGGCCGACATGCTCACCTGGAGCCGGCTGGCGATCAATGCCGGCGAATACAGGGCCGTGGGCACGCTGTTGCGGTCGTGGATCGCATTGTGCCGCGCCGGCGGCTGCGGCAGGACGGTCATGCAGCTGTCGATCCTGCTGGCGAAGGTCGGTATGCTCGACGGCGATGTCCGGGCGGCTTCCACCTGGCTGCGATCAGCCCTGGTCGCAGGACGCGCCGCCGGGATGATCCGGACGTTCGCGGATGAAGGCCCCTCGCTTCGGACCATGTTGCTGGAGGTGCAGGAAAGCCCGGCAGGCCTGGATGTCGAAGCGCGCGGCTATGTCGCCCAGCTGCTCAAGGCTTTTGCACAGCAGCACGACTTGATCAGCGACCTTCCCGAACTCTCGCGCAGCGACGGCCTGCTATCGACGCCGCTGACGGAAAGGGAGGCGCAGATACTGGCGCTGGTGAGCCAGGGGATAAAGGGCCGCTTCATCGCGGCGCAACTGTGCATCAC
>DATFDS010000207.1:0-12307 GCA_035251955.1 Sphingobium sp. | reverse complement strand
GGACGACCGCAACCAGCAACTGATAGTCATTGCCATATTCCAGCTCGGTGCGCGGCGCCGGATTGGCCTCCGCCAGGCGGCTGAAAAAGTCGAAGATCTGGTCCTTCTTCATGGCGGCTACAGGCCGAGCACGCCCTTCATATCGTAGCGGCCCGCCGGCTGATCCTGCAGCCAGCGCGCGCCCTTGACCGCGCCACGCGCGAAGATCGCGCGGTTTTCGGCGCGGTGGCCGATCTCGATCCGCTCGCCTTCGGCCGCGAAGATCACTTGATGGTCGCCGGCCACCGATCCGCCACGCAGCGCGGCAAAGCCGATCGCGCCCTGCGCCCGCGGGCCGGTGATGCCGTCGCGGCCACGCTCGCTATGGTCGGCCAGCGCAATGCCGCGCCCGCGCGCCGCCGCTTCGCCCAGCAGCAGGGCCGTGCCCGAAGGCGCATCGACCTTGTGGCGGTGGTGCATCTCGACAATCTCGATATCCCAATCATCGCCCAGCCGCGACGCGGCCTGCTGCACCAGCGCGGCGAGCAGATTGACCCCCAGCGAGGTATTGCCGGTCTGCAACACGGGGATCGCCTTCGCCGCCTCGTCGATCAGCGCATGATGCGCCGCTTCAAGCCCCGTCGTGCCGATCAGCAGCGGCTTGCCCGCCGCGATGCAGGCATCCAGATGCGCGGAGAGCGCGGCCGGAACGGAAAAGTCGATCAGCACGTCGCTGCGCTGTGCGAGTTCGAGCGGATCGGCGGTGATCGCGACCCCCGGCAGGATCTCCCCGCTACCGTCGCGGTCCGTGCCGCCCGCAATCTCCAGCCCCGCATCGGTCGCGACCTGCGCGATGGCGCGGCCCATGCGGCCGGCTGCTCCGAAAATGCCAATCTTCGTCATGTTTTCGCTGGTCCCGACTGTTTACCCGCCCGATGGCAGAGCGAGCGGCTTTTGTCACTGGCGAAGCTGACGGCATGAAGAGAACGGCCATTTTCCGCCGAAGTTCACACCGTATGCGCGCGCGTGCGCAAGCGCGCGTAGCCGCCAGAGGCGGAAGCTCCGACATTTCAAAAACCAGGCCGGAGTAGGCAGGTCGGAGGAATATAGGACAGGGTAAAATGGGATTCGGACAGTAAATAGGACGCTTTTTGCCCCGGCTGTGGCTCGAAGGTTACGGTCCGCAGAACAAGGTCGGTTTGCGACCAGTTTTTGCCATTGAGCAATTCGTGCTCCTGCGAAGGCAGGAGCCCAGTTCAGACGGCGGGCCTGGGCTCCTGCCTTCGCAGGAGCACGTTACGCTTCGACCACAAACCTTGTCCACTTCCCACCCATAGCCGTCGTCCGCCCAAGCCGTTAGGGATCTGCGCATGGACGACATTCGCAACATCGTGATCCTGACCGGCGCAGGAATTTCCGCAGAGAGCGGCCTCGCGACCTTTCGCGGGCCGGACGGTCTGTGGGAAGGACATCATGTCGAGGATGTGTGCACGCCAGAGGCGCTGGCCCGCAATCCGGCGCTGGTGCACCGCTTCTATGACGAGCGGCGCGCGAAGCTGCAGGACGTGAAGCCCAATGCCGCGCATGAGGCGCTGGCGGCGCTGGATGCCCAGTGGCCCGGCGAATTGTTGATCGTCACGCAGAATGTCGACGATCTGCACGAACGGGCAGGGGCCAGACGGCTGATCCACATGCATGGCGAACTGCGCTCGGCGCTCTGCGCCCGATGTGGCCTGGCGACGGCGTGGAGCGATACGCTGCCGCCGGGAACGCCTTGCCAGGGCTGCGGCGCGCCGCGGCTTCGTCCCGATATCGTCTTCTTCGGCGAGATGCCCTATGAGATGGACGCGATCGACGAAGCGCTGCGCCGCGCGGACCTGTTCGTTTCCGTCGGTACGTCCGGCGCGGTCTATCCCGCCGCCGGCTTCGTGCAGACGGCGCGCCATGTCGGCGCCCGCACGCTGGAACTGAATCTGGAACCGTCAGCCGGCAGCTTCTATTTCGAGGAAAGCCGGATCGGCCCGGCCAGCCGGTTGGTGCCGGAACTGGTTCGGCAATTGCTGGGTTGAGCCGGTTATGGGCCTCCGCCGATCGCCGGTTCGGCGGGCTCATCGCGATAGAGCAGCATCACCGATCCATCTTCGCCGTCCACCACGCGGACCGGCAGGCTCAGTTGCAGCGCGGACAGAAATTCCTTGCTGTCGGTGATGCGGAAACGCCCGCCGATCCGCAGCGAGGATATGCGGTTGTCGCCGATCAATATGGGCGCGGTCCGGTAGCGGTTGAACTCGCCCGTCGCCTGCTCGACCGTCTCGCCGTCCAGTTCCACCATCTGATCGCGCCAGGCGGTGCGCTGGCCGATCATCCTGGGATCGAGCCGGGTGAGGGCGATGCTGCGCGGCTGGATCACCGCGCCGCTGCCCGCGCCGACATGTTCCGCGACGCGGTTGCCGGATCGCACGGTGACGATGCCCTGCGTCACCGTCAGTTCAATGAGCGAAGGGCGAAGACGGACGTTGAAAGCGGTGCCCACCGCCCGGATCAGCGCCGAGCGCGCCTCCACGTCGAAGGGGCGGTTGCGATCATGCGCGACGTCGAAGGACGCCTCGCCCTTGACGATGCGGACCTTGCGGCCGTTGCCGGTGAAGCGCACCTCTGCTTCGCTGTCGCTGTTGAGGTGCAGGATCGACCCGTCGCTCAGGGCGATATCGCGCACTTCGCCGATTCGAGTCTCGTAGCGGTCGATGCCGCCGAAGGTTCGCATCGTGACGATGGCGGCGAGGATGAACAGGAAGACGGCCGCAGCGGCCGCCATCATGATGTTGCGGGAAAGGCGGCGCTGCTGCTCTTCGCTGACGATGGCCGCCATCGGGGGCAGGTTGACCTCAGCCGCCGGGCTCTTCAGGCGCTCGGCGGTTTCCCATGCGGCCTCGGCGCGGGCGAAGGCGACGGCATGGCGCGGATCGGCCTCGACCCAGCGGCAGATTTCGGCTTCGTCTTGCGGGGTCGGGCCGCTGTTAAGCCTGGCCAGCAGGCGCGCGGCTTCCGCCTCGATCGCGTCCCTGTTCCCGTAGCTTGAACCTGGTCCCGACGCCTGCACGTTCGAAATCCGTTTCCTCACGTTCCGCCCAGGCCCGCATAACTATTGCGATCGCTTTGGCCAGATGTTTTTCAACTGTAGAAACGGACAGGGACATCTCCTCCGCTATTTCCAGCATCGATTTTTCGTGGATGCGGCGAAGAATGAAGACGCGGCGGCATTGGGTCGGCAGCGATTCGACGATCGCCTCGACCTGCCGCAGCGCTTCGCGGGCATGCAATTGCGCCTCGACATTATGGTCGCCCTGGAGCAATTCCAGGTCGGCGATCGTCTCGAAGCTCACCACCTTGTTGCGGCGCGCCGTGTCGATCACGAGGTTGCGGGCAATTGTGAACAGATAGGCGCGGCCTGTCGTCACATTTTCCCAATTTTCCGTGGCATAGGCCCTTGCCATGACCTCTGCCACCATGTCGTCCAGTTCATGGGTGGACGGGAGTATCCGCCGAAGCCGCCCGCGTAGCGCGGCTTCCTGTGGCAGGATCACCGTCTTGAACCATTCCAGCTTGGCGCGAACTCGATGCACGTTGACCCCCTTGATGTCAGCCGCGCCTCTCCCGCTTTCTTATATCTGTCATGGTTCAATCATGCTTGCAGGGGTCTGTCCAGCGGTGGGGAAAGCATAAGTGCATGCACGCGAAAAAAACTTTTCGCTGTTGCAGAAAAACTGTGGATATCCCGGATCAGGTCGGCGGCAGTTCGGGTACTGATCGGTCCGGCTGGTCGAAGTCGGGGCGGTTGGGAATGATTTCCGGGGGTTCGCCGCCCGGCGTCTCGTCAGGCCTCGAGGGCGGGGGCGCTTCGGGCGGCGATTGCGGTTCGATCCTGTCGGGCGGCGGCGCGGTATTGGGGCCGGGATCGGGCTGGGTGGCCATGGCGTTTCTCCTTCAAGGACAGGCTACGCGCGGGCCTTCGCACCGGTTCCCAGCCGGTTATCCACAATTGCTTGCCTCTCCTTCCGCTTTTCTCTATGCCGCGCCGACCGGCGACCGATGCGGGCGTGGCGAAACTGGTAGACGCGCCAGATTTAGGTTCTGGTATCGCAAGATGTGGGGGTTCGAGTCCCTTCGCCCGCACCAGTTGCGCCAGGCCCCTGTCATACCCAGGCGCCACCTGAATTCAGCTGAAGAAAGCGTTTGAGAGAAGAGATGCAGACTGTCGAGACGTTGAACGAGGGCCTGAAGCGCGCCTACACCGTGACCATCACGTCGAAGGACATCGACGCCCGCGTGGAGAAGGAAGTGGCCGCGATCGCGCCGCAGGTGCGCATGCCCGGCTTCCGCCCCGGCAAGGTGCCCGCCAACCTCGTCAAGAAGATGCACGGCGAATCGCTGCAGCGCGACGCGCTCAACAATTCGATCCAGGAAGGCATTCAGAAGCTGATCGCCGACAACAAGCTGCGTCCCGCGATGCAGCCTTCGGTCGAACTGGACGAAGCCTTCGAATTCGGCAAGGACGCGGAGGTCAAGGTCGCGCTGGAAGTGCTGCCCGAAATCGCCGCGCCGAGCATCGAGGGCCTGAAGCTGGAGCGCCTGACCGCCGAAGTCGCCGACACGCAGGTCGACGAAGCCGCCGGCCGCATCGCGACCCAGCAGGGTGCGCTGGAAGAGCATGCCGCCAGCCACAAGGCGAAGGACGGCGACACGCTGACCATCGATTTCGTCGGCAAGATCGACGGCGAAGCCTTTGAGGGCGGTTCGGCCGAGGACGTGAAGCTCAAGATCGGCTCGGGCCAGTTCATCCCCGGCTTCGAAGAGCAGCTGACGGGCGTCAAGAAGGGCGACGAGAAGGTCATCACCGTGACCTTCCCCGAGGATTATGGCGCCGCGCACCTCGCCGGCAAGGAAGCGACCTTCGACATCACGGTCAAGGCGATCCTGAACGCCGACAAGCCCAAGCTGGACGATGATTTCGCCAAGTCGCTGGGCCTGGAAGGTCTGGACAAGCTCAAGGAGCTGCTGAAGGGCCAGATCGAGCAGGAACATAACGGCCTGACCCGCACCTATATGAAGCGCAAGCTGCTCGACCAGCTCGCCGCCGCTCATGATTTCGATGTGCCGCCGAGCATGGTGGAAGCCGAATTCAACCAGATCTGGGCGCAGCTTCAGCATGAAGCCGGCCATGAGGAAGATCCGGAAGCGGCTCTGGCCGAGATGGAAGCGGAGAAGGACGATTATCGCGGCATCGCCGTGCGTCGCGTCCGCCTCGGTCTGCTGCTCTCGGAAATCGGCCAGGCCAATGGCGTGGTCGTCTCCGACCAGGAAATGAACCGCCTGATCATGCAGGCGGCGCAGCAGTACAGTCCGCAGGACCGCGAGCGTTTCGTCCAGTACGTCCGCCAGGACCCGATGGCCGCTGCACAGCTCCGCGCGCCGCTCTATGAGGACAAGGTCGTCGACTTCCTGTTCGAAAAGGCCGAGATCAGCGAACGCGCCGTCAGCCGTGAAGATCTGGAAGCCGCGATCGAAGCCGAGGATGGCGATCTGAAGCCGCACGTCCATGGCCCGGGCTGTGGCCATGATCATCATGACGAAGAGCCCAAGGCCAAGAAGGCGGCGCCCAAGAAGAAGGCGGAGGCTGAAGAGGCCGCTCCGGCTGCTGAGGAAGTTGCCGAAGAAGGTCCCGCCAAGAAGGCACCGGCCAAGAAGGCTGCCGCCAAGAAGGACGAGGCCGTGGCTGAGGAAGCTGCTGCTGAGGAAAAGCCCAAGGCCAAGAAGGCGCCTGCCAAGAAGGCTGCCGCCAAGGCGGAATAAGACCGGCTCGGTCTGACTGGATAAGCGCCCGGCTTCGACATGAAGCGCGGGCGCTTTTCCATTGGCGGGGCACGAAATATTAATCCGGCTCATTCCATGACTGGCTTGAAAGAGCATCGTGCTCCTGCGAAGGCAGGAGCCCAGTCCTGCCGTCGGAACTGGGCTCCTGCCTTCGCAGGAGCACGGTCTGCTTCAAGGGCGTCGAAGGGTGAAGGTTTGAGGCGCAGATGAAGGAGTTTCCGGCAGTGACCAGCGGAGAGGGGGTATCCAGCCCGCGCATCGCCGTCATCCTGCCCTGCTATAATGAGGCTGGCGCCATCGTGCAGACGGTGGAGGATTTCCGGCGCGCCTTGCCGTCCGCCGACATCTATGTCTTCGACAATAACAGCACTGACGGCAGCCGGGATCTTGCCGCCGGCGCCGGCGCCATCGTTCGCCGGGTGGCGCAGCAGGGCAAGGGCCATGTCGTGCGTCGCATGTTCGCCGATGTCGACGCCGACATTTACGTCATGGCCGATGGCGACGCCACCTATGAGGCCGCCGCCGCGCCCCGCATGGTCGCCGCCATGCTGGAGGACAATCTCGACATGGTCGTCGGCTCGCGCAGGAGCGAGCTGGAAGAAGCCTATCGCCGCGGCCATCGCTTCGGCAACTGGGCGCTCACCAGCCTTTTGAAGCAGCTTTTCGGCCGCAGCTTCACCGACATCCTTTCGGGCTACCGTGTCTTTTCGCGCCGCTTCGTGAAGAGCTTTCCGGTCCTCTCCGCGGGCTTCGAGATAGAGACGGAGATCAGCGTCCATGCGCTCGAACTCGCCATGCCGGTGTCGGAAGTCGTCACCGCCTATGGCGCGCGGCCCGAAGGATCGGTCAGCAAGCTTAGCACCTATCGCGACGGCTGGCGGATATTGCGGACGATCTTCACCCTGTACCGCATCGAAAAGCCGATCCTCTTCTTCGGCCTCATCGCCGCTGTGCTGGCGGCGAGCGGGCTGATCCTGGCCGCGCCGCTCATCCTCACCTATTGGGAAACCGGGCTCGTCCCCAGATTCCCGACCGCGATCCTGGTGACCGGCCTCATGATCCTGGCGACGCTGTCGGGCATGTGCGGCCTTATCCTCGACACGGTGGTCCGGGGACGGCGGGAAGTGCGGCGGCTCGCCTATCTGGCCTTCCGGGCTCCCTCCGATTTCGCCCGCCGGGATTGAAGCCTCACACGACCCCTTGAACCATCTGCCTTTTGTGCCGATGTAGTGGCGGGCAAAGGCACCTGACTGAAAGAGCAAAATGACCGACATCATGACCGACCCCATGGCCGCGCTGGTCCCTATCGTCATCGAACAGTCCAACCGGGGCGAACGCAGCTTCGATATCTATTCGCGCCTGCTGCGGGAGCGGATCATCTTCGTGACCGGCCAGGTCGAAGATCATATGGCCTCGCTGATCGTTGCCCAGCTGCTGTTCCTCGAGTCGGAAAATCCGAAGAAGGACATCTGGATGTACATCAACTCGCCCGGCGGCGTGGTGACGTCCGGCATGGCGATCCACGACACGATGAAATATATCCGCCCGCAGGTGGGCACCGTTTGCATCGGCCAGGCCGCGTCGATGGGCAGCTTCCTGCTTGCCGCCGGTGAGCCGGGCAAGCGCATCGCGCTTTCCAACGCGCGCATCATGGTCCACCAGCCGTCCGGCGGCGCGCAGGGCATGGCGTCCGACATCGAAATCCAGGCCAAGGAAATCCTGAGAATCCGCAGCCGGTTGAACAATCTCTACGTGCAATATACCGGTCGTTCGCTGGAGGAAGTGGAGCGGGCGATGGACCGCGATACCTTCCTGGAAGCGGAAGAGGCGAAGGCTTTCGGCCTGGTCGATGAGGTATTCGACCGTCGTCCGGCCGCTCCGGAGTCGACCGAAAGTTGACATGGATCTTATCGCGCACGCCGTTTTCTCCCCTTGTGAAACCGGCGTGACGCGGTCTAGGATGATCCTAGGACCAGAATATCCCGTGCCACAGGCGGATTTTCGCGACAGGCAGGGAAGAAAGATTGGCGAATGACTAAGCTCACGGGCTCCGATTCTAAAAGCACGCTTTACTGCTCCTTCTGCGGCAAGTCGCAGCATGAGGTGCGGAAGCTGATTGCGGGGCCGACCGTGTTCATCTGCGATGAGTGCGTGGAACTGTGCAACGACATCATCCGCGAGGAGACCAAGGGCGGTCTCGTCGGCAAAAAGGATGGCGGCGTGCCGACCCCGCAGGAAATATGCGATGTGCTGGACGATTATGTGATCGGCCAGAACCGGGCGAAGCGCGTCCTGTCGGTCGCCGTTCACAATCACTACAAGCGCCTGAACCATGGCGCGAAGCCCGGTGACGTGGAACTGGCCAAATCGAACATCCTGCTGGTGGGGCCCACCGGCTGCGGCAAGACGCTGCTCGCGCAGACGCTGGCCAAGACGTTCGACGTGCCCTTCACCATGGCCGACGCCACGACTCTGACCGAGGCGGGCTATGTGGGCGAGGATGTCGAGAACATCATCCTCAAGCTGCTGCAGGCGTCCGACTATAATGTCGAGAAGGCGCAGCGCGGCATCGTCTATATCGACGAGATCGACAAGATCAGCCGCAAGGCCGAGAACCCGTCGATCACCCGCGACGTGTCGGGCGAGGGCGTGCAGCAGGCGCTGCTCAAGCTGATGGAAGGCACGACCGCCAGCGTGCCGCCGCAGGGCGGGCGCAAGCATCCGCAGCAGGAATTCCTGCAGGTCGACACGACCAACATCCTGTTCATCTGCGGCGGCGCCTTCGCTGGCCTTGAAAGGATCATCGGCGACCGCCTGGAAGCCAAGTCGATAGGATTTGGCGCCCATGTCGCGGCGCCCGAGGAACGCAAGACCGGTGAACTGCTGCGTCAGAGCGAGCCGGAAGATCTGCTGAAATTCGGCCTGATCCCGGAATTTGTCGGTCGTCTGCCGGTCATCGCGACGCTGGAGGATCTGGACGTGACCGCGCTGGTCAAGATCCTGGTCGAGCCCAAGAACGCGCTGGTGAAGCAATATGCCAAGCTGTTCGACATGGAGAATGTGGAACTCAGCTTCACCGACGATGCACTGACCGCGATCGCGAAGAAGGCGATCGAACGTAAGACCGGCGCGCGCGGGCTCCGCTCGATCCTGGAGGCGATCCTGCTCGACACCATGTTCGACCTGCCTTCGATGGAAGGCGTGGGCGAAGTGGTGGTGGACAAGGATGTCGTCGCCGGCACCAAGGAACCGATTCGCGTCTTCAGCGAGAAGGATAAGCGGGCCGAAGACGCGGCCTGACGCGAATAATCCCGCACCGTTTTCGAAGGGCTGGCGATGTCTCGCCGGCCCTTTTCATTGTGCGATATATTCAGAATATTCCGGCGCCTCACTGAATTATACAACTGTTAAGCAATTGCGCGAAAACCGTCATTATCATTTTAAACCAATGATTTGTGTAATTTCCTTGCCGTCCCTCGCTATGAGGGCAACGGACCTGATTTGCTCCATTATTGTTGCATAGTTGTAAAACTGTAGCCGAAATTACACACTACCGTCTTTATCGAGTGCCAACGCGGCGACGGCCCGAATCAAAAAAAGCAGGGGCCGATACGACACCAACCCTCTCCAAAAAGGGAATAACTCGATGAAGCAGTTTCTGATGTGCAGCGCCGCGCTTGTCGCGATGGCGATGCCGGGACTGGCCTATGCCCAGTCAACAGGTTCGATTGAGACGGAAAATACGATCATCGTCACCGGTGGCCGTCTCTCGACCAAGGGTGTCGACGGCATTGTCATTCCGGACTCCACCAAAGCTCGCGCAATCTTGACGCAGGAACTCATCACACGCCAACCCGCCGGTCAGACGATCCTGAACGCGATCAACCTGATTCCGGGTGTCAACTTCACCAATTCGGATCCTTACGGCTCGTCGGGCGGCAATCTGCGCATCCGTGGTTTCGACGGCGCGCGTGTGTCGCTCACCTTCGACGGCATCCCGCTGAATGATTCGGGCAACTATGCTATTTTCCCCAACCAACAGCTTGATCCGGAACTGATTGACCAGGTCAACGTCAACCTGGGCGCGACCGACATCGATAGTCCGACGGCATCTTCGTCCGGCGGCACCGTCAATTATCGGACCGTCATGCCGAGCGATGACTTCGGCATCCTGCTATCGGGATCCGCAGGCGACTATGATTATTTCCGGCTGTTCGGCAAGATCGACACCGGCGAGATCGGTCCTTGGGGAACGAAATTGTTCGTCTCGGCCAGCACCGCCCGGAACGACAAGTTCAAGGGGCCTGGCGAAATCGAGAAGCAGCAATATAATGCGCGCATCTATCAGCCCATCGGTTCCAACGGTGACTTCATCTCGTTGGCCGGGCATTGGAACGTCAATCGTAACAATTTCTACCGCAACCCCAGCGTCAGCGACATGCGCACGCTGTTCGGCGCCAGCGTGATCCCGGCTGCGGGTAACATCTCGTCCGCCAATCCGCTGGTGCTCAATCCCACCGGTGCGCAGGAAGACGCGTTGATGGCGTTCGAGAATGACCGCGTCTGCACCACGCCGGTTACGGGCTGCACCAACTATTACAGGGTGCGCATCAATCCGTCGAATACCGGCAATATCCGGCTGAATTCGCGTTTCACCTTGACCGACAACCTGATCTTCACGCTCGACGGCGCCTATCAATATGTGCTGGCGAACGGGGGCGGCTTCACCGCTTCCGCCGAAAACGCGACATTGATCAAGGGATCCAAGGCGACCGGCGTCGACTATAATGGCGACGGCGACGCGGTTGACGCAATCGGCTTCTACACGCCCAACAACACCAACACCAACCGCTACACGCTGCTCGCGTCGCTCATATGGGACATCTCGCCTGAGCATCGTGTCCGTCTGGCCTATACCTATGACCGTGCGCGCCACAAGCAGACAGGCGAATGGGGTTTCCTGAACGCGGCTGGCGGACCTGAAAATGTGTTCGGGGGTCGCGACGGCCGTCCGGTGTTGAACGCTGACGGCTTCCAGATGCAACAGCGTGATCGCCTGTCGATCGCCCTGCTCAATCAGGTCTCTGGTCAATATGTCGGCAAATTCTTCGACGAGAATCTGCGGGTCGAAATCGGCGTGCGCGCGCCATTCTTCAAGCGCAATCTGGACACCCACTGCTACATCCAGACGGCAGGAAGCGGCTTTGCCACCTGCACCAGCCAACCGGCAAGCACGCTGGTGATCGTTCCGCCGAGTCAGTTGCCGCCCTTCCCGGCGAACTCGCTCTATGCTCCGTTCAAGTCCCAGTACAAGTTCGAGAAGGTGCTGCCGAACGTCGGTCTAACCTACAATATCACCCCGAAGGTAAATCTCTTCTGGAGCTATGCTAAGGGTCTGTCGGCGCCGCGCACGGACAATCTCTACCGTGCGCCGATCATCGACATCAAGCCGGAGACGACCGACTCCTTCGACCTGGGCGCCCGATACACTTCGGGGCATGTCCAGGCGCAGCTGACCACCTGGTACATTAACTTCAAGAACCGGATCGTCACCTCCTTCGATCAGGATGCGGGCATTTCGGTCGATCGCAACGTCGGCAAGGTCGAGGCCTATGGTGTTGATGCAAACATCGCGTACCAGCCAATCAAGGAACTGACGCTGTACGGCTTTGGTTCCTACAACCACAGCCGTCTCAAGGATGACATCCTGATCGGCGGCACCGTCGCCGCGCCGGTGTTCGCGCCGACGACCGGCAAGCGCGTGACCGAAACGCCGGACTGGACCGTCGGTGGCCGTGCCCAGGTGGATGTCGGTCCGGTCTCAGTCGGGGCGCAGGCTAAATATGTTGGTAGCCGCTATGCGACCGATGTGAACGACGTGAAAGTGCCGAGCTACACGCTGGTCGATCTGGACGCCCGCCTGAGCCTGGCCCAGTGGGGTGCCAAAAAGACTTACTTCCAGCTGAACGTGACGAACCTGTTTGACGAGTTCTATTTCGGCAACATCAGCACCCAGATCAACGCCGGCACGATTGCGGGCGTGGCTGGCGCCAATCCGAACTTCTCGATCGGTGCGCCGCGCACGGTCATGGGTACACTGACAGTCGGTCTCTAACGCCGATTGTCCGGATTGTCCGGAAAGAGAGGGCGCGGATCACTCCGCGCCCTTTTCTATCGGACGCAGTTATCCAGGCCGTCGCGCTGGACGATGCCGATGCGGTTGGCGACGCTGTTGCCGTAGCGGCGGGTGAAGCCGCGCGGGGCGATGGCGGCGCGCTTCTTCGGCAAGGGCAGGACGGCGGCGATCCGCGCGGCTTCCGCCCGGCTGAGCTTGCCCGCGCCATGGTGGAAATAGCGGATCGCGCCCGCCTGCACGCCATAGGTGCCGATGCCGGTTTCCGCGACGTTCAGATAGACTTCCATGATGCGCCGCTTGCCCCAGATCGCTTCGATCAGC